>CAZCWV010000036.1:1446-9900 GCA_964502425.1 uncultured Candidatus Peribacteria bacterium | reverse complement strand
ACGTCGCCGTCGCTCCAGTACTTCGTGGACATGTAGTAGAAGTGGTCGGAGGTCTGGAGCTTGCGCCAGAGTTCGAGGAGGAGGGGATTCCCAAGGGATTTGATGCCGCCCTCGAGCGCGTACACGGCGTCCAGCGCGGCATCCTGGATACGGTTGCCCTGCCAGGCCGAGAGGTCGCGTTCCATGTCCGCCCAGGAGATGAAGTGGTGCGTGTCGAATTCCTGCGCATGGTCGTGTTCCCACGCCGTCAGGACTTGCGACGGGGTGGCTGTGCGGATGCCGCGGTCCCGCCAGATGCGGGGGAGGGCGCGGAGGAATTCGAAAATCCCCGTATCCGCCCACTGGTGTTCCCCGAAGGTCTCGTAGTCCATGAACAGGTTGACGCAGTGGCCGCCGCTCGCGAGGAGCCAATCTGTGAAGGTGTCCGCGTGGAGGGGGAAGCCGATCCAGGACTTGTCCGAGAAGCGGAACGCCACGTCGTCGGAGAGGCGGTAGTTCTTGAGGAGGACGTGGATCTGTTCGGCGGGGCGCGGGAGAGGCCGCTGCTTGCGGATGATGCCTTCCATCGCGCGGGAGAGGCGGAAGCGCGGGGGGAGGAACGGCTCATTGGGGCTGCGCCCGCGCAGGATGTGGTCCGCCCCTTCCGCCAGGATGCCGCGGAAACCCATGAGGCGTGCGACCTGCGCGAGTTCATTCCGATAGATCAGCTCCGTGTTGCGGAAGATCGTCGGCGTCACGCCGAAGAGCTCCTGTACCGTCTCCACGTGCTTGTGTACCTGTGCGATAAATTCCGGAAGGGACTTGATGGCGCTGAGGGAGTGGTAGTACGTCTCCGCCATAAACTCCACTTTCCCCGTGGCCGCCAGCGCCCGGAAGGATGCCAACACGTCCTCCCCGTACTCCCGGCACTGGTCCAGGAAGACGCCCGAGAGAGAGTACGAAACGTGGAAGTCGGGATATTCCCGCAGGAGTTCCAGCATGAGCCCATTGGCCGGCAAATAGCACTTCTCCGCCACTTTCCGGAAGACGGCACGGTTCTTCTCCTCGTCGAAGTACTGCGGCTCGCCGCGTCCAAGATCGGAGATCCGGAGATCGCGGAGGCGGTAGGGCTGGTGGACTTGGAAGTAAAAGGAGATGAGGGGTGACATACGATGTTTGGGAGTGGAAGGGATTGGTGCGTTCTTTCGTTATCTCGTTATTTCGTTATTTGGAATGAGGGGGGGAGGGATTACGTGGTGGCCTGGATCAGATCACGGTAAATGGATTGGACTTTCTGCGCCTGGTTCGCCCACGTCAGCCGCGTGAGCACACGCGGCGCTTCGGATTTCAGTTGCTCCGCCAGCGGTTCTTCCCGCAGGATGGTGAGGATGCAATCGGCCATCTTGTCCGCGTCCCAGTGGTCCACTTTGAACGCATGGTCGAGCACCTCCGCGACGCCGGATTGCTTGCTGACGATCACCGGCGTCCGGTTCGCGATGGCTTCCAGCGCCACCAGGCCGAACGGTTCCGAGAGCGAGGGCATCACGAATACGTCGGCTGCCTGGTAGAGCGCCTGTACTTCGCTCTGGTTGAGTTTTCCCGTGAAGAACACCGTGTCCTGCAGCCCAAGTTCGCAGGAGCGTTCGATGAGCGTGGGCAACATGGGGCCGTCGCCCGCCATCGCGAACGCCGCGTCCGGCCGGTACGCTCGCACGCGGTTGGCGACCTCCAGGAATTGCCAGGGGTTCTTTTGGACCGTGAGGCGGCCGAGGAAGAGCACGAGCGGGCGCTTATGTTCCCCCCCTTGGCTGAGTAGGGCGGGTGGCGGAAGGTCGCGCGGCTGCTCGTGGCCGTTGTGGACCACGCTGACGCGGTCCGCCGGGATCCCGTAGTGCGAGACAATGAGACGCTTGGTGTAGTTACTCACGGCAATCACCTTGTCCGCGTTCAGGAGCCCCTGCCGCTCCCGTCCCGCGATCCAGGGATTGGGATGGAAGTCCGTGCGGTCAAACTCCGTGGCGTGTACGTGCGCCACGAGCGGCTTGCCGTGGTACCGCGCGGCGCGGTGGCCGGCCTCGTACGTCATCCAGTCGTGGCAGTGTACGACGTCGGTGGCGACATCCTTCGTCATCTCCACGCTCAGTGCCGTGAATTGCGCCACGGCTTCCGCGAGCCCCGGTCCGTAGAGGTGGGGGCTCTCCTTGGCGGTGTGTTCCGTTGCCCATCGGTCTGCGTACGATAGGAAGCCGTCGTACGGGTCGAGCAGGCTTGGGACGTGCACGAGGGACCGGAGTTCGTCCGTGGGGAAGCGCATGTCCATTCTCTCATCCGTCTCCCCCAGGTTATGCGGGAGCACCAGGGTTACGTGGATACCGTTCGTCAGCAGGCCGCGTACGAGCCCCCGGCAGGCGATGCCAAGGCCTCCCGAATGGTGGGGGGGATACTCCCAGCCGAACAT
Organism: uncultured Candidatus Peribacteria bacterium; assembly: GCA_964502425.1. Classification (GTDB taxonomy): domain Bacteria; phylum Patescibacteriota; class Gracilibacteria; order Peribacterales; family Peribacteraceae; genus CAIKAD01. Next base: position 7,463 of record CAZCWV010000036.1, on the reverse strand, counting down.
TAACGTACGGAGTCTCATGAATATGTGTTTGTGTCGTCGTGACCGTTCTCTGAGATATCTTTCAGAGAATCGAGAAAGTATATCATAATTGACAGTTGGTGGCTATGGTATTTAGCAATCTGAAGTTATGGAAACAGGACAAAAGTATTGACGAACAGAGTGAGTGTTATTCAATACAATTCATTTTTGATCTGAGATATTTCGAGTGGTCACAACTACAATCTCGCGTCCCCCAGTAAGAAAACGCCCCTGGATGGCAGGAGCGTTTTCCCCAAGTGTAAATTCCATTACTGGATGATCTGCAGTTCTATGAGCTTGGTGAAGATTTTCGAGACTTCCGCGCGGTTGATCGGCGCGTTCGGACGGACGGTGCCCTTGGAGGTTCCGTCCTTGTTCGTGTCACCGCTGATCACCCCGATTTTGACCAGAAGGTTGATCGCCGATGCGTAGATGTGGTCTTGCGACAGGTCCTTGAAAACGATGGCAGGGGCTTCAACCGTAGGAGCCGGAGTTACCGTTGCCGTAGAGCCGCTCCCTGTCACCGTCGTACCGCTCTGCGAGAGTGAAGCGCCTGAACCGGCGGTCGTGCCGCTTCCAGAGGCTGGGGCGACAGGTGCGGGTGCTGAGGGAGCCGAAATCTCCAGGACGTCCACGATAGTCTGTATCACGGCGCCGCGGGAGGCGCTGGCATTCACGTTGAGCTGGTCGGTGTAGACAGTGGCTCCCAAACGCTCGAGAATATCGATGTACGCCGCTGCCCAGTGGTTGCGGGCGCTGCGATTCGTCGGTACGGCGAGCGTGTTGGCGGGGGAGAGATTGGCCGCTTCCAGTGTCATCTTGGCGATTTCTGCGTACGTGATGTTGCGCGCGGGGCCGAACTCACCCGTCAGGTTTCCCTTGACGTCCTTGTACCCTGACGCGATGCCGGATTGGATGACGGAAGCAACGTACGGCGCGAACCACGACTCGATGGGGATGTCCTTGAAGACGATGATTTTGCCTTTCAGGGTCATCTTGAGGAGGTTACGCACGCTCTGGAGCATCTCCTTCGTCAGTGCCTGTGCGGGCGTGGCCGCGTCCCCAGTTGGGGTAGTGACGGGCAGGTTGGTAATGCTCCTCCTTCCGCCCCCTCCCCCTCCTCCGCCCGTCGTCCCTCCCGGCGAACCGGAGGGCGAGGCTGCGGGCGTGGACGTTCCGCCGCCGGAGGGGGCGACGGGGCCGATAAGCGAGAAGTGCTCCACGGGGGCCGTGAGGGTCCTGTTCGTGCTGTCCACCGTGGTGGGGAGGGAGTCCCACGTGCCCGAGGAATCGTTCCACGTCGCGAGTGAGAGCTTGGTGATGTCGCTCACGCCCGCCGCGGTGAGGTCCGCCGCCGTAATGGGGATCGTGATGGTTGCGGAGGCTTCCAGGCTGGATTTCGTGTTCCCGTTCTCATCCTTGCACGTCACTTCCACCACGGAGGAGCCCACGACCAATGCTGTGGGGGTTTGTGACACGAAGGCCGTGGTGGTCGTCGTCGTGACGGGATTAGCATTGGAGCCGTTCCCCAGTGCGCCCGCGGGAATGCTGAGTTCGAAAGAGGAGCCAATCGTCGCGTTCTTTACCATGCCGCCCGCCGATGGCGTGAGTTGCGTGGAGAGCGGTTCCTGTCTGGTGTAGCCGGCGATGGTAGTGAGGGTGAGATTGGCTGTGGCTCCTGCTGCGACGGTGGATTCCGCGGATTCATATCCGTCCGAGCGCGCCTTCACGATCCAGTCGCCTGCCGAGACGCGCAGCGTGTACGTCCCGGAACTCACTTCGGCGAAGACGTACTTATTGTCGCTGTTGCGTCCGATGACCATGGCGGAAAGGGTGATGCCCGCGCCATCCAGCGTCACACGGCCGGAGATCGTCTCTGAGGCTGCCCCCAACATCCGGTTCGTTCCCGTGCTCACAGCGGCGCCGTTCACAGTGATTGTGGAGGGCGCAGCGTCGTCTATGCATCCAGGTTTTCCCGCCATGATACGGTAGGTGCCGTTGGGGAGGTTGACGGAAAAGGCGCCGTTGGCGTCCGTCATCACCATGGTCACGCGTCCGTTCGTCGAGTCCGCGAAGGATACCGAGGTGTTGAGGATGCAATTGGCGTTGCTGCTCGAGACCGTCCCCGTGACAGCGTACGTCGTTGGGGGAGAGAACGTGACGCTCGTCGTCGCTCCACCCGTCACAGTCACGGCCTGCGAGCCGATGAGGCCGAGGCTGGGGTGTTGGGCGCGGACGGTGTAGGTACCGGCGGAGACTGTAATGGTGTAGACGCCGGTGGACGTGGCTGCATTCGTCCCATTTCCCTTGCCGCTGCTGTCCTCCGCGCGGACGAAGGCGTCCGTGATGTTCGGAATGGCCACGAAGATCGTTCCCACTGCACCGATGGTCAGGTCGATGTTATCCAGGGTCTGCGCGCCCGTCACGGTCTGGCCGGTGACGACGGACGTGGGGCCGGAACCAGGGAGGTAGCCGTCTACCGTGTAGGTTCCCGCGGGAACTTTGAGCGAGTAGGTGCCGTCGGTGCCACTCACTGTGCTATTGCCGCCGTTGGCGCTGAAGGCGTTCACATGGACCCCGCCCACGCCTGTGCCACCCTGCGTGACCGTGCCGTTGATGGTGGCGAAACTGCTGGATGAGACCTGCAGGTTCTGCCCCGTGACGCTGTTCGTCGAGATCACGACCGTGGTCGAGGGGAGTTGGCCGTACCCCGGGACGAAAGCTGTGATGTCCCACGTCCCCGCCTCCACGTAGAGCGTGTAGGCGCCGGCGCTGTTGGACGGCGCGTCGCGGAAGATGCCGTTGAAGCTCCCGCTCGTTTGTTTCTTCGCCTGCACGTGGGCGTAGGGGATGGGGTTGCCTGATGCATCCAGCACGCTCCCCGCGATGGAGAGGCCACCCTGGAGGATCGTGAGGGAGAGGGGAGCAGCGCCCGTCACGAGCGTGCCGTTCTGATAGACGTCCGCCGAGGTGTTCCCGTCCGCCCCGACGCTATTGGCCTTGACGAGGACGGGGATGCTCGAGGAGGGAGGCATGCCTGGCATGAAGGCCTGCACGGCATACGAGCCCGTGGAGACGTAGATCACGAACGTGCCGTCCTGTTTGGTCTGCGCCATCCCTTCCTTGCCCATGTCGTTGGAGAGCGACGCGGGACGAGCCATCACAAAGGCATTGGCGATGCCCGAACCGGAGGCACTGACGACGCGGCCTTTAATCTGTTGTTCTGCTGAGAGAAGGTTAAACACGACAGTGGCGCCCGTGCCGGCTGGGACGAAGATGTCCTTGGGTTGTGGGGGCATGAAGGTGAAGACCGGCGGCGCCCCACCGCCGCCCATGGAGGGATCCTTGTTCATGCGCGGCCCGATGCCCACCTTCCACGTGCCTGCGGACACGGGGAGGCTCACCGAAGCCGTGGCGGCGGAGTAATCAACTTCGCGGACGATATTGCCGGCGTTGTTACTGTTGGGATTGAAGGTGAAGACGTCCAGATTCGTATCTGCGGGTATGCCCGTGATGGAGACGTTGATGGTCTGCGTGGTAGTCGTGAGGCCGAAATCCACGCCCGTGGAGTTGCTGCCGGAAAGGCGCACGTCGCGGAACGTCGAACCGTTCACGAAGAGGGCCCCCGATGCGATGGGCGGGAGGGTGATGTTGTAGAACCCGTCACTCAAGCTGTTGAAGAGGTACGCTCCGGTGGCGGAAGTGGTGGCGCAGTTCTGGCCCATGGGCCCGTGCATGCAGACCTTGACGCCGCGCACGCCGGGCTCGGATCCGTTCTTGATCTGGTCGTTCGCATCACCGCCGCCGGCACCGTTGTCCTTGAAGACGTATCCCGCGATGGAGCGCGAGCCGCCTTCCTTGATCATGAAGGGCATGGAGGTGAGGGATTCGAGCACGACGCCCGTGGAGGTCTTCGTCTTGATGTCCACGCGGTAGCCTTCCGTGCCCGTGGCGGTCGGTACGGGGGTATTGATGATCCCCTGGAGGACGAACTCCAGGACATCCGTCGCTTGGGTTGCCGCACCGTTCGTGACGATTTGCACCGATCGGTCAATGTTGTTGCAGGTGATGGACGCAATGCCTACTGTTCCCGTTGAAGGCCCGTTGATGTCATTGTTCACGGGGACCGTGGGTGCCGTGGAGCAGGTGGCAGCGGTACTGTAACCTGTGGGGAACGTGAGGGTGATGGAGCCGCCGAGGGGCACGGCTTTGGTGATGGCGATCACCGCTTCTACGTTCGTCGTGGCGCCCGCCGTGGGCGACATGGGCATCACCATCTTGGGGCGCAAACCGTTCTGGTGGAAGTTGAAATCCCCTTCGTCCCCTCCGGTCATCCCCATGGTCTCATCCATGCTCTTCACGGATCCCGTCCCCATGGGGGGGGAGAGATAATTCCCCGTGAGATCGGAAACGCGCACGTAGCCGCTGCTCGTCTTGGCTTGGATGGCGAACTGCTGATTGGGCGGCAGCATGAGGCCGCCGAACACGAGCGTCCGCTTGGGGGCGTCGTACGTGATGGTCCTCCCCGTCTTCGCGAGGTCGAAGGTGTATCCTTGCGGGAGCATGAGAAGCCTCCAGTTAGCGACATTGTTGACCATGTTCGCGCCCGTGCTTGATCGTTTGGCGCCGTTCACGGCTGCATGGAACTTCATCGGTTCCGAGAAGGTGATGGAGACCGAGAAGTTGTCTGCATTGAGGGCGGTGATCTGCGGCGCGGTGTCGTCCGTGTCCGCGCCATTGGTCTTGGTGCCCGTGGCGAAGGATTTGACTCGCTGGGCGACGAGGGCGTTTCCGGCAAGGTCCTTAATGTTCGTGGTGACGACGGTGTAGTAGGTAGAACTGGCGTCGAGGAGAACGCTAGGAGAGAGGTGCGCGGTGTTGTCCCGCGACGTGTAGGAGACGGAGGTTCCCGTGACGAGGGTGTCATCCCCGGCGTCGAAACCGGCTCCCGACGCTTCCTTGTACAGGAGGATGCTGCTTCCCGTGACTGTCGTGGGGTCAATGGCTTCCGAGAAGCCGATAGAAATGTCATACGTGGCCCTATCGACGGTCGTTGCAGCGTTGGCGGGATAGGTGGCTTGGACGTCCGGTCCCACAACATCAGCTCCTGTGGCGGTGAAGACGATGAAGAGTGGCGGCCCCATCAAGCCGATCCCGGAGGTGTTCCGCACGCCTGGTGCCCCGGAGGGGCCGCCGCCGCCTCCCTCAATGAGGAAGAGGTACTTGCTCCCCGCAACGAGCACTCCCGGGGCGTTGTAGCTCACCGTCCCCGCCGGCGCTTTCTTCCCCGGCGTCACGATGAGCTGGCTCCCCGTTTGGTTCCATGACATGTTACAGTTCGCCGTGTCAGCGCAACTGAGGAGGTTATCGTTCTGCGGTTCCCCATCCACCACTTCGAACAGGAAGACGTTATCGGGATTGAGAACGGAGTACTGGCCGCTCGTTTGCATGGTGGTTCCGCCCGTCCCCCCCGCATTGAAGTAGACGCGCAACTTGGCATTGATGGGGACCACGGCCCCCGGCCGCGGCACGCTTCCGGTGATGAAGGGTGGGGGGAGGAACTCCATGCCGCCCTCGAAGCCGCCTGCCTGGAAGACGTAGACGGTTCGTGCCGCGAGCGTTTGGGAGTCGGGATTATTCGTTGCGAGAGCGCCGGTGAACGTGAGGGTATACCACGTTTCCGCTGTCAGTGATGCGTGGTTGCAGACCACCATGCGGTTCCACTCGATGCCCACGGTCACGCAGAGGTTGGCGCCTGTTCCACCGCCCGCTTGCGCGTTGCCCACGTTGGTCTGGAGGAGCACGGTGGAGGTGGTCACGGTCGCTCCGCTCAAAACGATGTTCGTTGCATTGCCGTCGCCGAGGAAGGCGCGGTCAATCCGGGCATCCACGGGGACGCCTTGCTGTCCCGAGCTTGGGCCGCCCTCGGTTGCCGAGGCAGTGAGGGTGGCTGCCGCATGCGCGGAGCCGACCGAGAGAAAAAAGACGCTCAATCCCAC
>CAZCWV010000036.1:492-1436 GCA_964502425.1 uncultured Candidatus Peribacteria bacterium | reverse complement strand
AGAGCATGCGCGAACGGAAAGAGTGTTCCATAGGGAAACGGGCGGGAAGATTTCCTTTCCTTTTACCCTTCCCATCCTCTTCCGTGAAGGAATTTCGCTTTACTGATTCGATAAGGATATCCACAGTATCTCGACGTTTCTTCTGTTCTTCCACGGATGAAGAGGGGGGTGGAGCGCGCCATGCGCAACACTTGCGCATTGTAGAGCCATAAAACGTTTCCGTTTCTCGGGAATTGCTCAGAATCGCCATTTATGCTAAAATTATGAGATTTCCCTTCGGGAATTCCCATGACTGCTGACCTCGGTTCGATCTGGCACGTCCTCTCCACCACGCTGCCCGGGCAGCTGTTTCTCTTCAGTATCATCGTCCTCGCCATCGGGATCGCCGTTAAAGTGTGGGATCGGGCGGTGCAGTGGTCGTTTCTCAATACCATGTTGCTCTCGGAGATCGAGCGGAGCCATCCGCACCTTCCTTCCGCCAAGGTCATTGCCATCATTTTCCTGTGCAACATCCAACTCCTCGTGCTCTCCCTGTACGCGGCGAGCGGCTTGAGCTTCCTCCGGGCATCCAATTACTACTGGCTCTACCTGGGGGGCGTCTTCGTCCTCAGCGCCCTGGCGTGGATGCTGGCGGAACTGCGCGGACAGCGCGCTGCGGAGTACGGCCTCGCCTTTAACGTGGGGACGACCGTCGCATTCTTCTTCCTTCTCCTGCGGATGAGCCTCGCCGAAGGGTCTCTCCTTCAACTCTGGCTCCTCTTCTCGCTCTTCGTCATGTGTGTGCTCCTCATGTGGTTCGTGCTTGCACGCATCCTCATGCGCGCGCCGCGCCTCGTCTTGCTCTCCACGATTGCGTTCTGGCTCCTGCTCTCGCAACTCCGGTGAATGGCCGCGCTTCCCCGTTCCCGACGGCACTTCTGGATCGGGCCCCAGTGCACCGTGGC
>CAZCWV010000036.1:0-482 GCA_964502425.1 uncultured Candidatus Peribacteria bacterium | reverse complement strand
GGGGTGGCGGGCATCCTGCTGGCCGTCGTTTTCGCCCTGCGCAGTGACCACGGGCAGCCGCCCGGGGCCGTTTCTGGCGGGACGGGAACGCTCCAGGATCCCTACCGCATCGCGACGTGCAAGGAGCTCCAGAACGTGGGGAATTATCCCGAAGCCTCGTACATTCTCCTGCGGGACATTGACTGCGCCGAGAGCCAGCGGTGGAACGGCGGCGAAGGATTTTTCCCGCTTGGGTTCTACGACTTCGGCTTCTCGGGGACGTTCGACGGGGCGGGGCACTCCGTACAGAATATCGTCATCCGTCGCCCTTCCACGGATTACCAAGGGCTCTTCGGCAAGTTGAATGCGGGGAGCGAGGTGCGTGATCTCTTCCTGGAGGTGGACGTGCAGGGCAACGAGAACGTGGGGGGACTGGCGGGCTGGATCGTGGGGGGCAGGATTTCCAACGTGACGGGGGATGGCATGGTGCGCGGGCGGACGGC
>CAZCWV010000035.1:5981-9917 GCA_964502425.1 uncultured Candidatus Peribacteria bacterium | reverse complement strand
CTACTCTCCCCTCCGTCCCCACATTCCTCACCGCCACATCCTCAATCCATGCTTCCTCCTTCGTATCCCGGATGATGACGGTTTCGATCAGATCATCCTTCCAGACAATCCCGCGGAGGACGGACGCGGAGAAGTCACCATCAACATCATCCGTGGAACCGGGGAGATCGATGCGGGAGTTGCCTACGACGATCGTCGTGATGGCGAGTTTGGACTTGCCGCGGTTGATCAGCATGATTGTGATGTCTTCTCCGAGATCCAGGGGCGTATCCCATTCCGCATCCAGAGTCGAGATGTCGCGCGCGGCGAGGATATCACGATGGAGAGTCAGCGTTGCGGGAAGCGGTGATGGGATGAGGGCGTTATGGATGGCGAAGCGTTCGGTGATTTCCGCGAGCGTGGCGGGGTTCACCATGCGGGCGTCGGGGAGGATGAGGAGATCAATGGTCCGGTCCAGGAAGGGGAGAAGTTCCCCGGCTTCCCGGAAGAGCGAGAGGTCCTTGCCGCCGCCGATGAGGATCGTCTTTCCGCGCGGCGTCTTGATCAACGTCGCCGAACCCTGTGGTACGGGGAGGAAGACGGCGCGGGATTGTGTTGCCGCCAAAAGAGCGCTCTCACGATACGCGAGCGCCCCGATGCCGAGGAGTACGGCTGCGCCGATCAGGAGCCAACGGCGGCGGGGAGATTTTTCCACGAGGAAGAATATCCTACGGACAAATTGAAAATTGGAAATGCAAAATTTGAAATGCCAAAACGACTAGGGACATTGTTACCCTCTGTCATTTTGCATTTCTCATTTCCAATTTCCCATTCTTCCTTGCCCTTCTCCACCCCACAATGGCGCCGGTCATGGCCAGGATTGTCGCGATGCCTGGGCCGGAATCCGCGAGGGGGACGCGTGGTTGCTGCGCGCTGCCCGTGCCGACCGTGATCGTCGCTGGGACGCTGGCGGAGGTGCGACCGTCCGCCGCCCGGGAGCGGAGGAGCGCCACGAGGGTTCCGCGCGGGACGTTCGTGAAGCGCACGCCGCGCGCCGTTGCGGGCAGTTGCTGCGGGGCGCCGAAGTTCCGGCCGCCATCCGCGCTCTGGTACACCTCAAAGGAGGAGATGCCGGATGCGTCGCCGGGCACGTCGAACGACAGGAGGACGTCCGCCATACCGCCCTGCATCCGCTCGATGGAGAAGCGCGCGTTCGTCGGGGCGGGGAGGTCGATTGTTTGCGCCGGAGGCGGCGTTGCTGCGGAGGCAATGTACGTGAAGGAGACGGCGTTCGCGGTCGGGTCCATGATCTTCGTCGGTTCATCGGGGGATGTCGTTGCCGCGCGCACGAGGAGGGCTTTGGCCACATAGAGGATTCCTTGCTGCATCGGCGCCGTAGCCAATGTCACCATGTCGCCGTCGATCGTGATGCTGCTGATGGGGAGAGCGCCGCCGGAACTGTACAATTCAAAAGCGCCCGCTCCTTCTTCTTCCCGCACAGTGACTGATTCCGAGAAGACGAGGGATACGCTGGATTCCGTGAGGGCTTGGGCGGTGAGGAGACGCAGCGATTCCCCCTCGGTGGGCACGATTAGGGGCTCCGCAGCAGTGCCACTCTCCATCGTTTGTCGCGGGAGCGCCACAGAAGCCTCTGTTCCAAAAGTCCTGCTTTCCTCCCCTGCCGCGTTCACGGCGAGCACGCTCACGTACAAGGTGGCGATGGGCGGCAAGTCGGTGAAGAGGAACTCCGTCACGTCACCGGGCGTCGATTCAAAGTCGTCGTACTGGCCTCCGTTCTCCAGTATGGATTTATGGCTGAAGTAGATGCGGTAGCGGACGATGCCCGCGTCGTCGGGGGCTACCCATCGCACACGCACTGCCTCCTCCTCATATGTTGCCGACACGGTTTGCACGGAAGGCGGGGGAGCGGCGGAAACACTGGCGGGCCACGCAAGAAGCAGGAGGAGCGTCGCGAAGCGTGCGAGATGTTGTGATACCACTTCGCGTTCCCAGTGGCACCAAGCAATCTTGGCCTTTGCTCCTCTACGAGCTACAGAGTGAACGCTTCGCGGTATCATTTTGAACGGAAATGGTATGAGGTGTGTATTTCTGATAATTGTAGCAGAAATGCCATTGTATGGCAATTGCGTGCTGCCACGATGCCTATTTTACCTCTATGAGGTTCACGATCTCGAGGGTATCCCCCATTTCCTGCATTGCTACCACTTGGGCGAGTTGCTTCCCGTAATACCTTTGGGATTGGCCTTGGAGGATGATTTGTGCAGAATCACGTATTTCTACAGTCAGGCCCTTGATCAGCGGCCCGGCGGCACGCTGTATCTTTTCCTTGAGGACACCAAGAGCGTCCGTGTGTTTTTCCTGATGTTGAAGGGGAAATCCTACGTCTTGCGATAATATCTTATTCATTTCGATATGCTACTTATTCTTCTTTCGTGACGCAAGGGGAAAAGGGAGTATTCGTACGACGCCGGTACCCCACAAGAGACCGCCTATCCAGACCCCCGTGCCCGCGCCGAGGAGGAGCGTATGCCAGGACGTGAGGAGGAACGGGCGTAGGAGGAAGAGCACGGCAGCGAGGCCGGCGGTGTAGAGCAGCCACTGTCCCGTCTCCTTCCAGCCGAAGCGGGCGGGCATCGTGCGGAGGCTCTGGGGGAGGAGCGCAACGACGAGGAACACATGCGTGGCGATGGCGGTGAGGGCGGCACCCGGAAACCCAAGACGCGGGATGAGGAAGATGTTGAGCGAGAGCGATAGGGCGACGCCGATGCCGAGCGTGAGGACGAGCGGTTTCCAGCGGTGGCGCGTGAGGAGCACGTAGAAGCTGAAGGCCACGAGCGCGTTGAGGAACATCGGCGCCGCGAGGAGCAGGAGCGCGGTGTCCGATCCTGGCTGCGCCGGCGTGCCGAGGTATGCGTTGGTGGTAAGGAGCGCAATGAGCGCCCGCGGCCAGAGCGCGCTCACGAGAGCGGTGGTGGAGCCGAGCAGCAGGAGCGCCAAGAGGAGCTTTCCCAATAGGGAGCGGGTGTCCTCCCCGCGTTCCGAACGAAAACTCAGGGAGGGGAGTGCGGAGTTGAGGAGAAGCGTGGGGAGGAGGTACGCCATGTCCACCATCCGCTGTACGAACCCGTAGTAGGCGTTCTGAATCTGGAAGTCCTGCGGGCGCAGCGCGGAGATGAGCGTGACGTCCATCTGCCGGTAGAGCGCGGTGAACAGGAACGCGGCGCCGTACGGTGCGGCCTGGAGCGCGTAGTGCCGGAGGAGCGCCGCATCCCAACGGGGTCGGACGGGCCCGCCCCAACTATCCGGTCGGGCAGGCAGGAGACGCCGTGTGAAGAATATTGACGTGAGGAGGAGTTCCAATGCGCCCACGGCGCCCACCGCGAGGAAGAGCCCGTACACCCGTTCGTCCTGCGACCCGCGCGCGCCGGCAAGGATGATGGCGCCCGCGAGCGTCACCGTGATCATGCGCTGGAGGACCTCGGCCATGAACACGTACTGCATCCGGTGCTTCACCTGGAACACGGTGCGCAGGATCCCCGCCGAGAGCGTGAACGCCGGCACGAATGCCGCGATGGTGATTCCCATCGGCAGCGGCGTTCCCCGCCAGTGGGGGACGAGCCAGGCGATGAGCAGAGCGGCGCTGAGCGAGCAGGCGAGAATCAGAAGGCGCAGGGTGATGAGGACGCCCAGCACGTCCGCGCGCGACGGTTTCCCCCGTTCCCCGCGCGCCGGCGCGCGGCTCACTTCCCGCACGGCCACGGCGTACAGCCCGAAGTCCGCCAGTATTCCGAAGATCTGCAGGTAGCCGTACGCGGTGTTGTAGTGTCCGGCCAATTCCTTGCTCAGTCCGATCGCCGCGAACTTCACCATGAAGATCGAGAGCGCCGCCATGGTCACCTGGCTCGCGATCTGCCACAGCGTGGACGCGGCGATGGC
>CAZCWV010000035.1:0-5881 GCA_964502425.1 uncultured Candidatus Peribacteria bacterium | reverse complement strand
AAAAATCCCCAGCTCGGAGAGGACGTTGCGGTGGCCGTCGGCCTCCGTGAGCTGGGGGGTTAGTCTTCCGTCAATCGATTACCCTTTATTGGATACGGACGGCACCATGCCGGGCGCTGCCCGTCCACGAGGATGGCTGGGGACCGATTGTTTGGAAGACGTGCGGAGATAGTAAAGAACAGTTGCGGCTTGTCAATTATGCAGAAGGTGATGATTGGGGATGCAATAAAAAGCTCCCCAGGAGCGTTGCGCATGCTCAGCATGCAGTGCCTACTGGGGAGGGGTCTCACCGAGAAGCAGTGAGACCAAGAAAGTCACCCCCTTCTTCCTTCGAAGATGAATGAGGAATAGGAAGAAGAGTGGGGGGAGAGTACTGAAGGAAGAAATCTTGTCAATCACCGTGGGTTCAGTACCCATCTTTCCCCTTCGCCCTGCGGAAAAATCACATCATGGACACCGGCGTTCCTTTCCTCTACCCTCCCTCCGACGCATGCAGCTGAGCTTCAAACACCTCACGTCCACCAAGCAGCTCTCCCGGGCCGACGCGGACGCCGTTCTTTCCCGCGCCCGGGAAATGGACAAGGTGTTGGAGAAGGGAAAGGCCGATGAGCGGCTCAAGGGGAAGATCCTCGCGGCGCTCTTCTACGAACCCAGCACGCGGACGCGGCTCAGCTTTGAGGCGGCGATGCTGCGGCTGGGGGGGCAGGTGATCACGGCGGACGGGTTCCAGTTCAGTTCCCTCTATAAGGGGGAATCCATCGAGGACACCATCACGATGGTCAACCAGTACGCGGACATCATCGCCATGCGCCATCCGGAGCAGGGAAGCGCGGACCGGGCGGCGGCGGTTTCCAAGATCCCTTTCATCAACGCGGGCGACGGTCCCGGCCAACACCCCACGCAGGCGCTCCTCGATCTCTACACCATCGCCAAGGAGCGCGGCGCCATCGACGGCATCAAGGTCGCGATGGTGGGCGACTTGAAGTTCGGGCGCACGGTCCACTCCCTCACGTTCCTCCTCGGCCTCTACGACAAGGTGCAGTTCGTCTACGTCTCGCCGGAGGAGCTCAAGGCCCCCGACAAGGTGACGAACTTCCTCCGGGAGAAGGGGCTCGCGTACGAAGAGACGGCCGATTTCTCCGCGGCGTTCGATTGCGACATCGCCTACATGACGCGCATCCAGAAGGAGCGCTTCACCGACCACTCGGAGTACGAGCGGCTCAAGCACATCTACGTCCTCCGCGCGGACCGGCTCCAGGGCAAGAAGGTGACGGTGATGCACCCGCTCCCCCGCGTGGGCGAGATCGACACGGCCGTGGACGCTCTCCCCAATGCCGCCTACTTCCGCCAGGCGCGCAACGGCGTGCCGGTCCGCATGGCGTTGTTGGAGATGCTCTTGGGGCGTTGATCCGTTGTTTCGTTGATTCGTTATCTCGTTATTTCGTATCCCGTTTCATTCCGATCAGAGCGACTATACGAAATAACGAAGTAACGAAATAACGTTTCCTTCAAATTTCCAGTAGTATCTCCCCGATGCCAACCATCACCTTTCCAGGATTGATTGACATGCACGTCCACCTCCGCGAGCCGGGGTTGGAGCAGAAGGGCGATATGGAGACGGAGACCGAGGCGGCCATCGCCGGCGGCGTCCTGACCGTATGCGACATGCCCAACACCGTCCCGCCCACCGTCACCATCGATGCGCTGCAAGACAAGGTGGAGTGCGCCAAACGGATCAAGGGCTGCGACATCCGCTTTTACTTCGGCGTTACGGCCAAGGAGCATCTGGAGGAACTGCGGAAGCTCTTTGCCGACGAGACGCTCACGGAACTCCGCGCGCGGTGCTGCGGGGTCAAACTTTTCCTGGACCACTCTACGGGCAACCAGAAGATCGATCCCGCCCTCCTCGAGGAGGTCCTCGCGTTCTGCAAGGAGCGGGACATCGTAGCGGTCTGCCACTGCGAGGATCCGGACGTGAACGCGGACGCCGCGGACAAGCTCATGAAGGAAATTGATGTGAGCGCGCACTCGCGGTTGCGCCCGCCGGAGAGTGAGGAGAAGGCGGTCACTTTGATTATCAACCTCGCGCAGAAGACCGGTGCGCGCGTTCATCCCACGCACGTTTCCACAAAAGGCGCTCTCGCCCTCATCCGGAAGGCGAAGAAGGAAGGCGTGCGCGTCACATGCGACGTGGCGCCCCACCACCTCTTCCTCACCGTTGATGATTACCCCGCCCTCGGCACGCTGGGGAAGATGAACCCGCCGCTGCGCTCCGTGGAAGACCGCGATGCGTTGTGGAAGGGGATCGCGGACGGGACGGTGGACTGCATCGCCTCGGACCACGCGCCGCACACGGTCGAGGAGAAGAGCGGCGAGCCGCTCAAAGCCCCCAGCGGCGTCCCCGGCGTGGAGACGATGCTGCCACTCCTGCTGACCGTTGCATCGGGGTCGTGGCCGCATTCACACTCATCGAAACCTTTGAAAGCGAAGCTGACGACCGAGGATATCCGCCGTCTCTGCTTCGAGAATCCCAACCGCATCCTGTCACTCGGAAAGAAGAATAAACCGTCCATCAAAATCAAGCCTGATGTGGAATGGGTCATCCACGGGAAGGAGTTGCACTCCAAGTGCGAGTGGACGCCGTATGAAGGGTGGAAAGTAAAGGGACGTGTTGTGTAGCTTCCTTGACTCCGTTCGGATGAGGGGTACATTCATTCTCCTATGTCTTCCAATGGAGCCGAAGCCAGCGATGATCGATGCAATGCAACGTTCATTCTCGGCGAGCAAAGCGTTGTGACGCCCGAGGAGGCGAAGAGTGCGGTAGAAGCGTACGGGGTCTTTGGTGTTACGGCTCGTCTTCTCGGGGGAACGGAACGCATACGAGTGGACATACATGGCTTGCTCGATTCATTATGGGATACCGCGAAGAACGCCTTAGAGGAGCTGGGCGTAAAGGTAATTGATACGACGAATCACGATGAAGGCGATCCTGCCAACATTCCCGATTGCACATATTTTTCTCCTGGAGAGAAGTAGTCAGATCTTGTAACGGCCCTCTCGCAGAACTTTTCATACGAGACGTTCCACCTCCTCCAGCGTCTCCACCACGAAGTCCGCCCGCTCCACCGCCTCTTTCGGCGTGTACGTTCCGCGCAGGCAGCAGCTCTTCATGCCGGCGTTCTTCGCCGCGTCGATGTCGAACAATTGGTCCCCGATGTATATACATTGCTCCGGTTCCACGCCCATGCGGTCCGCCGCGAGGAGGAGGCCGTGGGGGTGGGGCTTCATAAAATCCCCCATATTATCCGCAGTCACCACGGTTTGGAAATGCGGGCTCACCTGCAGACGGGAATCGATGGCGTCCACGTAGCTCTGCCACGACCCCGTGATGAGGCCGAGCGGATGACGTTCTTTCAATGCCGTGAGGAGCCCGCTTGCTCCGTCGAGCCATTCGATCTTCTCGCGGAGGAGCGCGATGTAGCGCTGGTCCCGCAGGGGCCGGAGCACGCTCAGTTGGTCTTCGCCGACGCCGTACTTCACGAGCCAGTCCTTGAGTATGAGTCCCTTGCCGTAGGAATCGCGGAAGGATTCCAGCGGAAGTTGGATGCCCGCCGCGGCGAACATGTCCTTCACCGCCTCGCTGTAGATGTCGATGGAATCGACGAGCGTGCCGTCGAGGTCGAAGAGGATGGCGGAGAACGTCATGCTATTACACGTTAGGGAAATCTGGAGCACGTCATTCGAATCTGATTCCTTGGCATTCGCGGTCTCGTCCTCCGTCTCATTTGGATGTATCAGTTTCTTTCTTGTGGAGGATCGCTCTCGCTCTTTCTAGAGCTCTCTGGAAAGCGGCGCGTTCCTGTACGCTCACTCCGTTGAGTACTCCCTGCACGGCATGGCGATTGCTGGCTTCGCTCTTCTCGAACGTTCTTTGGCTCAATTTTCCACCAGAATTCAACACGGGAGAGGCAGAAAGCGTTCTGACCAAATCCGCAAGACCAGGGGTGTTTGCCAAAGCCTTGCCTGTGTTGCTGAGAAGTGCGGTGAGAGCTCTGACGCCTGCCTGTCTGAAGGCAGGCCTATCGGACTGCAATTGGCTCTTGATTCGCTCAAAGCCTTGTTCCATACGCTATGGAGTATAGAAGCATTGTTTGCGGTCAGACAAGCCCTCTGTTTTTCCCTTGCCGTGGCGCGCCAGATAGGGAGAGCGTGCCGTCGAGGTCGAAGAGGATGGCGGCGTAGGTCATGTCTATTGAGAGAGAAGGAGAGAATTACCTGGTTGATTAGTTGATTAGTTAACTCGTCGCAAGCGTGCCTGGAGCTGTATACCAATCAACCAGTTAACGAATCAACCAGTCAACGGTCAGGTTATCCAATTACTTTACCGATCACACCTCAACCATGAGCGGTATGACCATCGGTTCGCGATCAAGTTTCCGGTCAAAGTATCGGAAGAGGGCTCCTGTCACGGCCCGCTTCAATGCTTTCCGGTCCTTCTCGCCGCGGTTGAGCTCGTCCTCGTACGCTTTGCGCGAGGTCTGGATCAAGTCGCGGGTGATGGTTTGCTCTTCCGAGCCGTAGAGGAGGCCGCGGGAGAGGATGTCCGGGTCGGCGACGAGGCGCTTGCTCTCGTTGTAGACCTTGAAGAGCACGATGATCACGCCGGATACGCTCATCACCTTGCGGTCGTCGAGCGTGCGCTGGCCTTCACCCGCGCTGCCGCGCCCGTCGATGATAACGTCCTTGAAGACGAGTTTGCTCTTGCTCTTGCGCGCGTCGCCGTTCCGGTCGAACTCCAGGATCTCGCCGTTGGCGAGGGAGTGGACGCGGTTCTCGGGATAGCCGAGGTCGCGCGCCAGGTTTACGTGCGCGGCGCGCATGTGCGCTTCGCCATGCTCCGGAATGATGTGTTGCGCGCGCACGAGGCGGTGCATGAGGAGGATGTCGTTTGCGTAGCCGTGTCCCGTGGTGTGGATTGCCAATTCCTGGCTGGTCTTGACGTTGGCTCCTTGCATGGAAAGGTTGTTGACCACTTTGGCCACGGCGCGTTCGTTGCCGATGATAGGGTTGGAACTGAGGATGATAGTGTCACCCTTCTTGACCATGATGTGGTGGTGCGTGCCCAGGCCGATGCGTGCAAGGCCGGCCATCTCCTCGCCCTGGCTGCCCGTGGTGAGGATGAGAACCTCGCGGTCAGGAAGCCGGTCCATGGCGGGGCTCACCTTGCGGATCATCCCGCGGGGGACGCGGAGGTACCCCAGTTGCTGCGCGATTTCCAGGTTGGTCTCCATGCTCCGTCCGGCGATGAAGATCTTGCGGTTGAATGCGCGCGCGTGCTCGATGATTTGCTGCATGCGGTTGATGAGCGAGCTGAAGGTGGAGATGATCACGCGGCCTTTGGCGTCACGAATAAGGCCGTACAGCGCTTCGGAAATTTCCTTCTCACTCTTGGAGTTCCCCGGCTTGGTGGCGTTGGTGGAGTCCGCGATGATTGCGAGCACGCCGGCGTCCCCCAATTCCGCCAGGCGGTGGAAGTCAGCAGGAGGCTCGTTCATGGGCGTGAGGTCAAACTTGAAGTCCCCCGTGTGGATGATGGTTCCGTAGGGAGTATGGACGGCGATGGCGGCGGCGTCCGGGATGGAGTGGGTCACGCGGAGGAATTCCACTTCCACTTTGCCCAGGCGGATCTTGTCGCGGTAGTTGACAACGTTCATGCGGACGTTGGATGTCATCTTTTCCTCATCCAGGCGCTTGCGCACGAACGCCATGGTGAGGCGCGTACCGAAGAGCGGCGGGTAATGGAGGGCGGGGAGCAGATGCTGCCCCGCGCCGATGTGGTCTAAGTGCCCGTGCGTGAAGAAGATGCCTTTGATGCGGTTCT
>CAZCWV010000034.1:0-10513 GCA_964502425.1 uncultured Candidatus Peribacteria bacterium | reverse complement strand
GGGCTTGGGGCTTCTGGAAACGGTCCGGGAAAGGCGACAGCGTTTGGAAACGGACGAAACCCCCATCCTGCAGGGGATCGAGAACCTCTAAAACCCCCCTTCCAGAAGCCGAAAACAGTCAAAAGAGCGGATTGAAGGAAAACGCGTTTTCCGCTATAATATCCAGATTATCTCATGGCAGACCCCAAAACACCCACTCCGGCGCCGGCCGTGCCAGCCAAGAAGCAGCCTTCAGCGCTTCTGATGGCCATTGACGACCTCCTCGGCCTCAACAAGAAAACGGAGGAAGCCCTGGAGAAGAGCCTTACAGGGGGCGATTACTCTTCCGAGGAACGCACGGCGCTCAGGCACTACCAGGAGGGGCTGCAGAAAATCTTAGATATCATCGCGCCCGCAGCCATGGAGGTCCGGAGCAAGGATATCATCCTCAACGACCAGTACATCCGGACGCTCTACGCCTACAACTGGCCCAACTACATCTATCCCAACTGGCTCTCCCAGATGGTGAACACCGACGCGCAGATGGACATCGCGCAATTCATCTACCCCACGAGCAACAAGGTCATCATGAAGATGCTCCGGAAGAAGGTGGCGGAACTACGTTCGTCCATCCGCATTTTGGAGCAGCGGGGCATCGTGCGCGACCCTGCGCTGGAAGCCGCCCTGCAGGACGCGGAAGAGCTGCGGGACCTATTGGCGCGCGGCCAGGAGAAGCTGTACCAATTCGGGCTGTACATTTCCATCTACGCGGATGATGAGGACAAGCTCAAGAAGCTCCAGACCGACGTGGAATCCGTTCTCGGCGGCAAACTCGTCCTCACCAAGCCCGCGCTCTTCCAGATGGAACACGGGTTCACGAGCACGCTGCCTCTGTGCCTGGACGAGCTGGAGATCAACCGCAACATGAACACGTCGCCGCTGGCCACGAGTTTTCCCTTCTCCAGTTCGGACCTCACGAGCGACCGGGGCATTCTCTACGGCGTCAACCGCCACAACCAGAGCCTCGTGATCTTCGACCGTTTTGACCTGCCCAACGCCAACGCCAATGTCTTCGCCATTTCCGGCGCCGGCAAATCCTTCGCGGTCAAATTGGAGATCCTCCGCTCCCTGATGCTGGGAACGGAAGTGCTGGTCATCGATCCGGAGAATGAGTACGGCGAGCTGTGCCAGACCGTGAAGGGATCCTACATCCCCCTCTCCCTCCAGAGCTCGTTCCGCATCAATCCGTTCGATCTTCCCATGGCCGTCCGCGGCGAAGAAGCGGAGGCTGGCGAGGTGTTGCGCGCCGCGGTGATGAACCTCCACGGCCTCTTCAAACTCATGCTCGGTTCCCTCACGCCGGCGGAGGACGGGGTGCTCGACAAGGCGATCCTGGACACGTACGCCCTCAAGGGCATCACGCTTGCCGTGGAGAATCCCGGCAATCTGGAGCCGCCCACCCTGCCCGATCTCGTAGACGTGCTCATGACCACGGAAGGCGGCGAGAACATGGCCAAGGTGCTCCAGAAGTACACCGCGGGGAGCTTTGCGGGATTGTTTGACCAACGCACGAACGTGCAGCTGGAGAACCAGCTCGTCGTATTCCAAATCCGGGACCTGGAGGAGCAGCTGCGCCCGCTCGCCGTCTACATCGTCCTCAACTTCCTCTGGAACCGCGTCAGGAGCGCATTGAAGCGCCGCTACCTCGTGATCGACGAGGCGTGGAACCTTATGCAATTCGAGGATTCCGCTCGTTTCCTCTTCGGCATCGTCAAACGCGCCCGCAAGTACTACCTGGGCGTCACGACCATCACGCAGGACGTGGAGGACTTCGTCAATTCCCCCTACGGCAAACCCATCATCACAAACTCCTCCCTCCAGATCCTCCTCAAGCAGTCCGCCACGGCGGTGGATAACCTCCAGAAGCTCTTCTACCTCACGGAGGGCGAGAAGTACGTCCTCCTCAACTCCGGCGTGGGACAGGGCATCTTCTTCGCGGGCAATAAGCACGTGGCCATCGAGATCGTCTCCAGCCCGGATGAAGCTTCCATCATCACTACAAACCCAGAGGAGCTCCTCGCCAAGCGGGCCGTGCAAGCCCTGGAAGAGCGCAAGGAAGCCATTGAAGCGATGAAAACGGATATGGACATCATCCCCAAGGAAGCCCCTCCCAACGCCCACAGCGTCATCAAGGCCCCCGGGGAGAATGCTGACACGCCGTCACCTCCCGACGTTGTCCCGGAAATACCCGCAGTAGCATCTGCACCTGTGCCGGATGCGGCGTCGCCTGCGCTTGAACCGCCTCCCGACGTTCCCGAAGCCGCACTCCCCACGGAACCGGTAGCGACCGCTCCGTCCCCGTCTGAAAACGAATCTTCAACGTCCATTCCGGAACCTCCTGATGTCGGTTTGCCGCCGTTCCTGGAGCCGACGGTGCCTGATGTTGCGAGCAGGGGGAAAGAAGAAGTGTAGAAGTACTGCTTCCGCCCAACGAACGTGCTTTGGAGAGCATCCTTCGCCGCACGAAGGATGGTGACGGGAAGATGGCCTAAAACGGGTGTACAGGACGAGACCGAAACGGTACATTTTCGGCTATGCGTTCCATTTTTGCTTTCATCCTTTCCTTGCTGCTTCTCCCGGCATCCGTGGGGGCTGCAACAGTTTTTGAGCGGGAAAGTACCAACGAACGGGAAACGTTTGAAGACGTTCCACTGGCAGATGCACCGGTACTGCTCGACGACCCGCGGGACGACCTCGTGGTATTCGACAGGAATGGCGGCGCGGCCGTTCCGCCGCTGCTCGCAGACATTACGAAAGTCTCCCTCACGGAAGCGGACGATGGCTGGCGCGTGCAGGTGACGACGGACGCCCCTTTCCCTGCCGATCCGGGCATGCCCGTCAACTTCCATGTCTACATAGATCGACCGGAGGTGCCGAATGCGCCGAGCGGCGTCTTTCGGGCGAGCAGCGACCTCGCCTTCCTGCTCCTCTTCGGGACGCGGACGAAGTGGCACAGCGAGCACTGGACTTACGACGCGGCCAGCGGGAGGTGGCTGGAGAACACCCCTTTCCCTTTCACAGTCGGTGAGCGCGACTTCACCCTCACCTTGCCTTACAGCGTATTACCAAGAGACTCGCAAGGCAGCATCCGTTTCCTCGCCCTCACGAGCGACAATGCAGGAAGTACGGCGATAGACGTGGCGCCTGGAGAGGGCTTGCCGGCCGCGCAAAGCGAGCCGACGGCAAATCCGCCGCCGCAGGAAGTGGAACCAGATCAGGCAGTGGAACCAGATGATGACCGGTCCTCCGTGCAAGTCATCCTCCTCGTCACGCTGCTCAGCTTGGCAGTATGCACATCCGCTATGGCATTCCTCCAGCACATAAAACGCCATCGGGCACTGTAGAGAAAGCGGACACGCCGCCATCCCCCGCGGTTCCCGAAGCGCCAAGTGAACCGTCCGCATCGGAGCCTGAACCCATCGCCGAAGAGACTATGGATACTCCTGCACTCCCCGCATCTCCGGACGCCGGTCTCCCCGCACCATCTGCTGAAGCAAAGGTGGAATTGCCGGCGTGGAAGGAGCCGACGGTGACGGAGGAAGCGGCGAAAACGGATGAAAGACCTAAAACAAAAGAATAGGCTCATTGAATAGGTGTGAATCGTACTTTGTGGCTTGTTTAAGCTGTTTTCTGAGTACTTGACATATCGTTAATATTTATGTATTATTCACCTTTGCCAGTATCTTCTGATAGTGGCAAGTTCCTTGGCAACAACGGAGTGCAAAGCGGTCTGGCTGTGTTCTGCGCTGTGGTTTCTGCAGAGAGATCAGAGCGCAGAACACGGTCAAGTACGCTCGGAATGGTTCTGAGCGCGCGAGACTGACTTCCCCGAAAAGGGCGAAAAGGAGATTATCAATGAACACACTCAACACCCTCGTCGGCACCTACGTGATTTTGGGATCGACCGGGGCGGATGGGGACCCCACCCTAGATACGGTCACCCAGACCGCTCAGCAGCTGGACAACGGGCAGTGGATCCTCTTGGAAGAGGACGACCACTACAACCAGGAGGGGAGGGTCGGTAGGCCCTTCAAGTCACTCACTAGACTGCAATACGCGGCTCAACGGCGCCGTGAACGCCTGTCCGTCAAGGAGGGCGAGCATAAGATCGCCCTGGCCAAGCACGAAGCAGCCAGGACGGAAATGGACCACCGCATCCAAGTTCAGGTGGACGCGGTGGCCGCTCTAGGCCTGGAGGCCCTGTGGGCGGAACTCGCCAAGGACGAGCGTAATTACCTCTGGGTCAAGAGACTCGGGCTGGCCATCTTGGCCAAGCTCGGCGTTTCCGCTGACTCCGAAAAGGTATCAGTCATGCATGGCCACGGAAGGCTGGAGGAAGCTCCTGGGGACCTGGAAGAGGTGGCGGCGCCCGGACCGGTATACGAAAGTGCCGGAGCCTACCGCACTCGCGGCAGGTTCGTGTCTCGTCAGGTGGTGGACTGGCACGCAGGAAGCGGGCCGTGCATAACCGTGTACGGCGAGCTGCGGCGCGACCCCGGGCTTACCACCAATGAGGGCATGACGCCCCAGGAGAATTACGCCCCCCCGGGTTCGTGGTTCCAATACCGGGACTCCGGGAGCGACAAAATCTGGGGCTACCGGTTCGTCTAGGCCACGGACGGCCGCCAACCGATGACGCTACGGTTGTAAATTGTTAGCGTTTCGCAGCACTCCCACGCACCAAGGACAACCCCCGGCTTCGGCTGGGGGTTTTTCAGTCCAAGAACCAGTTACCCTTCCTCACCTTCCTGCCTTTCCTCACGTTCCTCACTTCCCTTCCTCACCTTCCTGCCTTTCCTCACGTTCCTCACCTCCCTGCACCACCTTCCACCGCACTTCCGGCTGTAACGTGCCCGGCAACGCGAAGCCCGCGGCTTTGCGGTGGCCGCCGCCGTGGAACTTGCCTGCCATCTTGGCCACATCCACGTCCTCCCGCAGCGTCCGGAGCGATCCCTTCACCTTGCCGCCCCGCTCCGAGAGAATGAGCGAGAACTTCATGCCCGGAACGGCGTTGACGTAGTCAATCGCTCCCGTGAGCGCCGAATACTCCGCCCCCGTGGCGCGGAAATCGCCCTCCGTGACGGCCGAAATCGCCCCGCCCTCCTCCGTCAGGCTGATTTTCTCAAGGACGCGGCCCCACAGCCGGAGCGTGCTGAGGCTGGCCGTGCGGAACACCGCCTGGACCACCTCCTGCCCCCGCGCCCCGGCCCTGAGGAGGCCCGCCACGATGCGATAGACCTGCGATGTGGTGTTACTGTGCAACAGACCTCCCGTATCGGTGTAGACGCCCGTGAGGAGGCACGTGGCCACGTCCGGCCGCAGGGGCCAGCCGAGGATAGCGGCGAGTTGCACGAGGACCTCGCAGCTGGAGGACGCATCCGGAACCACGAAGTTCACCGTTCCGTACTCCGGATTGCCGGGATGGTGGTCCACCACGACGGAACGGATCGCCCCCTCGAAGAGCTGAGGGTGGGTCATGTGCAGTTCGGTGAGCTTCGGCTCCGCGGAATCCACGAAGACACACACATCCTCCGCCGGCACAAACGCTTCCGGGAGGGGCGGCAGGCTGACGCGGTGCGATCCGGGGAGGAAGTGGAACATCGCCGGAACGGGATCCACGCAGTGGAACTGTATTTCCGCGTCCGGAAGCCGTTCTTCAAGCAAGAGGCCGCACCCGAGCATCGCCCCTACGGCATCCCCATCCGGGTTGCGGTGGCAAATGCAGTGGATGCGCCTGGCACCCTTGAGGATTTCTTCCGCCCGGTCTGCGTCAGCTTTCGTGAGGGGCATGGGGGGATGTGGCTGAAGTGGGGAATGAATCACTCTACAATCCCACGACACTTCTGCCTAAGAAAAAGGAGTGGAGTGTAGTAGGCACCCCCTTCACCGGCAAAGCATTGGTGTTGCAGGGTCATTGAAGTGCATCGTGAGCCTCTTTCGTATGAGCGTTATGACATGTCGTCTGACCCTGTCCCTTCCGCGGGTGCAGGGGAGGGGTTTTCTGGATAGAGCGAAAGGAGATGATCAATCCTCTCTCCCCGCTCCACGCGGGCATCTATCCGGAAGCGCAGCATCGGCGTGCGGTGCGTGGTCACCTTCTTCCCCAGGGCTTTCTGCAGTACCCCGCGCTGTTCCGCCAAATAGGCCAGGGCGCGCTGCGGCTCCTTCAGCGCGCTCACGTAGACCGTTGCGTACGACGCATCCGGCGAGACCTCCACCTCCGTGATGGAGACGATGCCGCATTCCCGCGGCGCGCCGATTAAGACCGGCGCAATGGACTCCCGGACGATGGAAGCGATCATGGCCGGCCGCTTGTTTGGTGATGATGAGTCCATGGAATGAGGATGCAGCTTGCCCTGAGCCGGAGCCCCTCGTGTCTTCTCGGGGTAAACTTGGCGACTGGTTCAGGGAGGATGCAGAGGATTCTTCGCCGCCGCTCAGGACAAGTGCAGAAGAAGCAAGAGAGTGTACACTACCACAAATGTCCGATCCTACCCGCATCCTCTTCCTCGGCACCTCCGCCTTCGCCCTTCCCTCACTGGAAGCCCTTGCCGGTGACCCGCGCTTCCGCATCGACGCCGTTGTCACGCAGCCGGACCGTCCGGTGGGGAGGAAGCAGACCGTGACGCCTCCGCCGGTGAAGGAAGCGGCCCTCCGCCTCCGCATCCCCGTCCACCAACCGGAGAACCTCTCCGAGGCATTTGGGTCTTTGAGGCTACCACAAGCGGATTTCTTGGTGGTCGTCAGCTACGGACAGATCCTCTCGCAGGACATTCTGGATGCGCCCCGCATCGCCCCCGTCAACGTCCACGCCTCCCTCCTCCCGCGCTTCCGCGGCGCCTCCCCCATCCAGCACGCCCTGCTCGCCGGGGATGCCGAAACGGGCGTCACGGTGCAGCACATGGTCAGGGAACTCGACGCAGGGCCCATACTGGGGCAAGCGCGCCTCGCCATTGCCCCGCGGGAAACAGCGCGGACGCTGCACGACAAATTGGCCGCATTGGGCGCCTCCCTCCTCCAGGAGACGCTCTCAGGGCCCCTCCATCCCGTCGGGCAGGTGGAGGAGGACGTCGTGCTCTGCCACAAACTGGAACGCAGCGACGGCGACGTGGACCCGCGCGCCATGACGGCGGAAGAGATTGACCGCAGGGTGCGGGCGCTCCAACCCTGGCCGGGTGTGACGGTGTCTCTGGAAGGGGAACGTGTGAAGCTGCTGGCGACGGATCTCTTCGCACATGCGAACTCCGTCCCGCTCCCCTGCATGAAAGATTCCACGCTCCATCTCGTCACCATCCAACCGGCGGGAAAGAAGCCGATGGGTGGAGCGGAGTGGTCTCGAGGAAAACGATGATCATTGAATGACATAAAAAAGTGCCCACATTTGCGAGCACTTTTCGTTTCACATTCTTCACAACTTCCGCAGACCGTTCAGAGCTTAGTCTTCATCTCTTGAAAGGCCTGGATGAACTGGTCCAGATCCTCCACGTCGAACATGATGGTGGTCTTCTGTCCGCCACGGGACTTCTCCGAAACTTTGAAGAACTTCCCGTTGGAGGATTCTTTAAGGTCCACGTAGAACGTGCGCTGGCGCGCATGGATGGTGATGGAGTGGAGGTCCTGGGCGAACCGTCCGCCGCCACTGCTGTTGTTGTTGCCCGGGGAGGGCAAAGTACCGCCGAGGGCATCGTCCTGCTGGGGTGTGCCAGAAAGTTCCGACATCGGATCGAACATAAGAAAAGGGGGGAAAGATTCGCTGCTCCCTTCACCACATCCTTCTCATGCGAGGTGGCCGGTGTGAGAGCGTTGGTATGGTAGCAAAGAGGATGACGGGCGCAACCGAAACCTTCGTGGCTTCCGGCCGCCACCAAGAAAACACCTCAATCCTTCTCCAGACGGGGAAACAGGATCGCAGGCTCTCCAACGGCTTTCCACGCTCCCTCCCCTCCCCATTTCTTCATTGTATCCGTGATGACGAAATCCTTCTCCAGCATCGCGGCGGCGTACGGCAGATTGAGCTGCACCGCCATTTTCTGCGCCGTCTGGGGAACGAACGGGAGGAGCATGAGCGTGATGTGGCGGAGACCTTCGGCAAGCTGCGAGAGAATGGCCGTCTTCTCCTCGCCTTGGAGTCCCCAGGGCTTTTGGACGTCGATCAGCTTGTTCGCACGGTCGATGATGCCCAGAGCGGCGCTCAGGCCTCCCTGGAGCTCAAATGCGTCCATGGATGCCTGGTAACCCTTCCAATCGACGGCGAGGGGATCCTTGCCGAACCCCGAGAGGCCGCCCCCATCCTTCTTCAGAAGGACGAGGACACGGTTGAGGAGGTTCCCCAGTTGGTTCCCCAATACCCCCTCGTACAACTCCTTGAACCGGTCCCAGGAGAAGTCTCCATCGTTCCCCACGGGGATCTGATGGGACAGATAGAAGCGCAGAGGATCGGGGTTGCCGCCTACGAGGGCGAGGACGTCATCCGGCGCCACGACGTTGCCGATGGATTTGCTCATCTTCTGCCCCTCGCTCGTGAGGAAGCCGTGGATGAGGAGGCGATCCGGCGTCCGGACTCCCGCGTTCTTGAGCATCGCCGGCCAGAGCAGGGCATGGAAGCGGGCGATGTCCTTGCCGATGACGTGCGTCACTTCCGCATCGTCCCACCACCCTTTCTCCCCATGGCCAGTGAAGTATCCCAGCCCCGAGATGTAGTTCGTGAGCGCGTCGCACCAGACGTACATCACCTGGCCGGGATCGCCGGGGACGGGGATGCCCCAGGAGAGACTCGCTTGGGGACGGGAGAAGGAGACGTCCTCCAACCCCTGCTCGATAAGCGAGAGCGTCTCGGGCGCCCGGAAATCCGGTACGATGCGGTAGCCATCCTTCTCCGTCGTCAAAAGATCCTTGAGCCACTCCCCTTCCCGCCCGAGCAGGAAGAACCAGTTCTCTTCCTTCACCTCCTGCGGCGACACGTTGTGGAGCGGGCACTTGCCGTCCACGAGGTCCTTCTTCGTAAGGAACCGCTCACAACCGGCGCAGTAGAGCCCCATGTAGGAACGCTTCTCCAGCGCGCCGGCGTCCCGTATGCGTTCCCAGAGGGTGGTGACCGTCGGCCAGTGCCGCTCCCGGTCCGTGGTGCGGACAAACGCATCGAAGGAGATATCCAAGCGGCCGTAGAGATCCCGGTAGACAAGATGCATCTTCTCCACGAGGGCGAGCGGCTCGATCCCCTGCTTCTCCGCGGTCTGCTGGATCTTGACCCCGTGCTCGTCCATCCCGATCTGGAACCGCACGTCATCCCCCCGCAGGCGGAACCATCGCGCCACCACGTCCGCCATGATCTTCTCCATCACGTGCCCCATGTGGGGAACCGCGTTGGCGTAATCAATCGCCGTGGTGATGTACTGGCGTGACATGAAGGGAGAGTAGCAGCCGAGGAAGGCGGGAGCTATGGGTGTTATGGGGGGAAGCCGACCCTCCTTCGCTTGCGAGCTTCGGAAGGGCAAGCGTTGCCGAAGAATTGCCATTCAGAAAGCTCCGGAGATGGCAGTCCAATCGTTCCTTGGCATCCTCGGCATCATCGGAATCCTCGGCATCCTCTCTTCTTCACGCATTCCCGATCGTCATGAGCAGCCACGAGACGTACCAGATGACCGCATCCGCCACCACGGCGGCAATGAGGCCGATGACAACGTTCTTGATGATGCGCTTGGACTCCGCCACGCTCTCCTCGTGCCACCCCCCCATGGCCAGCCGCGCGGCCGCGTACGTGACCAGCGCCACCGCAACGAAGGCGATGAGAATGATGACGAGCGTGGCAATCCTGGCGAAGATGAACCCCGGAAGATCGCTCCCCGCCCCGCTGAAGGGAAAGGTGTCGCTGATCGTGTCCCACATCGATTGGACGCCGGAATTCTCCGCCCCCAAATCCTGCAACGCCATTGCATGTGCGGACGGAGTGATAAGCCGGAGGAGAAGGGAGAGGACAATCATCCGGGGAAGGGCAGGTACACGAATGCGCGCACAATGACGCGGGCGAGGTTGGCGAGGATCGCCCCCACGATCGCCCACTTAATAATGTTGATCGCCTTGCCCTTTTCGTCGGTCTTCCCCCGCGCCATCACCAGCTTAATGCCCGCGTAGAGAACCATGAAGATGAGGACGGTGTGCAGGAACACGAAACCGATGCGCACCGCGGCGGCGAAGAACCCCGCCGAGCCGAACAGGAAATCTGCCCCCTGGGTTTGCCCAAAATTTTCCGTCACCAGCAGCGAGACGAGGGTATTGGCGCTCATCGCGAGGGCCAGGCCCCCCAGCCCGAAGAGGACGCTGTTCTTGGCCTTATCCACTTTCCCCTCATCGCCCCGCGCGAGGACGAGCGTTAAACCACCCCAGAGGACGGCGATCACCGCCAGCGCCGCGGCCGCCCTCAGGAACACGTCGGTGAGGAGCGGGATGCCAACGGTCGCCAGGGAGTTGAACGTCG
>CAZCWV010000033.1:8874-11011 GCA_964502425.1 uncultured Candidatus Peribacteria bacterium | reverse complement strand
GGAGGGCTTTTACGCTCACGGAGCTCCTCATTGTTCTCGCCATCATCACCACGCTGGCATCCTTCGTTTTCGGCCGGGTGGACGCATCGCTCAGCGGAGCGCGGCTCTCGCGTGCCAAGGCGGAACTCTCACAGATCGCCAAGGCCACGCTGCAGCTCGTGATCGAGCAGAACGGGACGTGGCCGCCGGACGTGGACCGCGACATTCCCCCCGGCATCCAGCAGTTTCTCGGACCGGGGACTTGGCCGAATGCCCCATGGCCGGGGAGCGTGTACGACTGGGATGCCTTTACGGGTTCCGACGGCAAACCCGTCTCGCAGATCTCCATCCGCTTCTGCCCTCTCGGCCAACCGACGCAGTGCGCTTTCCCTCGGGAGCCGTGGGCGGAGAGCTTCGATTACTACAGCAGCGTCTACTATTGCATGCAGGGTATCTGCCGTGCGCATCCCGGTCAGTCTGATAACCATCCGGGGTACTGCGTAAACTGTCCGTAAGGGGCGAAGGTGCTTTCTACGCTTCTTCTTCCAGTACTGCGAAGTACTTCTTCCCCAGGCGCAGGGTGACCATGCCGATGCCGATGAGGGCGAAACCGGCGATGACGAGGGCGAGCGGCCAACCGACGCTCTGCGGGAAGTACTCCGCGGAAATCTTGAGGATGCCGAGCATGAGGAAGAGCGATCCGAAGACGAGATAGGAACGGGTATGGACTTTGACGCTCAGGAGAATCGCGCCGAGCGCCAGGCCGGGTAGGAGCACTTCCCACACGGAGTCCCAGCCGCTCAGGAGGAGTGCGGCGAGGAGGAAGGCGAAGACCCCGGCACCTTGCAGGAAACCCGCCAGGGAACGATGCGAGCCACGGAGCTCATAGCCGAGGAGCGCGTACGAAAGACCGATGACGAGGAGACGGTAGAGATGGAACTTCCAGGGCTCAAAGAGGGGGTTGCCGTCCGTGAGGAGATTGGTGAGCGCCACGAAGAGCCACGTGGCGAAGAGGACCGTAAAGAGGAGGAAGAGCGGGGAGCGGAGGAGGAAGAAGGACGAGAGGAACGTGAGGGCAAGGACGCCGGAGACGATGGTGCTGGCGAGGGGATCCCACGGATCGAATCCCGCTTCGTAGAACGTGATGGAGAGGCCGAGCGGGAGGAGGAGGGCGGAGAGGAGGAAGAATGCCTGCCCGATGCGCCCGTACTTCTTGTGCTGCAGGAGAGTGACGCCTCCGGCGTACGCGGCGATACCGGATCCGAGCGTCACCAACACCCGCGTGAGGGGGCTCAGGGCTTCCCAGTTCTGCCCGACAAGGACGGCTACCCCCAAGAAGACCACTGCCCCGCCCACCGATGCCAGGAGGTCGGAGAGACGGGTGTGGGTGGACCATGAACCGCGGGTTCCCCTGCCTCCGGCATTCGCTCCTGCGTCGTAGGCAGCCGTCACCTCTTCCTTCGTGAGGACATTTTGCCGGGCAAGGGCGGTGATGAGCTGCAGGAGCTTCTGCTTTTCCATACCGGGAGTATAGCCCCATTGTCATGCAAGTCACGTTGTCGAGGAGCCCTCCCGTCGGGAGAGGGTTATGGGGGGAGAGGCCCTATCTTCAGGGGATGATCCACCCGATGAACCGGATGCTGCCGTAGGAGCGTTGGCCTTCCGTCTTCACATTCATGCGCTTACTCACCCCGTGCCCACGGAGGTACTGGGCATTGTAGTCGGCATTTCCGCTGTAGAAGAGAAAGCCACCTCTGCTCCCACCCTGCACGAGCTCGAAGCCGTCCGGAGAAATCTGGCTGGGGTCCAGTGTGAGTTTCTTCGCTTCCTCTACGGTGACTCTTCGGCTTTCATTCGTCGTCATATCGTGCACGTAGAGCACCGGTACCGGGCTTCCATCCGTGGAAAAACCGTTCTTCTGCCTCACGTTCACGAGCGTCCCCTCCTCCACCGCGAGGTCCCAATTGGTCGCGTAGTCGGCGGATGTGAGGTAGAGGAAATCGTGCTGCGGTTTGACGAGCAGCCCCGGCACCACGATGCTCGCGGCTACGAGCAGTACCATGGCTGCGGGGATTGCCAGGCCGATGATGAGCGGCAGGTGCTTGCGGAGCATACGTCGTTGGGGGAACTCAGTACGAGCGGGGGTCAGGGTAGTCCC
>CAZCWV010000033.1:4562-8864 GCA_964502425.1 uncultured Candidatus Peribacteria bacterium | reverse complement strand
GGAAGGGTGCAGAGGAGACAATGCAGAGATACAATAGGGTCGTGCCGGGGTGGCGGAACGGCAGACGCGCCAGCCTTAGGAGCTGGTGTCCCTCTGGGACATAGAGGTTCGAGTCCTCTCCTCGGCACCATGAGAGAGTCTCAATTGACTCAATAATCAAGCGAAGCGGATGCTAGACTATCTCCGATGCAACAAGCCTGCCGCCAGTGCCAGTCGGCATTCGAGATCACACAGGACGATCTCGCGTTCTACGACAAAGTCTCGCCGGTGTTCAACGGGAAGAAGGAGTTGATCCCGCCGCCGACGCTGTGCCCGGATTGCCGGTTGCAGCGGCGCTTGGCCTTTCGCAATGAGTTTAAGCTGCATAGAAGTACCTGCGGTCTTTGCAAGAAGTCCATGATCTCTTCGTTCCCTTCCGACAGCCGCTTCCCCGTGTACTGCAACGACTGTTGGTGGTCAGACAGTCTTGATCCGTTCGCATACGGCAGAGATTTTGATTTCTCGCGCCCGTTTTTGGAGCAATTTCAGGAGCTTCTGAACGCCGTGCCCAAAGCTGCGGTTTTGCAAATGAATAATGAGAATTGCGAATATAATCATCTCCTCGCCTTTAGCAAAAACAGCTACTTATGCCCCGGGAGCTATTTCCTCGAAGATTGCCTCTACATTCGCAAAAGTCAGTACTGCAAAGATTGTGCGAACGGCAATATTCTCAACCGTTGCGAACTCATGTCGGACAGCACGAATTGCGACAACTGCTCCGTATCACATCATCTCATCAACTGTCGCAACTGTTCCTTCTCGCGGTTTCTTAGCGATTGCACGCGCCTCAAGGATTGTTTCATGTGCAGCGGCATCACGAATAAGCAGTATCACTTCAAGAACGATTCTCTCTCGCGAGAAGCATACGAAGAACTTCTCGTACGTTATTCACGGAAGTCTCAGCAGGAATTGCTCTCGGAATTCCAGGAATTCAATGTCACGGTTCCCAAGAGAGCGCAGATTCAACTCAACTGTGATGGATCAACGGGCGATTACCTTGCGAATTGTCACAACGCCGTAAATTGTTCCGATTGCTTCAATATTGAAGATTCCAAGAACATCGTGGAGTGCGAAGGCGTGAAGGATTCCATGGATTTAACCAGCCACGATAAAGACGTCAATCTTTGCTACGAGCTCTCCACAGGCGGAGAGAAGAGCTACCTCACGACGTTCTGTCTCTGTTGCTGCGCATCTCCGCGCACATCCTATTCCAATTCTTGCTTCTACCTGTCGGATGGTTTCGGGTGCGATGGATTTCATGCACGCAGTCAGTATTGCATTTTCAACAAACAATATTCGAAGGATGCGTATGAGCAGATGGTTAAGAAGATCATTCAGCACATGCAGCGAACGGGCGAGTGGGGCGAATTCTTTCCGTTTCAGATGAGTCTCTATGCCTATAACGAATCCGTGGCTTTCGATTACTTCCCGCTGGTGAAGGAAGATGTGGCCAGGCGCGGATGGCAATGGCGGGATCAGAAAGATGAGATGCCAAAGGTTTCGAAGATCATTCCTGCGTTGAAGCTGCCGAATTCCATTGATGAAGTTTCCGATGATATTCTCAATTGGGTGATCGAATGCGAAGCGACCAACCGTCCTTACAAAATCATCAAACAAGAATTGGAGTTCTACCGTCAGATGAAAATCCCGATCCCCCACTTTCATCCGGATGAACGCCACCGGCGGCGAATGGCACTTCGTAATCCCCGTAAACTTTGGCAGCGCTCCTGCTCGAAGTGTGGCAAGGACATTCAGACCACCTACGCGCCTGAGCGCCCCGAGATCGTCTACTGCGAGGAGTGCTATCTGAAGGAGGTGTACTGACCTACTGCGCTACAGCTGCCCGTCTCTCGTAGACGGGCGGAACACACACATCGAGCATGAAGACGTAACATGTTGAAACTCCCTCATTACCATGAAGTACATCTCGCTCCGCTCGATGACTTCATGGCGCCGCCAATACTCAACAGTGTTCCTCTTGTCACCCTTCTGCTTCACTTTACGCAACCGAATAGCAGGTTACTTGCCTTGTTCATGGCTTGACGGAAGAGATACCATTCCTCCATGCCTCTCAATCCGCGCATCTTCCTCGCCCTGTATGTCCTGTTTGGCGCGGGCATGACGGCTGTCACCAAATTCCAACCTCTCTCGGGGAAGATCGTGGCGGATACGCGCCTGCAGCACGTGATCGATGTCGTCATCCGGGTCCTCGCCTGGCCCTACGCTCTCATGCATCTCTTCGGTCGGCCCGGGAGCGGATACGGGTACATGGGGGGCGCGCTGGCCGTGACCATTCTTGTCCTCATCTGGGGTATCTCCACTCTCCTTGGTGGGCACGTTGCGGGGCGGAACCCGTGAGGGGGTGCGG
This sequence comes from uncultured Candidatus Peribacteria bacterium, assembly GCA_964502425.1. Taxonomy (GTDB): domain Bacteria; phylum Patescibacteriota; class Gracilibacteria; order Peribacterales; family Peribacteraceae; genus CAIKAD01. The sequence continues at coordinate 6,457 of CAZCWV010000033.1, read as the reverse complement.
GGCGCCCGTAGGGGAGACGCCCCAGCAGAAGACGCCCCGGCGTGGCGTCTCTACTGATCGTGCATCTCGTTTTCGATCAATGCTTTCTCCTGCTGGAGCGCCTGATCGGCTTCTGTTCTCCGAAGCAACGTGGCGCGCTCGGCTTCCACCCTTTCCTTCCGCGCCTCCGCCTCCGCCTGTTTTTTGCGGGCGATTTCTTCCGCCTCCGTTTCCCCTCGCTCCTCGTCGGCATGTTTTGTCACCGCCAGCGACTTCTTGCGCAAGTCCCTCTCCAGTGCCGTCTTCGCTTGCTCTGCTGCGGGACCCTTCCCCATCAGGTCAATCTGTTGCAGTCGCATGCGCTGTTCATCGAACAACTTGGACTTGGCCAACATTTCGCGCTTGTGGATTTCCGCGCGTTTCTCCTGCTGCTCATGCGCGATCTCGTCCTTGCGCGTCGCAAGTTTGCGCTCACTTTGCTCCTTTGCTGCCAATTCCTGCTTCTCCGCATCGCGCTTGGCGTCGCGCGCCCGGCGTTCCGCATCTTCAATGCGACGTTCACGTTCCTGCTTGCGTTCCATCTTCTTGCGCTCCGCCGCCGCTTGTTGCGCGGCCACGTCATGGAGCGAGGCGAAGTACGCCTGACGCTTCTCGTCGTACTCCCTCTTCCCCCCCTGACGTTCCTTCATTCGCTGCTCCTCTTCCTCCCGCCGTTTCCTATCCGCAGCGATGGATGCCTCTCGTTCCCGCTTCTCCTTCGCCCATGCCCTCTTCCCTGCGCGCTTGCCGGTCTCCGCACGCCGCTCCTCCGCTATTGTTTCCCCAGCCCGCCCGGCGAATGCCGTATCCTCCGCACGCCGTTCCTCGTTCTTCTTCGCGCGTCGCTCCTCATCTTCCCGTATACGCTCAAGGCTTTCCTTCTGAAACTTCAGTAATTCCTGTTTCTTCGGATCGGGGGGCGGATGAGGGTCGGCCATACAATGAACTGATGATACCGGGAGTGGAGGGAATATCAGAGACCGTTTCTTCGTTATCTCGTTATTTCGTACACAGCTCATGCCATGGTGAAACGAAATAACAACATAACGAGATAACGAATTACACCGTCACTTGACGATCTTGATCCCCAATTCCTTCAGCTGCTTCTCCGTGACCGTCGACGGCGCGCCCATCATGGCGTCTTGCGCCTTTCCGTTCTTGGGGAAGGCGTAGATGTCGCGGATGGAGGGACATTCCCATAGCACCATCATGAGGCGGTCGATGCCGGGCGCGATGCCGCCGTGGGGCGGGGCGCCGTACTGGAACGCGCGGATCATGCCGCCGAACTTCTTATCTACGTCCTCCTGCGTGTATCCCGCGATGGCGAATGCCTTGTACATGATGTCCGGGCGGTGGTTGCGGATGGCGCCGGAGCTGATCTCGAACCCGTTGCACACGAGGTCGTACTGGAAGGCGAGGATTTCCGTGGGGTCCTTGGAATCCAGCGCCTCCAACCCCCCCTGCGGCATGGAGAAGGGGTTGTGGGAGAAATCAATCTTCCGCTTGCCCTGAGCGGAGCCGAAGGGCTCCTCCTCGTTCCACTCGTACATCGGGAAGTCCTTCACCCAGACCCAGGCAGCTTGCTTGCCGTCGGCGAGCTTGAGCTTCCGCGCCGCCTCGATGCGCACCTGCCCCAGCACCTTGCAGGCATCCTTCCACTTGTCCGCGGCGAAGAACACAGCGTCGCCGTCGTGCGCATCGGTCTCCGCCACAATCTTCTTGGCGAGGTCCTCGCCCAGGAACTTCACGATGGGCGATTGCAGCGCCCCGTCTTTGAGCAGGACGTAGGCGAGACCCTTGGCGCCGTAGATCTTCGCGGTCTCCGTGAGGCCGTCGATGTCTTTCCGCGAGAAGACGGCGCCGCCGGGAACGCGCAG
>CAZCWV010000033.1:0-4462 GCA_964502425.1 uncultured Candidatus Peribacteria bacterium | reverse complement strand
TGGCGGTCGGCCCGGGGATCCTCGTCGCGGAAGCACGGGGCGATCTGGAAGTAGCGGTCGAGCCCCGCCACCATCAGCAGCTGCTTGAACTGCTGCGGCGCCTGCGGAAGCGCGTAGAACATCCCTCGGTGGATGCGGCTCGGCACCAGGTAATCGCGCGCGCCCTCCGGGGAGGAGTTGGCGAGGATGGGCGTCTGCACTTCCGTGAAGTTCCTGCCGTGCATGTACGTCCGGATGTGCGTGATGAACGCGTCGCGCTTGCGCATCATTTCCTGGAGCGTTGGACGGCGGAGATCCAGGAAACGATACTGCAACCGCAGGTCTTCGTTCACTTCTTTCTCCTGGTCGATCTCGAACGGCGGCGTCTTCGACTCGCTCAAAACCGTCACCACCTTCACCAGCACTTCGATCTCACCCGTGGGATTGTCCTTCCGCGCCGCCCCCTCGATCCGCTTGCCCACCGCTCCTTCGATCTTCAGCACCCACTCGGGGCGGATCTGTTCGGCTGTTTTGAACGCTTCCTTATCCTCCGGATTGAACACGACCTGCGTCATGCCATAACGGTCGCGCAAATCCACGAAGATCAATCCCCCGTGGTCGCGCCGCCGGTGGACCCAGCCGCAGAGCGTGGTGTTCTTGCCTTCATCGGGGAGGCGGAGTTCGCCGCAGGTGTGTGAGCGCAACATGGCGAGAGTATAGGGTCAACGAAGGGGGAGGGGTAGGGACAATGGAGGGATCAGACTTCGTGAACGTAATGCTTTTATCCCCCACTTTCTTTTGTCAGGGCGACAAAAGAAAGTGGCAAAGAAAAGCGCTCCGCCGCCAAATGCCTTCCGTCGCGCGTTGTCTGCATTCCCCAGCCCTGTGAAGGCTCATGGGGTTCTCGCAACCTGGAACGCGCGACACCCCTTCACCCCCCATGGCGGCGGGTCCCCCCGCCCTATCATTCGTTGTTTCAGAAGGTATTTTCAAGTCGCAATTTCTCCTCCAGCGACATGCGGGGTTGGTATGTCTCAAAGCATCCTTGTACATGTTGGATCTTGTCCGAGATGTCGATACCGGGGAATTCGCAGAGGATGATGGCAAGGAAGTGGAAGAATGATTCTCTGTAGTGTTTCGCTTCTTCCGCGTACAGGATGCGCGACTGCAAAAAACCTTCGCACTGTCCGCACATATCGCCTGCCCACTGGGTGATGAGCGTTGTGACACTTCCGGTTGGGAGCGGAGTTTGAACTTGCCAGGAAATGCGAGCTCTTTTCAATTTGTTGACTATGCAATGGGCGGCTACGAGAGAGAGATCGCCGACAAGAGCATCCAGTGCGGCAATCTTCTGCTCATCGGGACAGTATCCTTCTTCGGGAGATGTAAGCACATTCGCGCGCTCGCGGATCGACTGCGTGAGATCCGGCACCCTGTTGGGGAGTATGGTTTCGATCCTTTCGAGACAGGCTTCGAGTGTTTTCTGGTCTTCGGGGGAGAGGGGTTCCGTAGAGGGCTGGACCATAGGGACGGCATCCTACACTTCGGTGTTTGCGCATCAAGCATTATGTACACCGTACCGTAGATGGCGCAAAGCATTGCCGAAAATCGACGGCGGACGGCGGGGGAAAGATGAAGGCCTCCGGAGGATTCTTGCGGTGCCCTTTCGTCAAGGGTACCGTGTTCCTCCTATGCATAATCCAGAATCAGAGAAGCCAAATGCGGCAGAAGTGGCAGACACGGGAGTGTATGAAACAGTCATCATTGATGACTCAGTGGTAATTGCCGCGGTCGAGAGACATCATCAACGGATGCAGGCACTCCAAACGGACACGTCTGCCGCGCCGAAAACCGGCGAGTAAGCCCCGCGCATCACTTGAACAGTTTTCCCAGCTCCTCCTTAAACTCTTCCACGTCCTTGAACTCGCGGTGGACGGAAGCGAAGCGGATGTAGGCCACGTGGTCCAGTTTCTTGAGCTCGCGCATCACGTCCATGCCGATGGTGGAGGAGGCCACTTCCTTCTTGTTGGATGACCACTTCTCCTCCAGCTTGTTGAGGATCCTGTCGGTCTGCTCCCGCGTGATGGGGCGCTTGGTGCACGCCAGCCACACGCCGCGCTCGATCTTGGTCCGGCTATACGGTTCCCGGGTCCCATCCCGCTTGACCACGATCATGTTGCTCAGCTCCTGCCGCTCGAACGTGGTGAAGCGATGGTCGCACTTGGGGCACTCGCGCCGACGCCGCACGGCGCGCCCGTCCTCGGAGAGGCGCGAATCTACCACGTTGGTGTCCTTGCACTTGCAGTGGGGACAGTACATGGGGGGAGTATAGCGTGTTCGGAATTGGTTGATGCTCTTTTCCGGGGGCATGTATGGATGCCGAGGATTCCGAGGATCAACTACTATTCGGATGGCGGCCTGAAGAGCGACTTTTCCTCGGCATCTTCGGAATCCTCGGCATCCTCGGCTTCTTCCCATTGACTCTCCATTGACATCCTTTACCCTGTAGCCAGTGATACAGTCTCGTCTCACTTCCTGTTCCTGCTCCTCTTCCTCCCGGAAGGGGTGCGTTGGCGCGTAGAGAGAAGATAAACGCCCATTCGCTCCCCGACCGCAGCGGGGATTTTTTTATTTTCTTCCCTTCCTTCTATGAAATCCGCCGAGTACCAGGGTGATATCGGTGCCGATGGGAACTTGTACCCCTTCAAAGTCGCCGTACGGGACGGCGTGAATGCCGAAGCGGTACAGCTCCTTCAGCAAACACCACATATAGACATTGTGGAACAGGACGATCGTCTCGCCCAGGGGCTGCTCATCCGCAGCAAGACCAAATTCCAGACCCCGGAAGAATTCCGGCAGTTCCCCTTGATGATGTACGTCGCCCGCGTGGGGGTCGGCGTCGACAACATCGACATGCAACGCGCTTCCGAGGAGGGGGTGGCCACCGTCAACACGCCGGGCGCGAGTACCGGGGCGGTGGCGCAGCGGGTCGTCGCGTTGATCCATGCCTGGGCGTCGCGCATCGTCCAGGGTACGCAAGCGTTGCGGAACCATGAGTGGCCCAAGGGACGCAAGGATCTGGAGCCCATCGACCTGAGCGAAAAGACACTCGGGATTATCGGGTACGGGAGGATCGGCCAGGAGGTCCATCGGCGCATCGACGGGCTCATGGGCAAGGTCCTCTACACCGACGTGCGCGACGATGTGGATGGGAGGGTCGATCTGGACGATCTCCTGCAGCAATCCGATATCGTTTCCGTGCACGTGGCGGGGAACGGGGAGATCCTCACGGAAGAGAAGTTAGGGATGGTGAAACCCGGGACGTTGATCGTCAATACCGCGCGCGGCGGCGTGATTGACCATGCGGCGCTCCTTCGCAGGATGGATGAGGGCGTGCACGCCGCGCTGGACGTGTTCCCGCAGGAGAACGCGAAGATGTTCGATGACCCCGCGGTGGACGGCGTCGTGGGACATCCGAACTTCATCGGTACGCCGCATACGGCCGCATCTGATCCGGTGACGCAAGCCAAGTTGGCAAAAGAAGCGGCTACGCGCATGCGGGAGTTTGCGCGCGAGGGAACCATCAACCCCCTCGACATCCCCGGACACACCCTTCCGCGCGTTTCCCTGAGTGAGAAAGTCACGCCCGGCATCCGAGGCGTCTTTCTGCACCAGAGCGTCCCTGGCGTGTTGCAGGCCGTGGCGGAAACGTTCTCGCAAAGGCAGATCAATATCCATGGGATGGCGAACGAAGAAGGCGATGCCAAGCTTGCGGCAACAGCGGTCCACTTTGGGATAGAGGATCATGCGGTGGCCCTGCAGATCCTTCAGGATATTGAGCGCTGTATCCATCCCTACCATTCACGCTTGCTCCGTTACGTGTAGGACTTCAGAAAGCCGCCTGGAGAACGGGCGGCTTTTTCGTATATACGTTGTCTATACATCACCCGATCTCCCCCTTTCTCCTCACCCGCGTCCCTCCCGCCATCAGGTCCATCACCGTCGAGGGCGGCACGTGCGGGAGCGGACCCGAATCGAGGATCAGGTCCGGCTGCACCGGCTGGTCCTTGAACTGCGCCACGATCTCCTCCGCGCCGTACGTGTTGGCGAGGCCGTGGAGGTTGGCGGAGGTCGTGGTGAGGGGTTTGCCGAATTCCGCCACGAGACGTTGTGCGAGCGGGTGTGATGATATCCGCAGGCCCAGAGTGGCTGTCCCTGGTTCACGATTGGGGGTCGTGTACAGGAGCGGGGCGTCCGGACGCGCGGGAAGAATCAAAGTCAGCGGGCCGGGAAGGTGCTGTTTGGCGAGGGCGCCGGCTTCTTCATTCCATTCCACGTACTTCGTCGCTTCCTCCACCGAGGGGAAGAGGACGCTGACGGGGGAGGCGTACGGGCGGTTCTTGAGGACGAAGAGGTTTGCGACGGCGCCGAGGTTTGCGACGTCGCAGGCGAAGCCGTAACACGTCTCGGTGGCATGGGCCAC
>CAZCWV010000032.1:0-11115 GCA_964502425.1 uncultured Candidatus Peribacteria bacterium | reverse complement strand
TTCCCTTCCCTCTCATGTCCGACACGTTCCGTTCCATCTTCGGTCCCAAGCCCACGTCCTCCCCGATGGGAGGCAGCATCGGCGGTTCCACAGGAGGTTCGCAGAAGCAGGATGACGATGCCGGTTCCCACGAGGTGCGTCCCGACGTCATTCCCGGCGCGGTGATCCGCGTCCTGGGTGCTGGCGGAGGCGGTGGCAACGCCGTGGCGCGTATGATCACGGGCAAGGTGCAGGGCGTGGAGTTCATCGCCCTCAACACCGACATCCAAGCTCTTTTCCACAGCCCCGCTTCGAAGAAGATCACCATCGGGCGGGGGACCACCAAGGGGCTCGGCGCGGGCGCCAACCCCGACATCGGCAAGAAAGCGGCGGAGGAGAGCCTGGAGGAGATCAAGGACGCGCTGGAGGGCACGGACATGCTGTTCCTCACGGCGGGCCTGGGCGGCGGGACGGGTAGCGGCTGTTTGCCCATCGTGGCGGAGGCGGCGCGTGGCATGGGCATTCTCACCGTCGGTGTGGTCACGCGTCCCTTCAGCTTCGAGGGCTTCAAGCGCCGCAAGCAAGCGGACGAGGCGCTGGAATTGCTCAAGGGGAAGGTGGATACCCTCATTACGATCCCCAACGACAAGATCCTGGCCCTCATCGACAAGACCACCCCCCTCACGGAGGCCTTCCAGGTGGTGGACGAAGTGCTCAAGCACGCCATTGAGGGCATCTCCAACATCATCACCGTGCACGGGCTCGTGAACGTGGACTTCGCCGACGTCAAAGCCATCATGCAGGACGCCGGGACGGCCCTCATGGGCATCGGGTACGGCACGGGAGACAGCCGCGCGGCGGAGGCGGCGCGCGCCGCCATCGACAGTCCGCTCCTGGAAATGAGCATTCACGGCGCGCAGGGCATCCTCTTCAACATCACAGGCGGCAACGACCTCAGCATGTTCGAGGTGGACGAGGCCGCGCGCATCATCACCGAGGCGTCCGCGCCCGAGGCGAACATCATCTTTGGCGCCGTTATCGACGAGGCCTTCACGGGCCAGATCAAGGTCACCGTCGTGGCCACGGGTTTCAGCGAGAAGGAGAACATCATTACGCCTGCGGCAGCCAATCCTGCGCAGCGGCTCATGAAGTCCACGTTCTCGCGGCCGGCAGCGGAGAAGGACGCGCGTTCCCAGTCAACGATGATGGATCCCAACGTCAAGTCCACGGGGCCGCAGCTGAACGAAGAGGAATTGGAGGTACCGGCGTTCATGAGGAAACCTCTCAGCAAATAACGGAACGGAAAACACGGTTTGTTTAGGATTGTATGCAGAGACGCCCCGGCGGGGCGTCTTTTCATTGTGTTGTTTGTTGTTTTCTCCCTCTCCCCCTAGCCCCCTCCCCGGTGGGGAAGGGGAATGTATGTGTTTTGTTTTCTCCCTCTCCCCCACTCCGCCTGCCTCCCATGCCCTCCCCCGAGGGGGGAGGGTAAAGCCATTGCTGCGGTCGCGGCCATCTGAAGCGAGGGATTGGAGCAGGGAAGACTCGAAAACGTGCGCCTTTCCCCTGCTGCGGGAGAGGAAGGAGAGAGGGAAAACATACACAAAACAATTACACATGCGTCCCCGTCGATCCAAACCCCCCCCTGGTCTCTGCTCCGTGGCCGTCAACCTCGTCCCACACTGCTTTTTCGACCTTCACGAACAGCCCCTGCGCTATCCGCTCACCGCGTTCCACTGTCACCGGCTTGTCCGTGACATTCCGGACTTGCACGAGGACCTCGTCCTCCGGCCCGTGGTAATCGGCGTCGATGATGCCGATGCTATGGGGGCACACGAGGCCTTTCTTGCGGGGGAGGGAGGAGCGGGGGAGGACCATGAGGGCGTACCCCTCGGGGACTTTCACGATCACGTTTCCCGGCACGAGCCCGATTGCGCCAGGCTCGATGACGGTCGTCTGGCGCGTGATGAGGTCAAAGCCGACGGCGCCGGCGGTGTGGTACTCCGGGAGGGGCAAAGTAGGGTCTATGCGTTGAATGGAGACGTGCATCGGGAAGAAGCATGCCTGTCAGATCACGAAGGCGCAATCATCGGTTCCCGGTATGATCTTTCCGCTCCTTCGCCTCATCCTCCCGGATCTTTTTTACCAGTTCGTACGTCAGGTCTTTGCTCCCGCCCTCGTTCAGGAATGACTCCTCACTATCGGCGAGAACACGCTTGAATGCGTCCATATTCTTCATAATCGCTTTCTCCAGTTGTTCCGCAAACCGCGGGAAGACTGCTTCTTGCAGAATTTTCGATCCTGGAGCGTTGCGCTGATACCCATCTTCGGGATTCTCCTCGCTCACCTTTTCCACCGTGAGCATCTCCTCTTTCTTGACGCCGAGGGCGTTCTTATTATCAGGATCCGTACCCCACGTGATGTCGTTGAAAATGCCGGCACTGTTGAGTGCACGGATGAATTCCGTCATCCTCCCGCGGTACATCCATGCCGTCTTGTCATCAACGGCGGAGGGGGGCACCGTTTTGAATTGCGAAAGGGAGAGTGTGGGAGGGTTGTTTACCGCCTTACCGTTCAAGGTCAGGGTGTTATCCATGAAGATGTATGCGGCGAGGCTCTTTGCAAACACACGCGCGTCGTCCGCCGTAAAGCGCTCGAGGTTGTCCCGTTCGAGCTTTGCCAGGTTGCCGAAGATCTTCATTTTGGAGTTAAAACCAACGTAAGCGTTTTTTAGCCCTTCCGGTGTCACTTTCTGGCGCCCGCCGGAGATGACGTTGAGCATGTTGCTCATTTCGCTGTAGTCCATCTGCGTGACGGCGAAGGGGATGTCCTCGTGGTCGTATCCTTCGGCGTTGCGTGCGGAACCCTTGCTGAGGCGGAGCTTTACTTGCGGATCGCGGGCAACCTCGAAGTGGAACCAGAGCGTGGTCTTGAGGCCGGGCGTGAATGTCGGCTTGCCGTTGTCATGTTCCGTGAGCCGTTTCGCAAGTGCTTTGATCTCCGGCAGGGAGTTATTATGGCCGTAGAAGTATTCGATCTGCGGGAAGAACTGGATGATGCTCCCGTGCTGGCCGGCCATGGCACGCAGGCGTTCGATGGGGAGGAGGCCGCTGGACACTCCTTGCACGATGTAGTACAATTTATCTTCCATATACATCTTGCCGTTCTTGATGGAGTATTCGATGATTTCCTCGTACATGTGCGGCTTGACGTCGTCGGGGAAGGGCGGGGGAGGGAGACCGACATCTTCCCTTGCATCTCTCTGGATCTTCCACTCTTCGTACAGCCTCAGCTGCCGCTCCAGGTTCCCGGAGAGTCCGCCGCGGACGTTGCTGTATTGGTCCACTGCCTGGATGTATTTCTTCTTGTGGCTCTCGGTGGCAGAGTCGTTGTTGGAGCGCCACTTGTAGTAGAGCTCCTTGTCCTTCCAGACCTCGGAGATCATCTTGCGGAGCCAGACGTCGCGGAGGATGTCATCGCGCTGGCAAGCCTCTATGGGCATCTTATACTTGGTGATACCCATGAGTGTTTTCCAGACGCCTTCGTCGTTCCAATTCATCTCGCCGCGGTCGCAGATGAGCTCGATGCACCCGCGGATCTGGTCTAAATTCCGCGTGCTTCCCAGCGTATGGAGGATTTGGTGCGTGTCCCACCGCTCCATGGCTTTCTTCCATTTATCCGCGCCCTCCAATTCCGCTCCCGCGTAGCGTCGCTCGTGGTAGCCGCGGAGTTTTGACATGTACCTGCCGCCAAAATAGGGAACGTAGGGTGCTGCGTCCTTCACCATGTCGTAGATCGAGTTGCCCAGCGGTTCCAGGGTGCGTTGCTGGTTCCGGGTGTAGATGGCTTTGATGTCTTCCTTCAAATCCTGCCAGAGCTTCACCAGGTCGTTAATGCTTACCCACTGGATATTGTTCCAGAATGACGGCGCCGCCGTATGTTTCTCGCCACGGATGTCCAAGGCGAGCTTGTCGAAATTGCGGACTTCTTCGACGATCGCTTTGGTGTCGTTATTTACTCCATTCACTTCGTCGGCAGAAAGGGGTTCTTTCTTCTTGAATTTGGCCATATAATCATCGGACAGCTTTTTATACTCTTCAATGACCGGGCGATAGATTTCTACGAACTGCCGGATTTCAGGCTTGCTCGAATCCTCATATGCATCAAGGAAAGCGTTGATGGTTTTGATGTTGTTCTTGATGGACTCAAGCGTCGTCTGGAGCGTGGTTTCATCGTCAAGCTCTGGTTGCGATGCGCTTTCGGCTGTAGCGGGCGTTGTCTGGTTCCCCCCGTTTTCCGCATCACCCGTGTCACCATCGTCATCCGTGTACATCTTTCCCTTCCGGGGAGTGTGTGATGCGGGTGTTGGCTTGCGTTCCGGCGGCCTCGCCGTTTCCTGCAGGATCCCGAAGAGCTCGCGTTCCGCTTCCCTGGCTTCACGCTTGGGATCGTCTACTGCGATGGACGGAGCGGGGTGCCCTTTCTCCATCCAGTCGGCGTAGCGGGAGTACAGTTCCTCCAGGAGGTACTCGCGGCGGAGTTCACGCGCGCGTTTCTCCGCGAGGGCAGTATCGGATGGGAAATCCTTCTCGGCGCTCTGCAGCAATCCCTCCCGCATGTCCGGATCATCAATGTGGTAATAGTCGGCAAGTCGTTCCAGGAGCGCATCGAAGCCCTCTCCACCCGCCGTGCGTTCCTTGGAGATTGCGGCTTCCGTCTCCGAAAGGAGAAGGACAGGAAGCACTTCTTGGCGCAAAATATGCAGGATGCCGTGGCCGCGCTCGTGCGCGATCTTCTCCTCGCGTTTGGGTCCCGTGAGGCTGCGGAGAATGTGGATTTTCCTGTCCGCAAAATCGAAGTATCCCGTTTCCCCGTGGGGGATGCTGTCCTCTTCCACGATGTCCGTGGCAAGCGTTGCGAGATCCTCCTTGGCTTGTGTCAGTTGTGTGACCTGCAATTCCGCGTGCGCCCACTCCTCACGCATCTTCCCGAGGAGTGCGTCCCGCGGCTCATCGCCGCGCAGGATCTGTGCCGCATACCCGACCGCCAGCGCGTAGCCGGCATCCATCCTCTGCCAGCGTTTTACAAGCATTTGAGGGACCCGAAGCGCGTTGCACACGGGGGCATTGAGGGAAGGCAGGATCTCTTCGAAGATGCCCTTCAGTTGTTCACGTACCTGGAAGACGATCTGCCCCGGCTTGTCGGTGGCGCGGTCGAACAGTTCTTCGGGGGACGGCGCTGAAACCATGCGCGCGTGCACTTTCGCCCGCATTCGTTCGCCCTTCAGCTCCATCCCCGGCGTCATCACCGGTCGCATGGCGATGATGCCGTTGATCGTTTCACGCAATTGCGCGTCGAAAACGGAGGCGTCGATGCAATCGGGATACTCTCCGCGGAGAGCGACAGGATCCCCGTCGACGTACCGCTCGAAGAGTTTGACGACTCTTGCGTCCAATTGCTGTTCCAGGAGGGCTTTGGGTTCGGGGTCGTTCCGCAATTTCCTGCCGATTGCGACAGTCCAACGTTCCGCTTCTTCCTGTTCCAACCGCTGTTCGACCATGAAGTTTTGCGTATCCTTGGGATCAAAACGGTCGTTCTCCTCCTCGAAATCCTTGATCATGCGCAGAAGGGCGGCGGAGCGATCGCAGACGTTTTCGGGATCCGCCCCTTGCATTTTTTCCATCATTTGCATCACCGCATCGCCGCGCTGCAGCAGGACGTCATGCGCGGCGGAAAGACGCACGCCGTGTGTCATCAGACAAGCGCGTTCCACGATCACGTTCCGTTCGCTCTCCGTTCTTTCTTCCAGATCTTCGGCGCGCAGACCGAGGGAACGGAAGAGGCGCTCTTCACGCTGTTTCTCTGCGGCAAAGAACGCGTCGGCTTTCTTCTCAAGTTGCGCCTTGAGGCGTTCCTTGAGGATTGCGCTCTGCTCCTCCAGCTCACCCACGAAGTCCCTGCGCCAGGCGGCCCAATCTTCCGTCATTTCCTCCTTCCGGTACGCCCTGCCGTAGTTTTGCTTCTTCGTCAGTGCGTTCATTGCCGCAATCAGCGTCTGGAGGACGGTGCTGCGTTCTGCTTCATCCGGGACGCGCTTCTCCAGCTGCAAAGCCTGCCCGATCGCCCAACTATCCGTGGGGTTTTCCTTCAGGACACCGGCGACAATCGGATCCGTGGTAAGACCATCGATGGACCGGGGCGTTCCCGAGAAGAGGAGCGCGATGTCCGTTGCGGGAATATGCGCCGTTACATGCTCTCGAAGTGAACGGAGCGCTTCCAGCAGCACCGTACGGTCTTCTTCCCGCAGCGGCTTCAGTTCGTCCGCGCCTTCCATTTTGAGCCGCGATTCGAGTGCATCGGCGAAGAGGCGGGAGTCTTGGATGCGGTCATCCAGTTTGCGGATGAGATGCGTGGTGCGCTCGGGATCGTCGAGTGTCTCATGCATGAAGGCATCTTGTGCGGCGCCGGATCCGGCTTCGAACTCCGCCAACTCCGCCAACTCCTTAGAGCCGACGATCTTGTCCATGCGTTCATCGAGGGTGTGGATACCGGAAACCTGTTCCCGAAATCCTTGGGATATCTCCGCAACGACGTCTGCGGATTCCAGCGTAGCAGGTGCCTGTTGGTCCTGGCTTTCCCTCCCTTCCGCACCCTTTCCCTTCCGCTTTCTTTTTCCATCATCCGCAAACCACGTCTCCCTCCTCTCCCGCCCGGGGGAGGCTTCACGCATGTTGCCGAAGAGCACGAGGAAGAAGGCCATGTTAGAACTTGAAGGTGCGGGCGAGGCGGTGGGCGACGTGCTCCTTGCGTCCGGCTTGTTCGGGGAGAAACTGCTTGAGCGCCGCGCGGACCTTCTCCACGTCGGTCTTGTCGGTTTGGATGCACATATCGCGCTCCCAGCCGGTGCGCTTGAGGATGTGGAGTTCCGTGTAGCCCGGCGTGCGGATGAGCCAGAAGGAGCGGCAGTTGCCCCATGACGTCGGCAGGCTGTCGTATGTGAAACCGTCATCATGGATCTCGATGCGGTGGAGGAGGGGGGCGGTACGGTGCAGCCAGGCATACATCCCCGCGGTGAGCAGGACGGCGACGACGAAGGTCCAGTTCCGCGTGGCGATCCCGAAAATAATGCAGGCAGCCGTGCAGATCCCTACACCCGCGTACCACAGTGGGGTACGGTCATGGGAGGGGAGCGCCGGGGCTTCCCACGCGAGGAGCGGTGCGGATGTGGTTTGTATGTTCAAATCAGCATATTGTAGCAGAAAAACGGCTTTCCGGCTCGGTTCGGAAATTGCTACAAATTGAAGAATGTTTCCTAATCTTGTCCGTACAGGACACAAGGGAGAGATCCGGGCTGTTGTACCCGTTCCGACGCAGCCCTTGGATGGTCTCGTCCGGACCATGGTTGAAGGCGTACGACGTCGCCTCGCCGTCCTCCTATGCAAAAGCTACGGAGGACGAGAAGCGAAGTTTCGCGGACTTTGAATAGTGCGTGTGGTGTTGTCAATAACTATCTCACAATTTTTACCGGTGTCCATTCCAGACGTACGGCCATGGTCTCGGAGTCTCCCGCGAGCATTGCATCTTTCGTATGTATCGCTACTATCCCGCAAATTTTCCCCCTGTCCCATGGCGCGAATGCACTCCCTCTTCCCCGCGTCCCTACGCGTCCTCTTTGCGTTGTTTCTTCTCTTCGTCCCTTTGTTCACGCGGGCGTCGGAAGGGACGGCTTCAGCACCGCATAGCTACGCGTCCACGTTCTTGTGGATCGCCGTATTGCTCATTCTTGCGCGCGTCGCCAGCCTTGTGGAACGCTTCGGGCAGCCGTCGGTGCTGGGAGAGTTGGTCTTGGGGGTCCTTCTGGGTAACCTGGCGCTCATCGGCTGGAACTTCTTCGAACCCGTGAAGGCGGATGCATTCATCGCCTTTCTCGCAGAGTTGGGCGTGGTGATTCTCCTGTTCCAGATCGGATTGGAATCCAATATCCAGAAGATGAAGGCGGTGGGCGTACGGGCGCTGTTGGTTGCCATAATCGGCGTCGTCGTGCCGTTTGTCCTCGGGACGTACGTTGCCGGTCCCTGGCTTCTCCCGGGTGAGTCGTTCAACACGTATCTCTTCCTGGGCGCGGCGCTTACGGCGACCTCGGTGGGGATTACGGCGCGTGTCTTCCGCGACCTGGGGAAGCTCCAGACACCGGAAGCCCAGATTGTGTTGGGGGCGGCGGTCATCGATGACGTCATGGGGCTCATTATCCTTGCCGTTGTCTCAGCCATCGTCTCGGCGGGCACGGTGAGCGTACTGACTATCGCGGGGATTACACTCAAGGCATTGGGCTTCCTCGTGGGCGCCATTATCGTAGGGCAGTATGCAGCGCCGATCTCCGGCCGGCTTTTCTCCCGCATCCATACGGGTGTGGGCATGAAGTTTACGCTGGCCATCGGCTTCGGCCTCATTCTGGCGGGGCTTGCACAGGTGATCGGCCTTGCGCCCATCGTGGGGGCGTTCGCTGCAGGGCTGGTGCTCGACCCCGTGCACTTCCGGTATTTCAAGGATCCGCACGTAGTGCATGACGTCAAGGAAGCCGTGGCTGCCTGTGATGAAGACGTTCGCAAGCGCGTCCTCCATGCAATTCGGCCGCATGCAGAGCGACACGTGGAAGATTTGATCGAGCCGCTTGGGCTGTTCCTCGTCCCGCTCTTCTTCGTGATGACGGGGATGGCCGTAAAAATTGACACGCTCTTCAACCTCCCCATCCTCCTCACGGCTCTCGGCATCACTGCCATTGCCTTCGTTGGGAAAATCGTCTCCGGATTTGCGGCGGGCAACGTGCGCAAGTCGCTCGTGGGCTGGGGGATGGTGCCGCGAGGCGAGGTGGGTCTCATTTTCGCTGCCATCGGCAGAGGCTTGGGCGTAGTGTCGGATTCCGTCTTCTCGGTGATCGTCATCGTAGTGATCTTCACCACGTTGCTCACGCCGCCTATCCTCACATTCCTTCTGCGGAGAGGGGAACATGCGTGACGAACATGTACGACCTCACGGCCCGTTCCACTCGTAGATATCCAGCACTCCTTCCGTGGCCTGTTTGCGGTAGAAGCGCAGAAGGGCTTTCTGCATCGAGGGGCAGGCTTTGCAGTCGAGCGGCGCGTTGTCGACGAAGAGGAAAGGATGTTTTTCTTGCGTGAATGTTTCTACACCGCGAACGAGATCCGTAACGGTGAATGCCGAAATCAAGAGGGGATAGTGGAAAGCGTTGGGGCGGTCCGCGGCCAGCGTGAAGACGTGGTCGCGGTCGCTCAAGACTGCCGCGCGCTTCCCGGACGGTATGCGCGTCTGGATGCTCTGGACAGCGGCGGCGAGGGCGTCAGGAGGGAGCCAGGGAACAGCCGGCTCCTGCGTCCCGTAGCGTCGCTCCGCCATGAAGTGCGATGCCGTCACCGCGCGCGCGGCGGCGATGGAGAAGAGGAAGAGCAGCGTGAGGAGCAACGGCACGCGCAGCCACGGAGCATCGAGTCCCGCGTGGGCAGGAGTGGAACGACGCCGCTCCAGGACAGGGGAGACGAGGAGGATGAGGCAGAGGGCGGCAGGGAAGGCGATGACCCAGAGGTTGTTGATGTAGCTTCGGTTGAGGTAGTAGACGAAGGCGATGATGCCGTAGACGCTGAGAGCGAAGAGAAGCGGAGCCGTTATCCAGCGGCGTTTGCCGAGCCATGCGACGGTGACGGTGATGAGGGAAACGACGTAGGTGACCATGATCAGCCACCAGGAGCCGATGGCGGGCATGGGTATGGCGTTGAGGCCGTTGAGGAACAGGCGCGACCACGCCGTGTAGCGGGACCAATTTGGCCAGTGGCCGCTGAGGAAGAGGATGAACTGCGACAACAAGAGGAAGACCCCGAAGGAGAGGGCCACTTGAACCGACCAGTGCAGCAGGAGGACGTGAACCGTGGTGCGCGCGTCGCGGAAGAGGAACAACGCGCGCGCCGCGACGTAGGCGGGCAAGGTGACGGCGAGGGCCAACCCCAAATCCACGTTACTGAAGAGGGCGATGCTGGCGATGCCGGCGGCGGCCACGAACCATCGGAATTTCCCCGTACGCAATTCCATCGCGAGGCAGAGGAAGAGAGGAACATCCAGGAAATTGCGGAACCGGGACGTGCTGGGGAGCCCGTAGACTTCGTAGAGGGTCTGGCTCTGGAGGAAGGTCCAGCTGAGGGCGAGGAAGAACGCCAGGACGGCGTGCCAGCGCTTGGCGAAGAGCGTGCGGCAGAGCACGTAGAGGAGTGCGTAGTACGCCAAGTGCAGGAACGTGAGGACGTACGCGAATGCCGTCGCCGTGGTCCCCGTGAGCGCGAACAGCGGCGCGAGCGCGTAGAAGGGGAGGAGGCCGTAGAGCGATTCGCTCTCCACGAGCAGGTGCTTTCCGCGGAGGACGTCGTGGGCGGGGGTGAGGAACCAGGCGAAGTCGATGCCGTACGTCGTGTCCAGCGCGCGGTAGAACTGCGGGGCGTAGACGAGGAGCAGCACCAGCGCGCCGACGATGACGGCTTCGAGCGCCACGGGCATCTTCCATCGAGAGAGCCTATTCCGGAGCAGGAACGCCGCGCCGGTTAAGACGGCGAAGAGCGCCGTGAGAAGCCATTCCGTCATGTCCACGGGGAGGAGCGTCGTGTGGGGACGGCCGGCTTCGGGTGCAACGATAGCCAATGCTTTCCAGATGGACGGGAGCAGGAGGAGGAAGGACGATAACATGCCGATGGCGAGGATGACGGCGATGGAGGGAACGATGAACCGATGCATCCGTCCATCGCGCCGCAGCAGCGTCAGGATGCCCCAGGCGACGAGCGCGGCGGCGGGAACGATCATGAGTCCCCCCGCGAACAAGATGCGCTCCCACGGCTCCGGCTGCATGCTGTGGAGCGTCCAGGGGAGGAACTCCTCCGCTTCCTGGAACGTGATGTGCGAATTGTGCGGAAGGATGCGGGCGAAGAGGATGAAAATAGCGATCCCCACCACGCCGCCGGCGGCGAGAGAAACCACGTGCCAGCCGTCCCGTGCGGCGTTGCCCGCCTCCTCGCGCAGCGTGCTCAAGAGCGTGTGGAATGACGGGCGCGAAAGGGGAGGGGATGTATCCAAAAGAAT
>CAZCWV010000031.1:0-11294 GCA_964502425.1 uncultured Candidatus Peribacteria bacterium | reverse complement strand
CTCCGGCAGACAGCACGTCCATCGGAGCCTGAGCAGCTACAGACAGGGTTTGGGGTTGGCTGTTTGGGTAGGGGAGCTCCTGCAATTGCAGTCGAGCTCCCCGTTTTTCCCAGCGTGACGAAAAACAGGAGGGACGCAGACCAAAAAAGCCCGCCACGCGGACGACACGTGTCTCACCCCATGCTATACTCCGCTTTCATGCTCGACCTCTCCTCCTTCACGCCGCAACTGGTCACGCTGCTCGCCGCCCTCACGGTAGCGGGACAAGTGATCGCCGTCCTTCTCCTCGCGCTGCTCCTCCTGCGCCTTTTCCGGAAGGACGGGATGATGGAGAAGTGGATCCTGCGGTATGGCATGACGTTCATGTTCATCGTCGCGCTCACCGCCACGGTCGGCAGCCTCTTCTTCTCGGAAATCGCCGGCTGGACGCCGTGTAAGCTGTGCTGGATCCAACGGATCTTCATGTACCCGCAGGCCCTGCTCCTGGGGCTGGCCTTGTACCGCCGCGACCGCGGCATCGTACCGTACATCCTCCTCCTGAGTATTGTGGGGTTGTATTTCTCCGGCGCGCACTACGCCGAGCAGGTGCAGGCGGCGCTGCAGCCAGCCGGCGACCCGCTCCAACCGTGCGATGCGGGCGGCGTCTCGTGCGCAAATACGAACATCCGCTTCACGTTCGGCTACATCACCATCCCGCTCATGGCCTTCACGGCATTCGCGATGAACGCGCTCATGTCTGTCCTGCACTTCCCTCTTCCGCGGCCATCACGCACCGGACAAGCTTGAGCGTGTCGTAGGGGACGGTCTCCGCGAGTTCCTCAAAGACGGGCTTAAGGTACGCGAGGCCGTGACGCCGGAAGGCGCTGCGGATAGGTTCCAGTCCGGCGATATCGTCGGTGAGGTAGGAGAGGCTGAGTTCCTTCCCCTCGGCGGCCAGCTGCTCGAAGTAGCGGAGGATGCGTTCCTGCTTAACGCCACAGAGCCGGGACATCACGGCCAGGGAGGCTTTCTGGAGGGCGAGACGGTGGACGAGTTGCGCACGCGCGGCGCGGGATCGGGGCCCGGCGGGTTTCTTCTTCGCGGCTTGCGGCTTGGGGAGACTGATCGGGACGGATGGGACGAAGAGCGGCCGGGGGACGTACTTCTGCGCGGCGTCGGCGAGGCCGTTGTAGAAGGACGTCACGAGGGGTTCGGCGCGGATGGAGGAGGCGGTCCAGCGCGCGATGGCGAGGCCTTGCGCGGAGCGCACGCGGCTCAGCGCCACGTACGCCTGCCCCGGTTCCCAGAGGGACGCGAGATCCACGATCATCCGGTCCAGCGACGCCCCCTGCGCCTTGTGGATCGTGGCGGCCCACGCGAGCGTCACGGGGAAGTTCCACGCGGCGGCGGCCTCGTTACCGTCGCCGTCCAGCACGGAGAACTTCTCCTGCGTCACTTCCACCGTGTCGCCGGAGAAGAGACTGATCACCAGCCGGTCTTCCGCAATGTGCCGCACGTGCCCCAGGCTGCCGTTGACGAAGCGCTGCGGCTCCGCCGTGTCGTTCTTCCGCATCATCACGAGCGCGCCTTCCTTAAGGAGGAGCGTTGCGGGGATGGGGACCGTGCGCCGCGCGGACTCCATGGCGCGGTCGTCCCCTTCGTAGTGTGTGGGGAACGCGCGCTCGGGACAGGGAATGGACGCGAGCCGCTGCAGGTTGTACTCCTCGGCCTGCGCGCGGTGGGGATAGAGGCGCGTGGCTTCCAGGTGCTCGGATGTGGGGACGTTGCTGCGTTCCTCGAGGAAGCGTTCCACGCGCTCATTGACGATCCCCTCGCGGACGAAGTTGAGGATCTCGAGGAAATCGAGCTCGCGGGTACGGACGACCGTGGAGAGGAGGGCGGGGACAAAGTCGCTCTCGTCCCACACGGGATGGCGGAACGCCCAATCCTTCTCCTCGCCGTTGCGCGTCACGGGCGGAAGCTGCGCAAAGTCGCCCACCGTGATAATCCGCAGTCCGCCCCACGGCTCGTCCACGCCCCGCGCGCGCCGGGCAACGGTCTCCGCCGCCTGGAGCAGCATGCCAGAGAGCATGGAGACCTCGTCGATCACCACGCACTGCGCGCGCTCCAACCGCAGGAGGACCTTGCGGCTGCGCAGCGCGCGCGCAATCGCGGCGGCGGGACCGCCCTCCAGAATCCCCAACCCGAAGAAGCTGTGGAACGTGCGGCCGCCGACGATCACGGCGGCGGCGCCGGTGCTGGCCACCACGGGGAACTCCACGGGCGTCTTCCCCCGCAGGTACCGCGCGAGGAGGTAGCTCTTCCCGGTCCCCGCCGCGCCCGTGAGGAACACGTTCCCCTGGCGCTGCAGGATATCGAGCGCGCGCGTCTGGCAGGGGGTGAGGACTGAGGGCGGTGGCGTCCGTACCGTTGGGGAAGATGCCTCATGCATGGACCCGGAGTGTAACAGGCTTCCACCCGGGGGGAAGGATTGTCGCCCTCTCTCCCTCCTCTCCCCCCGTGGGGGAGAGGCGCACGCTGTTGCCGTTGTCAGAGATATGTTGCCTTCGCTTCAGACGCTGCACGTGCTTTCGGAAGATGGCCGCGACCACGGCCATGGCTTTCCCCTCCCCCGCCGGGGGAGGGCATGGGAGGCAGGTGGAGTGGGGGGAGAGGGAGAAAACAACAACAGAACAGCATACATCCCCCTCGTCGCCCGCCACTCCCCAATGCACTTTCAGCCAAGAAGAAGGCGGAGGGCAGGTGGGGGGTGTTGGGGTGTCGCGCGTTCCAGGGTACGAGAACCCTATAAGCCTTCACCAGGTTGGGGAATGCAGACAATGCGCGACCCTTCGGCTCACCCTCGCTACCGCTCGGGTTCGCTCAGGGCAGGCGGAAGGTGCTTGCCCTGAGGTGAGCGTAGCGAACCGAAGGGTCGCCCAGAAAAGAAAAGTAGGGATGATCCTTACGTATTGAGAGCCAAAAGGGCTCCACCTTTTCCGCCGGGAAAAGGTGGAAAAGATCCCTGATGGATGCAGAGAAAAGGGGAACTGATGCGGTACTGGGCGTTCAAATCCCCTTTTGACCACTCAAACAAACGAAATTCGATATTCATTGACATACACAGCCCGTATGTCATCATATCCTCATGAAAACACCACTTTCCCTCCTCGCCGCAGTCCTGATAACAGCATCGTCTTTTCCCCTCCCCGCGTCCGCGTACGACAACGGCGCCTACGACTCTTTCTACTACAACAGTTCGTTCAACGAAACGTACGACAGCTCCTCCTACTACTACAATACCTACGACAATGACTACGGGAATGACTACAGCAATTACTACGACAACGATCCCCGTAACACGTACAACGGCTACGACAACAACTCCTATACGAGGACGTACACCCGCACCTACGACAGACAGGCCGTGGAACGGACGCTCGATCGCCGCTCGGAGCGCGCCAACCGGCGCATCCTCCAGCCTCGGCGATCCACCCTCACACGCTCCTACACGATGCAGCGTTCCTACACCCCGCAGCGTACCAACTATCCCTCGGGCTTCTCGCCGCTCTACCTCAATAACGACATCGCCATACTCCTTCCCTCGGGATGGATTGGCATCATGATCAAGCGGGAGAACAGCGTGCTCTTCAAAATCGCCACGGACACGGTAGTGGAAGCGCGTTGCCCCATCCGCAACATCGGGCACAACCTGGTGAACACAACGGAGGAGCGCTCCTCACTGCAACACGACGGATACTTCTACAGCCAGAGCTTCGTGGTGGGTACGCCCAAAAACCTCGTTCCGGGCGTCACGTTCACGGGCGACCGCACCGCGGTGATCACCGTCAAGCGCTTCGGCAAGGATTCGAACAAACAGGCCTCCTGCGAAATCTGGGGCCCCGTCAACGAATCGGTTCCCATGGTCGTGTGGGAAGCCATCTGGGGCCTCCTGGATGTACCGGAAGCAATGGGACTTTGAAGCCTGGGGAAGGAACAAACGTGACCATCCCACCGGAATAGACGCGACGGACGGCGGCGCCTGCTATCCTTCCACGCCCATGATTCTTGAGACGCACAGTGACGGCACAGATACCGCTCCATCACCCTCAAGCGAGGGAAATAGTGTCACTCCTCCGGAGGAAACAGACATTATGAAATTATTCGCAGCGCTGAGAGACAACAGGGATGGAGAGGAACTAGTCCACAGGTTCACGCCAATGATGATAGGAAAATTGTTACGATACGGTGCCGACTACCACACTGCGGAGCACCTTTCTCAGCAAACGTGGTTGCGCATTCTGCAAAACAAGCACCAACTCCGTGATCCATCCCGCTTTCCGGCGTGGCTGTTCACCATTCTCCACAGCGAGTGGGTACAACACTGTAATAAAATGCGACCCGCCTCCAGCTTCTATAGTCCACGCATTGCGTCGGAGGAAACGGACCCACTGGAGACATTATTGGAACGGGAACGTACAGCAGTACTCCTCCGCGCCATGGCAACAATGGATGAAAAATTCCGCCAACCGTGCGATATGTTCTACATGCAGGGTAAGAAAATCCGAGAGATCACCGCAGTGTTGGATATCCCGGAAGGCACCGTCAAGAGGCGCCTCTTCGAATGTCGTCGGCGCCTGCGCAGAGCGATGGAAGACGCCGGCATCTTTGCGGAGGATTTTGGGTGAAGGCCGCGGAGGGGGTTCCGGGAATACGACGAGTCCGTGGATATGGGAAGAAAGAATGTCTTGCCAATATAGGGTAGGGGGTATAGTATATTACCCCCTTTCCCCCATCCCCCATGGCCCCGCAAACACCGGACCGCAACTGCGCCAAGATCATCGGGCACCTGAACCGCATCCAGGGACAGATCACCGCGCTCAAGTCCTATCTCGAAAACGGCCGCACGTGCGAGGACGTCTCGCACCTCACGCGGTCGATCCTCACGTCCTTCACCTCCGTCCGCGCGAGCATCCTGGAAGAGATGATCCGCGAGGAGCTGCCGGCCACGCGCAAGGGCGGGGAACGCCTCACGTCGATCGTCGCGATGTACAAATCCTGATCATTTTTTTTATTCATCTTTCTCCTCATTCCCATGCCAACCGCAGTCACCGATACCACTTTCGAGCAAGAAGTGCTCCAGTCCCCCCTCCCCGTCCTCGTGGACTTCTGGGCGCCCTGGTGTGGCCCGTGCAAGATCATGAACCCCGTTCTGGAAGAGCTCTCCGCGGAGTACGAAGGCAAGGTGAAGTTCGCCAAGATCAACGTGGACGAGAACATGCGCGTCCCCGGCTCCTTCAACGTCATGAGCATCCCCACCTTCGTCCTCTTCAAGAAGGGCAAGCCCGTACAGGGCTTCGTGGGCGCGCAGCCCAAGGACGGCGTGAAGGGGTTCCTGGATGAGCACGCGGCGTGAAGAACAAGCATCGAAAAAAAGAAGCCGCTTCCCGCGGCTTCTTTTGGTGTAGGCCCTCCTCCGCTCACTTGCCGTTCGAATCTGTGGAAGGAGTCTGCCCTCCGCGCATGCCGCCGCGCATGCCGCGGCCTGCGCCTTGCGGCAGGGTGACGCCCTGCTCCTCCGCGATCTCGTGCATCAGCTTGCCGCTCTCCAACGCCGCCTGGAGTTCCTCCGCGGTCATGCCGAGTTTGTCGGCCATTGCTTCGGGGTTGCCCCTGTGGAAACCGGTGCGCCCACCGCCCATCATTCCCATACCGCCGCCGTTCCCGAACTTCATCATGTTGCCAAAACCCATGCCGGCATTGCCACACTCTTCCTGCATGGCATCCCGTGCCGCCTGCATGGCATCGGAATCCCTCACGGTCTGCATTGTGGTGCGGAAGGCCTCATTCGCCTGCGAGACGGCTTCCTGACGCGCCGTGTCATCGGTGAGCGTGGCGGCGGCCGCGAGCGCATCTTTATGCGCCTGCAAAGCGGTCTTGCGTGCGGCCGTCATGTCGTCGATGGCCGAGAGTTGCGCGGCGTCCCGCCCGACCAACGCCTGCACGCAAGCTTGGGTGGGAACGGGAAGCGAGCGCGTGCCCGCGAGAGACGCTGCGTCACTGGACGCGGCGCTCGTCATTTGGGCGAGGAGGGGGATGACGACGGCCAGCGAGGTTGCCCCCGCGGCCATACCGAGTGTAAATTTCTTCATAAGAGAGAAAGGGAAAGAAGTAGAAGTCGCGACGAGGCCATTATATGGGTGGGGGCTTAAGAGAGGATTAAGACAAGGACAATGCCGCGTGACGCGGAGAAGGACACAACGCCTTGGATATGGAAGATGCCGAGGATGCCGAAGAATCCGACGATGCCGAGGAATGACATCCAAGACGCTCTGGGCATCGTTGGGTGACCGCCCCTCGGTTTCCTCGGCTTCCTCGGTTTCTTCGGTTTCTTCAGATGCTTCGGTTTCTTCAGGAAAGCTTCACCGTGAACACCGTGCCTACTCCCACAACGCTCTTCACATCAACACTCCAGCCGTGCAGTTCCACGATGCGCCGGACGAGGGCGAGACCGAGGCCGTAGCCTTCCTTGGCGCGCGAAGCATCCGCCTGGTAGAAGCGGTCGAAGATGTGCGGAAGTGCCTTCTTGGCGATGCCGAAACCGGTGTCTTCCACGGTGAGCACGCGCTTGGTGAGACGGAGCGTGATCTTCCCCTTGGATTTGTTGAACTTGATGGCGTTGGAGAGGAGGTTGCCCAACACCTGCCGCAGAAGGGACGCATCACCCTTGACGGTGACACCTGGGTCGATGGCGTGCTGGAGGTCAATCCCCTTCTCCGCTGCGAGAGGACGGAACTTCTTGGCCGAGGATTCCGCAAGCGCGGAGAGATCCACGGAGGAAGATTGGAAAACGAAACGGTCCAACCGCGCCAACTCCAACAGGCGCTCGGCAAGGGCGGATACTTCCTTCACGTCCTCCCGCGCGGAGACGATACCCTCACGGTACTTCCGGTTTTTGAGCGCAAGGTCCAGGGAGGAACGGAGTGCGGCGAGCGGCGAGCGCAACTCGTGGCTGGCGTCCTGCGTGAACTGCTCCAACCGCTCCACCATCTGCTCCGCGGGCTTCAGGCTGCGCCGCGCGAAGAAGAGCCCCACGCCGTACGTGAGGAGCGAGACGGCCACGCTCACGAGGAAGTAGAGATAGGCGCGCCGGGACAGGTCCCCGCGGGGGGACTGCCGGTGTTCCGCGATCTGGACGAAGCCCGCCCGCCGCCCATCCTGCTGGAAAGGATCCGTGAGCACCGCGTACTCCTGGCCGTCCACCGTCACGGCCGAGAGCGCGATCCCCTCCGTGAACGGCATGCTGGAGAAGAACGACCCCGTGAAAACGGCATTCCCCTCCGCGTCGAGGATCCGCACCTGCTCGCGGAGGTACTGCGGCATCCCCCGCGGGAGGAGGAACGCGTGCATCATCCCCGGCTGCAAGCGCAGCGCGATCATCTCCGCCATCCGCTCGAGGCGGAAACGCTCCATGCGGTGGGCATTGACGAGGTCCGCGGCAAGGAAAATCGTACCGGTGAGGATCAGCAGCCCGAACACGAACGCCGTGAACTGGAGCGCGATGCGGTGGCTGATTCGCTTGAACATGGCTCAGTCGGCGGGAACGAGATAGCCTTTCCCGGGAACGGTCTCGATCACATTCTTGCCCAGCTTACGCCGGACGTACGCCACGTGCACATCCACGGTCTGGGAGAACATCAGCTCGTCCCTGCCGCCCCACACGTGCTCGATGATGCGCGGGCGGTCCTGCGCCGTCCCCTTGTTGCGGAGGAGAAACTCGAAGAGCGCGTACTCCTTGGGCGAGAGCTCCACCTTCTTCTTCCCTTTCCTGACCTCCCGCGTGTTGGTGTCGAGTGTCACCTTGCCCGTTTGGAGGACCACCTGCCTCTCGGGGCTGTGGCGGCGCAGAAGCGCGCGGGCGCGGGCGAGGAGCTCGTCGAGATCGAACGGCTTGGCGAGGTAATCATCCGCGCCGATGTTGAGGCCGTGCACCACTTCCTGCTGCTTGGTACGCGCCGTGAGCATGAGGATGGGCATGCTCTTCCCGTTCTGCCGCAGCATCGTACACACCACGTACCCATCCATCCCGGGGAGGTTGATGTCGAGGATAAGGAGATCCACTTCCTGCGTCATCGCCTTCTCAAAACCCTCCTTCCCGTCGTGCGCCACCGTGACGGTGTAGTGTTCCAGCTCGAAGAACTTCTTTACGTTCTCCGCCAGCTTTACCTGATCTTCAATGAGGAGGATATGCATAGGAATGAGAGGAGAAGTATACAATAGAGGAGGGGGATTAAGGAGAGATTAAGAAACGTTGATTCGTTCATTCGTTATTTCGTTTCTTCGTGAATACACTCAGGGCAATGAATACTTCCATTCGAAATAACGAAGGAACGAGATAACGATCCTTTCTTTTCTTAATCTCACCTTAACCTCTTCCCAATACACTGGTAGTATTCTTCCTTTTCCTATGAAACCTTTCCATCCCCTCTCTTTTACTCTTGGCCTCGCATCGGGCTTGATTGTCCTCGTTATTGTCGTCGGCAGCTGGCGGCTGGCGTCGCCGTCCACCGGTGCACCACGCATGAACGGAACATTCCAGCAAACCGGCGGCATAGGTGGACCGGGCGGCGCGGGACCCAACACCGCCCGGATGGCGGAGCGCCTCGGCATCACAGAGGCAGAATTGCAGGAAGCACTGGATAGCGGCAAGACGATGCAGCAGATCGCGGAGGAGCGCGGCAGGGATCTCCCCGTGCGCACCGGTACGGGCGGCATGATGGGGCGGCGGGGCGGCGGGGCATCGTCCGTCATGGAATCCCGGAGCGGCGCCTCCCTCACGTCATCCTCCTCTTCCTCGCAATCATGATATCCATCCGTGCGCATCTCCCCGCGCTCCGGGAACACCTGCAAAGCTTCCTCGGGAAAGTCGTCCTCCAGAGTTACCTGATGGGGATCGCGGCGGCGGCAGTGTTGGGGACGGGCTACCTCGCCTTCTCGGGCGGGACGGGTGAGGACGCATCCGCGCAATCGTTGGCCGGCGTGGAACAACGGACCATCACCTCTTCCGTCAAAGCCACGGGGACGGTGACGTTCGCCAGTGAGCAGGAATTGCGCTTCAACCAGAAAGGGAAAGTGACCGCGGTGCACGCCAAGGAGGGTGACCGCGTGCAGAAGGGCCAGCTCATCGCGGAGCTCGACGCCTCCAACGTGCTCACCGACATCCGCCAGGCGCAGCTCTCGCTCTCCGCCAGCGCCCTCCAGCTGCAACAGCAAGAGAGTGATAAGGAAAAGACCATCCTGGACGCCGAGAACGCCGTGCGCGAAACCGAACGGCAATTCGCAGAAGTGCAGAACGAACTCGCCGTCGCACAGGAGAAACTTCCCACGGACCTCGCGAGTGCGGAACGGTCCGTCTCGGAGCGGGAAGCCGCCGTCGAACAGGCCGAGGCTGCCTTGGAACAGGCGCGGGCCACCACGCTCCAGGATTTGGGATTCACGGCGCAGAAGATCCTCTCGGGATGCGAAGACCTGCTCGGCACGCTGTACGGCGTCCTCGTCAACGACACGGCCGCCCGCCCCCTCTCGGGGAACAAGGGCATGGAGGTCCACTACCGCCTCGGGAACGACGCGTCGCTCCGCAACCAGGCGGAGAGCGACTACTACGCCGCGCGGGAAGCGACGGACACCATGCGCGGAACGTACGGCAATACACTCTCCCTCACGCGCGACACCGCAATACTGGCGGACGCGCTCAGCCGCGCTTCGGCCGCAGCCAGTTCCATCCACACCCTCGCCGATAGCACCGCCCAACTCCTCCAGGGAACCGTGAGTGATGCCAGCGTGCTGACGGCGACGAAGCTGTCCACGCTCACGCAAACCGCGTCCTCCGCCCGCACGTCCGCGGCATCGCTCATGGACGAGGCGGAAACGGCGCAGGCAAGCCTCACGGGGGCGGGGGGCAAGCTCACGAGCATCACGATCAAGCAGAAGGAGGATGCGCTGGAGACCGCGGAGAATGCACTCCTCACCGCGCAGGAAAACCTGCGGCTGCTCCGGACCCAGACCCCCGGCGACCTGCAGAAACAGGAAGCGTCGCTCCAGAAGATCCAGGACGACGTCAAAGCGAAGCAAGCGGCGCTCGACGCGGCGTCCCGCAACGTGAACGTCAGCACGAAGCTGAAGCAGAACGACATCGCACAAAAGAGCACCTCCCTCGCCAAGACCCGGAAGACGCTGGAGGACTACCGGCTCACCGCGCCCTTCGAAGGCGTCATCCGGCGGCTCGACTACCAGGTGGGGGATAACCTCCTCGACACGGGGGAGGAGAAGTACGTGATACTGGAAAATCCGGACTTCCTCATCGTCACGATCCTGCTGGACCAGGTGGATGTGGTACGCGTGAAGAAGGACATGACCGCGCGCATCACCTTCGACGCGCTGCCGGAACAGGAGTTCCAGGGAGCGATTGATGAGATCGATCCCACGCCCGTGGAGGAATCGGGTGTCGTCTCCTACGAGGTGGCGATTCGTCTCCCCAAGCCCGCGGACCTCACGATCCTCTCGGGCATGACCGCGACGGTGGAGATCGAAACCGTGAGGAAGGAAAGCGTGTTGGCCGTCCCAAACTTGGCGCTCGTACACCAGAACAACATCGTCTTCGTCCAGCGCGCGGACGGCAGCACCGCCGCCGTACAGACGGGCGTGACGGACGGGCGGTACACGGAAATCCTCTCCGGACTCACGGAGGGCGAGCAGATCGTCTCCCTCAACATCTCCACGACACGGTCCAACACGTCCGCCAATCCCGCGCAGTTGTTCCGCATGGGCGGGGGGGGGAATGGGGCCCACCATGGAGGTGAGCGGTTCACGGACCAGGACTACCCGTTGACGTCATGATCACGATGCACGACATCACGAAGACGTACCCCCTCGGGACGGACCACATCACGGTCCTCCGGGGCGTTTCGCTGTCCATTAACGCGGGGGACTTCGTGGCCATCATGGGGCCGTCGGGTTCCGGAAAATCCACGCTCATGAACATCATCGGCCTGCTGGACGTGCCTTCGGGGGGATCGTACCTGCTGGAGGGGAAGGAAGTGGGAAGCCTCAACGAGAACGACCAGGCGACGGTACGGAGCCGACGCATCGGGTTCGTCTTCCAGTCGTTCAACCTCCTCCCGCGCATGGACGCGCTGCGGCAGGTGATGCAACCGCTCCTCTACCAGGGCATCCACCGGCAGGAAGCGGAACGGCAGGCGCGCGCCGCGCTCCAGTCCGTGGGACTGAGTGACCGCCTCGCGCACAACCCCAACGAG
>CAZCWV010000030.1:0-11441 GCA_964502425.1 uncultured Candidatus Peribacteria bacterium | reverse complement strand
GAGAAGAAAGACAATCCACAGAAATAGGAACATCGGCATGCGGGGCGGCAGTCGTTTCGGAAGCTGCCCCGTTTATAGCACAGAAACCTGATAGTACGGTGACTGCGGTGTATTGCTGGTGAGTAACCGTGCTTTTTGCAGGCTTCACATGCATTTCTCTGTAACGATGGGCAAGCAGAGCTGTCATAGAACATGGATGACTCAGTTCCCCATCTTTATTATGCGCAGCACCCTCTTCACACCATCGGCGCGCTTCCTCTCCTTCATCGCGATTGCGGGACCTCTTCTTGTTCTATCGGGCGTTCCTGCACCTGCTCTTGCGCAGAAAACGGACTACACCGATGTGCCGGCAGGCGCATACTACGAAGATTCCGCTGCTGCTCTCCTGAGTATCGGTGCCCTCGACACCAACGAAACCAGGTTTCGTCCAAGTGATCTCGCGACGAGAGCGGAACTCGTCAAGCTTCTCGTGAATCTCCGCAGCGAATCACTCGTCTATCCGGCGCGGTCCAGCTTCAGCGACGTCTCGCTTTCCGCTTGGTATTCTGCATACTTCGAAGCCGCAGCGAACGCCGGGTGGATTCATGGTGACGGCAATTGCTACCAGAACTTCCGTCCCTGCACCGCTCGTCCCGCTGACCCGCTGAACCGAGCCGAAGCTGCCGCACTACTCATGCGGGCATTCGTGCTCGAACACACGGGCTCTGCCCCCCAATTCCCCGATAATATGCAGAATACATGGTACTACCTTGCCATGCAGACCGCCGCCGATCACTGCGTTCTCCAGGGGGACGGCGGCACCGGTCTCGTCCGCCCGTCCTCGTACATGAATCGCGCCGAAATGGTGGTCATGTTTGATCGCGCATACCAGAATCTGCAGTATGGGGCCGACTGCGGCGTCACGTCGCCGCACATCTCCAGCATCACACCGACATCGTCCAACCGCGTGCGTGTGGTCTTTTCACAGGCATTGGACGCTTCCCGCATGGAAGACGCATCACGCTACTCGGTGGTCCGGGTCTCGAACAGCGCGGCGATCACCGTACATTCCGCAACGCGCGTCGACGGTCGGACCGTCGATCTTGTTCTCGATGCCGGCCTCTCGGCGGATGTTTCCTACATGTTCACCGCTCGCAATCTGTTGTCGCAGGCAGGTACGGTCTTCACCGACAGCGCGCGTTTTACCTTCTCCGGGGTGGAAGGACAACTGCTTGACGCCACTGCGGTTTCCTCGACTTTCGTACGTCTGACATTCGACACCAATCTGGACGCCGGACGTGCACGGGATGAGTCGCGCTATACCGTTGAGCGCATCGGCGGCGGAAGCATCGGCATCCGCCATGCCACGTTGGTCAACGACCATACGGTTGACCTTGAACTCACAACCGCACTCGCGGCAGGGACCTCGTACCGTGTCACCGGAAACAATCTTCTGACGAGTGAAGGCGTCATTTTCTCCGATAACACGACGTTCATTTCCCTACCGGCTTCCGGTCACGTCACCGGTGTACAGGCGATTTCCGCCACCCGTATACGCGTCACGTTCGATACTGATCTGGATGTCACTCGGGCACAGCAGGTCTCGCGCTATACCGTGACGGGTGGCAGCCATACGCTCTCGCTGCTCTCGGCAGATCTGCTCGTTGACCGCAGAACCGTCGATCTGAGTCTGGCCGATACGCTCCAAACGCAACGAGCCTATACCGTGAGCGTCAATGAGATGGTCTCCGCAGGCGGTGCGATCTTTAGTGACAGCGGCATCGGCATTTACGATGCCGGATCAGTCGCGCTAACGGCGAGGCTTACGGGTATGCAGGAAACCCCACCCGTGGCTACCACGGCAATGGGAACGGGGTCGTTCGTCCTCACGTTGAGCGGCCTGCAATACGACATCACCGTGCAGGGACTGAGCAGTGATATCACAGCCGCGCACTTCCATCTTGGGGATTCCGGCATCGGCGGTCCGGCGATCTTCAGCATCACCTTTGTCGGCAACCACGCCACGGGCACGTGGACCGGCATCACGGCCGATCAACGCGAAGCGATTCTCAACGGCGTAGTGTACGTTAATGTTCACACCACCCTGCACCCCGATGGAGAAATCCGCGGTCAATTTCTGACTCCATGAGGAATCCGGTGCGTGCGACAGCATAGGGAAAGAGCTTCTTCCGGGGAAGAAGCTCTTTCTGAGTGCAGGCATAGGAAACTGATACGGCTCTGCATAATGAATGCTTGCTCGATACCCCCCAATATCGGCGTAGCTTCGCCGATATTCGTGCAGCTGCTCCAAAGCTCACAGATGTTCTTTACAATGCGAAGCCGTATGAGCTTACATTTGAAGTATCGAAGCAGCTCCCGCCATCTGATTTTGTCCGGACCAGCGGAAGGCGTAGCATGTTCTCCATGAGCCCCCAGCGCGTCCTCCCGGCGATCCTCTTCGCCGCCATGCTCCTCGCGGGCATTGCATCGTACAGGGACTACGGCATTTCGTGGGACGAGCCGAACATGCAGCGCGTGGGCACGGAAGCCTACAATACCGTCTTCAGGGGCCAGCCGTGGCCGGAAGGAGAAAACCAGCGCTTCTACGGAACGACGATCGAGTTGCCCCTCCATGCAATACAAGAACGTTCGGGTGCCACGGATCCTGCTTCCATCTTCGCGCAGAGGCGCTTCTTCTCATTCCTTATTTTCCTCGGCGGCGTCTTCTTTTTTTACTTGTTGGTCACTTATCACTTCAAGAGTTGGGAGCTTGGGCTCCTCGGCGCAACGATGCTCTTCCTCTCGCCGCGGATCTTCGCCCATGCGTTCTATAACACCAGGGACATCCCCGCCCTGGTCCTCTTCACGCTCTGCGCATACACGCTCGTACGGCTCCTCGACCGACGCTCGCTCACGTGGGCGGCCATCCACGGCTTCGCCACGGCGTTGCTTGTCACGAGCCGCATCACGGGACTCTTTATGGCGCTCTTCACGGGATTGTTCCTCCTCTGGCAGATGTTTCAAGAATGGCGTGCGGAACGTACGGTCAAAAGTACCGTCACCCTCGGCGTGGCGTACGCGGTTGCCAGCATCATTCTGACGGTCGCTCTTTGGCCGCTCCTCTGGAATGATCCCCTACGGAATTTCCTCGCGGCGTACCGCTGGAGCAGCGGCCTCTCCTCGGGCGGTTTCTACTTGGGGGAATGGATGCAGAGCTTTGCATGGCACTACGTCCCCGTGTGGGTATTGATCACGACGCCCCCTCTCTACACCCTCGCATTCTTCGTCGGGTGCGCAAGTCTCGTCGTCTGGCTAACGCAAAATGGATGGCGTAAGCAACCGACGCAAGGACGACATTGGTTCCTCTTTACGTTCTGGATGCTCATGCCAGTTCTGTTCGTCATTGTGACTGGAAAGGGCGTGCATGACGATTACCGTCATTTGTACTTCGTGTATCCCGCTTTCCTTCTCTTTGCGCTCGAAGGCATTCGACGGGCGTTGGTGTTTCTCGGGTCACTCGGGAACCAACGTGTTGCGTCGCGCGCGCCCGGGATACTCCTCGGGTTCATTGCATTGTGTCTCGGCGTGACGGCGTACGGGATGGTACGGATGCACCCGTTGCAGAACCTCTACTTTTCCATCCCCGCCCGCTACGTGGAGGGGAACTTCGAAATGGATTACTGGGGACTGTCATTTCGGAAGGGATTTGAGTACGTATTGGAAAACGATACCAGGCCAACGATCCGCATCCATCCGACGAGCAGCCCGGGATGGTCCACGGTCTTCGTGCTTCCGCCGGAGCAACGCAGCCGCGTGCAACTCGTCGATGTCGCGGAGGCCGAATACGTCATCGACAACTTCCGCGACCACGATTACGCACCAAGTTTCCCCTCGGATAAGGAAGTCTATGCGGTGATGGTGAACGGACTGAAAGTCCTTGGAGTGTACAAGATGCGGTGACGAACATACCTTTTCCCTGCACGTCCGGCAGGCAAGCATTTAAAAGGATACCGCGGAGTGGTATCACCCTTCCAGCATGCTCCGGAGCTTCTCGTTCGACGGAAGCTCGTCCGCGGAAGCAGTGCGTTTCTTCCAGAACCCGCGCAACGTATCGAGGTAGACTTTGTCCTCGAGGATACGTCCAATGAACGGCTTGATCCCGTCCTGGAAGCGGCTCGGTCTTCTGCTGTTCGCGAGCGCGTAAATCATCGTGACGAGTACATCCTCGCCGCCACACACTTCCGTCGTCAATTCGTCCTGAACTGCGTTCATTATGCTGTCTACATCCAATCCCGCGAGGAACTTGAGGCTCTCGGCGGTGCCGGAGGGGAAGTAGTGGTTCACGCCTAGCCGACGCAGTGAAACCAATAACTGGAAGTCTGCAATGACGTCCGCCACCTGGGATGCCAGGCCCCCTTCACTGTGATGATCCTCTACGACGATGAGATGGATCGTTTCCAGCGCCGCTTGGACGATGGCGGAAGCGTCCAGAGGGCGGATGCTGGCGACGTTGAGGACGCGGACAGAGATCTTCTTTTCCCTGAGCAGCCGGTCCGCTGCCGCAACGGCGTCGTGGACGGCAATCCCCGTGGCGATGATCGTCGCGCGGTCCCCCGTATCGCCGGAGCCCCGCACGATGTCCGCCTTCCCATCGAAGACGTACTCTTTTCCGTAGATTACGTTGCCATCAGGCGCCTTCAGTTGACCGTGACCCGTGCGCGGGAAGAAGGCGTAGACGCTCTCCCTGCCCTGCGAAACGAGCTGCAGCGCCTTCTCCGCGGCAGCGGCAGCCTGGTTGGAATCGGCGGGCATCCATACCTGCGTGTTGTCGAAGGGGATGTTGAGGTAGTTGCGGTCCTGGTGCGTCTCGCCATCCTCGCCCACGCTCAGTCCCGCGTGCGTGCAATCGTGGAGGACGCTGCAGGGGACGTGGGCGGCGTTGATATCTATGAGACGTGCATTCGCCCGTGCTTCGTTTGTGCCGAATGCCGCAAACGTGTACGTGAGGGGAAGCATCCCTGATTGCCGCAAACCCGCGGCAACCATGTACATGTTCGCTTCCGCCGCGCCGCAGTTGATCACGCGGTCCGGGAATTCTTTTCCAACGACATCGAAGCCGCCGGATCCCGCCAGGTCGCCGTGGAGAACCACGATGCGCGGGTCGGCTTTCATGAGGTTCTTGATGTGCACGGCTCCAAAGTCGCGTCGGGCGGCGCCTTCTTTGTCCGTAACGACCCTTTCGATAGCGGGCGGTGGATTGAGAATGACGGAGGCGGGCGGGGCGTTGGTGGCACGAGTGGCGAGGCGAATGAGGTGCCTCTCGTACTTCGAAACCAGCTCGTCAAGCGGCGTGAGCTTCTTCAGTTCCTCTTCCGCGGCACTATCCTTCATGGGCGCACCGTGAAATTCCGCGGAGCCGGCGTTCGCCGCGCGCTCCATGGTTTCGAGGCCGAATCCCATTGTCGTGTAGTAGCACACGCAGACGGGACGTCCGCGACCGGCGAGCGCATCCGCGATGTCCAAAGCCGCTTCCACCTGTGCGGGGTCGTTGCCGTTCTGGACCTCAATAACGCGCCAGCCCATCGCTTGGAAGATGGAAGCGAGGTCGGAAGCGGCCACGGTCGACGGGATGCCGGAAAGTTGCACGTCATTCATGTCTGCATGGACGACCAGCCTGTCCAGCTTCAGTTTGGAGGCGAATCGTGCCGCTTCCATAATCTGCCCTTCCTGCGCGTCGCCGTCGCCGATGAGGACGTCGGTCACGCCCTCCTTTCCCAGCATTTTCCATCCCAGCGCATGGCCCGCGCCGTTCGAGAGGCCTTTCCCGAGTGGGCCGAAACCGAAGGGAATGTCGCCGATTCCCGCTTCCACGTGTCCCGGCAATCCGTCAGGCGTCCGAAACGCATCAATGATCGCCTGCGGGGACTTGAGCCGTGGATCGGCCGTCCCCCTTCCGCCCAAGTATTGGAGGCCGTACGCGAGGAGGGAAAGGTGTCCGGCGCTCATGCGGAGCGCCGCATCCTTGTGCGGGTCGCGGCGGCGCAGAATGCCGTAGGAAAACGTGAAAGAAGAAAGGGGACCGCCCGGGTGTCCGCTCTTGTGCTTGCGCGGCGCTTCTATGGCCAGCCACTTCATGATGTCGTGGGCCAGCGCATAAGCTTCGGCTTCGTCGGATTGGAGCTTCTTGGACTCTTCGGGGCCGATCCACATGCGGGGAACCTCACTCTCGCTCGAAAGAATGCGCTGGAGGGAGAGAGGGACGATGGCTGGATCCTTTCCGAGGAGTTCCTTGGGGCGGGGTCGGGAGCGGGGCATAGCAGTAGTGTATCACGGAGAAACAGCGTCGGCAGGAGGCTGAGTACAAACAATCGAAGTTACTTCAACCCCTGGATCACCACCATTGCTTTACTGCCGGTTTGGATTTCCTCCTTCACGCCCGTCCAATCATGGATGGCATTGAGGAGGACTTCCCTGTTGTAGATAAAATTCTCCCCGCGCTTCGTTCCGGGGTCATTGGTGATGAAGTTCCCCTCCTCGTATCCCGTGATGACAAGCATGTGGTACCACGGCCCGTCGCCGGAGAAGTACGGATTCCCCAACGTTCTGCCCGCGGCAGGGATAATAACAGGTCGTCCATTACGCAATTCCTCCATGATCGACTCCTGCGTCACATCCGTGCGCGCCGTGGCACGAAGGCCGAAGTACACATCTGCAATGTGCGCAATCTCTTCGGCCGTAACGTCCTCAGGATAACCCTGCTCCGTTTCCCAGGCGATGAGTGCTTGCAGGCGTTCTTCGGCAATCTGCGGGGTGAGGGCCTCGTCCCTCCAGTACGCATCGAGCATGATGAGGGACATCTCCTCGCACGCTTCCTCGTGGAGCGGATCCCACACGGCAAAGGGCGCTTGCGGCGAGAAGGGAACGGTCACAACAAGGCTCCTGGGGCTGGAAGAGGAGGAATGTTCAACGGGTGGAGCCGAGGATGAGGAGATCGCAGACGGTTCAGGTATGACGACGTCGATGTTCTGAAGGTCTGCCCGGTACGCGGCCGATGAGCATGCAACAACGATCACAGCTGGCAAGATACGGCTTGCTTGCCGAAAAATGATTGTAAGCAGTCCTTTGTTCATACTATGATTTTACAGATATATTGCCATTGAGGGAATGTAATGCTTGTGTTAATGATAATCGCTAAGATCGTTGTAGGGAGGGTGGTATACTTCCAACATTAGCCAGCCGTACTCAAATCACCACATGCATGCTCGTTCCTCAACAATTCTTTCCGGGTTGCTCCTGCTCATCGTTCCAGCGATGACCATTGCACAGATTATCGTAACAGTGGATGGACAGGAAACGACGCTACGTGATATTGAGCCGAACGCGTGGTACGCCACGTACGTCCGGGACGCCGTTGCTTCACACATTGTCGGCGGGTACCGGGACGAAGCGGGCAACCCGCTCGGCCTCTTCGGTCCCGCCAACAACATCACGCTGGCGGAAACACTCAAGATAGCCGTGGAAGGCGCGGGATATGACGTGGAGGCCTACGGGTCCGTGCCCTCGACGATGACGGGACACTGGGCGATCCCGTACCTCAACGTTGCGGCGCATGAACGTTTTACGGTGTTTGAGACACAGCAGAATATCGACCGGCAGGCAACGCGTGCGGAGGTGGCCAGTCTCTTCACTGATGCGTTCGATGTGGATACCGTCACGCCCGTGGGGAACCGCTACGACGACGTGGGTTTTTCAACGCCCCATGTCTACTCTATTGAGGCTCTCAGCCGCGATAAGGTCCTCACCGGCGACACCGATGTACATGGTAATTCCCTCGGACGTTTCCGCCCCCTCGATGCGATCAACCGCGCGGAGGTGACGAAGATGATCATGTTGGCGCGGGCCGTGTACGGGACGAATCATCGCGGTTCCTCTTCTTCAAGGATGTCTTCCTCACGGTCTTCTTCCTCGTCTTCCGCTTTGTCATCATCCTCAATGTCATCTATGTCATCCACGGGCAGTTCCGTGAGTTCGGCTCAGGTAGCCGCCACAGTGACGCTCTTGGATGCGGGGATGTCGCCGATGATCGTGATAGTATCTTCGGGTGCAACCGTCCGTTTCTTCAACGACAGTACGGGGTTGTTCTGGGTAGCATCCGATCCCCATCCACAGCATAGCGCCCTGCCTGGATTCGATTCGCAGCGTTCCCTCATCAGGGGAGAGGAATACCGTTTTACGTTCAAGCAAAGCGGTACGTGGGGGTTCCACAACCACGCCAATCCCACGATGACCGGGGCGGTTGTGGTACAGTGATTGAGATTCCCCCTTTTTCCATGAAGCTCTTCCTCGACTCCGCAAACCTTGACCACGTCCGTGCAGTGGCGTCCTGGGGCGTACTGGACGGCGTCACCACCAATCCCACCCTCGTTGCGCGGGAAGGCAAGGACTTCAAGCAAACCGTGCTGGAACTGTGCTCCCTTGTTGCAAACGTGAGCGCGCAGGTGACGGCAGAGGATGCGGAAGGAATGATCAAGCAGGGGGAGGAATACGCGAAGTGGCACGGCAACATCGTCGTCAAAGTCCCCATGACCACGGAAGGGCTCAAGGCGCTCATGCACTTTTCCGCTCACAAAATCCGTACGAACGTCACGCTCGTCTTCTCGGTCCCCCAGGCAATCCTTGCGGCAAAAGCCGGCGCGACGATCATCAGCCCGTTCATCGGACGGCTCGATGACGCCGGGGAGGACGGGATGGCGCTCATCGGGGAGATCATGGAGGTCTGGCGCAACTACACCTTCAAGACGGAGGTCCTCGTGGCTTCCACGCGCCATCCGCGCCACGTGGTGGATGCCGCCCGGCTCGGCGCGCACATCTGCACGGTCCCGTACGACGTCTTTGCCAAATTGCCGAGGCATCCGCTGACGGACATCGGCCTCAAGAAGTTCATGGATGATTGGAAGACCGTCAAGTCGTGAGTGTATCTGCAGCCAGCATCGCCGCACCCATTGTGGCCGCGCCGCTGATCGAGGAGATTGCAAGACGGGGGAGGGGCGTGTCTTTCATCATCCAGCGCGTCATCTCCTTCTCAATGGACGGAAGGTGGGACCGGAGTGCCTTCCCCGTACTCCCGCCGAAAACGATTACCGAGGGATTGACGCAGTGCGTCAGATTGGCGCAGAGCCAGGAGACTTCGAGGACAATGGATTCATGGAGAGACGCGCAAAGGGGACCTTCTAACAAATCTTCGGATCGTTTTGCCGCGGGGCAGCGCTTCCGGAGAGCGGTCCCGGAGAGGAATTGCTCCACTTCGCCCCTCTGGTCCGACGTTCCCGAAGGCGGCGAGCCCGGCCGGAGGAGCATGTGGCCGAACTCCGACGCAAAGCCGTCTGCACCGCGGAAGATCCTGCCGTCGACCACCATACCCCCTCCCACTCCCGTGCCCATCGTGACGCCGCAAACGACACTCGATCCTTTCCCGGCCCCTTCACGCGCCTCGGCCAGCGTAAAACAGTTACTGTCGTTCTCCACCGAGGCGGAAAGATTGAATGTCTCGCGCACCTTTTCCAGAAGCGGAAATCCTTCACCGCCCGGAATGTTCGGCAAGCGAAGGATGACGCCTCCCTGGTGACGAACGAGCCCGGGGACGCCTACGCCGACCGCGACAACATCTTTCGATATCCAACCTTTTGCCAGGGCGAGGGTTTCTTCCAGGACAGCTGGAAACCCCCGTTCGGCCCGTGTGGAGAACTTCTCCCTCTTCAGGAGCTTCCACGTGCGCCGTTCGTAGAGGGCGACAGCGCATTTCGTACCGCCGATATCGATGCCGATGACGTTGGAGGTATCCACGGTATCGAAGTGTACCACGTGTGTTGTTGTGCGAAGAGGGGATGATCCGAATGAACATTCGCCTCCGGGACGCATTCCGTGTACAGTGATAGCCATCATTCGTACCTGTGGGCGCGGTTATTCCTTCCGAACCGGAGCATGATTCCTCCCCATCCTACACCGGAAGCAGAGCTCGCCGAGGCGTACAACCTGTATGCCGACGCCATTTTTCGCCATTGCGCCTTCCGTGTCTTCGACCGTGAACGCGGAAAAGAACTCATGCAGGAAACCTTCATGCGCGCGTGGACGTACATTGCGGACGACAACAAGAAGAAAGTCCAAAACATGCGCGCATTCCTCTATAAGATCGCCAACAACCTCATAGTGGACGAAGTGCGGAAGAAGAAGGAGCTCTCGCTTGAGCAACTTCAGGAGGGAGGATGGGAACCCGGTTACGACGGCGCCGCAGATATGCAGAAGAAGGTTGAACAGAACAAAGTCTTTGAATTCCTCCATCGCGTTCCCAAGGAATATCGTGAAGTCCTGATCATGCGGTACGTTGACGGCTTATCTCCTGCCGACATCGCAGCCATACTTGGCGGTACGCCCAATGCCATCTCCGTGCGGATTCATCGGGGCATCAAACAGCTCCATGCCCTTCTCGGTCGCAAGCGTTGATCACAGTCATGTCGTATCCTATGCGAATTCACGCCATCATGTTTGCGGCGGACGGAGGACGACCGTAGGATGGCAGGTATGCCAAACGGAGTCCGCACGCGCAATCTCTTCGATCCGGCGTCTTCCGCGCCCTACAAGCTCAGCCGCAGCAAACTGGAGATGTTCGTCCGGTGTCCGCGCTGTTTCTATCTGGATAGAAAGCTCGGGATCGGGCAGGTATCCATGCCGGCCTTCACGCTCAATAATGCGGTTGATTTGCTGCTTAAGAAGGAGTTTGACCGGTACCGGGCCCGTGAGGAACCGCACCCCCTCATGCGCACGTTCGGCGTGGAAGCCGTTCCCATGCGTCACCCGCAGCTCGACGACTGGCGGAATAACCGTATAGGGGTGCAAGGGTTGGACGGGGAGTCCAATATGCTCCTCTACGGGGCCGTGGACGATCTCTGGCTGAACGTGGATGGCGAGACCCACGTGGTGGACTACAAGGCAACGAGCATCGACGGCACGGTGACGCTCGATGGGACGTGGAAAGAGAGCTACAAGCGCCAGGTGGAGGTGTACCAGTGGCTTCTGCGCCACAATAATCTGCTCGTGAGCGATACGGCGTTCTTCGTGTACGTGAACGCGGACAAGGCCAAGGCGGACTTTGGGGAAACGCTGGTGTTCTCCACGGTTATCCTTCCCCATGACGGCGATGCCTCCTGGGTCCCGGAAGCCCTCCACGAGGCCCGTATCTGCCTGGAGCGGCAAACGCTTCCGCCCTCGGACCCGGCGTGCGAGTGGTGCATGTACCGCAAGGCTGCGGGGGAAGTAGAGTCCAGATAATAGCTGGATGCACACTATACGATCTCCTATACTGATAGCGCCACGGAGAGGTGGCTGAGTGGCCGAAAGCACCACACTGCTAATGTGGTATACGGGTAAAACCGTATCGAGGGTTCGAATCCCTCCCTCTCCGCCAT
>CAZCWV010000029.1:0-11477 GCA_964502425.1 uncultured Candidatus Peribacteria bacterium | reverse complement strand
CCTCCTTCCGGAGGAAGCTGATCTTCTCCATCTCCGCGACGCCGAGATCGATCATTTTCTGGTCCGGCATCACCCAAAGGTCGCCCCCCTCGTTCACGAAGTACTCGAGGCCTATCCACGTCGTATGTGCACGGTCGGCGACGAGGTACGGGCTCCAGTTGTTGAAGACCTGGATGCGCCCCACCCGCACGTCATGTTCCTGCACATAGATCCAGTTGTCGGGAACGCCCTCGCGCACCGCTCTTCCCTCACGCACGGCAAGTTTCTTGAGGAGCAGGCCGACCGTGAGAAAATCGCGGTACTGCAGCCCCTCCGCCACTTCGACCACGGACGGCGGCGGCTGCGGATGGATCATCCCGACGAGCTGCTTGATGGGCGCCGTGGAGAAGAGCACATCGCAAGCGACGTCCTCCGTCTTCCCCGTGTCCACGTTCTCGATCGTGGCGCCCGTAACCTTGCCGCCCTCGAGGCGGATGCCGGTGACCCTCGTCTTCATGCGGACCTCGCCCCCGCGCTTCCGCACCTCCTCCGCCACCGTCTCCCAGAGCTGCCCCGGCCCGAACTTGGGATAGTAGAAGCGCGTGATGAGGCTGGTCTCGCGCTCCTTCTGGCTCTTCTTGAAATCGCTGGAGAGGAGATCCTTGACGGCATGGACGACGGCGCGCTTGAGCGAGAGACCTTTGACGCGCTGTGCTCCCCAGTCGGAGCGGATCTGCGAGCACGGCACTCCCCACACCTTCTCGGTGTACGCCTCAAAAAACGTCTCGTAGAGGCGCTTGCCGAAGCGGTTGGTGTAGAAAGCATCCAGGAACCGTTCATCCTTGCGAGGGAACATCTGCGCCTTCATGTAACTGAGCGTGATGAGGAACGTATTGAAGAGCCCCAAACGCCACGCCACGGTGAGCGTAATGCCGATGGGGTAGGGGAAGAAATTGCGCCGGAAGAAGATGCGGCTCAGGCGCGGTCGCTGGAGCATCACCCGGTCCTCCTTCTCCGGATCCGGCCCGCCGGGGGCAAAATCGATCTCATGGCCTTTCTCGACGGTGTCCGACGCCGGAAAACCCTGGAGGGGGAGGAAATCGAACCACCACCGCATCACCCGATCGCTCTTACTGAAGAACCGGTGCCCGCCGATGTCGATCCGGTTGCCCTTGTAGTTGAAGGTCTGCGCGATCCCGCCGATGCTATCGGTCTGCTCGCACACGATCGGCACGATATCCGTCCGCTGGAGCAGCTCGTAGGCGGCGGTGAGGCCCGCGGGTCCTGCGCCGGCGATGATCGCTATACGAGGCAAAGTATAGTGGAGGGAAGCGAAAGAAGAGGCAGGCGCCCCGAGTGGAGCCGAGGGGCCCCTGCAATAATGGCGACACGGGACATGCCGAAGCACTATAGGGATACGATTGTACGGATGCCATGGGGATCCTCCATTACGGCCCTTTTTTCCGCGATCATCCAGATGTAATCCGTCCGTCCCAGGAGCGCAACCACCCTGCTCAGAAGGGTACGCACCATCAATTTCGGGATATGGGAAACGCCTTTCCGGCTTTCCATTCCTTCCCGCTGCACGGCAGGGGAACTGCCCGCGGCCGACGATGGCGTCTTCGGCTTCTGGTGTTTCTTCCGCAACCCTAACCGGAAGAGGATTTCCCCAAAGGGAAGCAGGTGACCGTTGAAGTCTCTCTTCCCTTCCGCCAATACACGGAAGCCCGCTCCTTCCACGGCACGCCGAAGGGTGGCAGAGGAGAAGTACCAGAGATGCTCGGGGTAGATGAGTCCCCAATCGTCCCCGAGCACGCGCGAGGAGTAGCTGTTGAGATTGGGCGTCTCCAGGACAAGGAACGATCCTGGCGGGAGTGATTCCCACAGGACGCGCAGCGAAGCAAAAGGATCTTCCAGATGCTCAATGACGTGGAAGAGCGTCGCCGCGCGCACATCCTTTCCCGCCATGAGCGACGCAAAGTCCTCCACTCCCCCCTGCAACACATCCCATCCCGCCTCCCGCGCCACCCGAACGTTCTCGGGGTTCGGCTCAATGCCAACGCTTGGCGCATAGCCATTCTCCGTAAGCGCCTGCAGCATCAGTCCTTCCCCGCATCCCACGTCACAAACGGAACAGGGAGGAATGGACTTCCGCATGATACGGGCGCGCCCACGGCAGTTGGAAAGACGTACTGCGAGCTTGGCTGGCGAGACATCGGGGACCAAGGTGCGGTAATGCTCTTGAGGAAGAACGGCTTGCTTCTGCCAGAGAAGTCCACAACCCGCGCAATGCGAAAGTTGCATGTCCCGCACCGTCCTGTGGGTGACTTGAGCGCCACAGAGCGGACAGACTGGAAACTTATGCATGGCGGAACGATCGAAGGAAACGGGAGCAGCGGCGCGGCAATCCCTTACACCACGTACCATGGAACAGGATCCAAGAAACCAGTGCGATGACATCCACGGTCAGCGGGATGAGGAAGAGCGAGTAATCCATGAAGTACGTCCCCCTTCCCCACAGGTAGAGGTAGAAAAACTGGAAGTGGAACGTGGCGAGGATGAGGGGGAGGAGGAGCAGGTGCTTGGCGATGAACGGGAGCGACGCGAGTGCGAGGAGCAGCACGGCCGTCTCCATGTAGAAGTGGTCCATGTGGTCGAGGAGGGCCGCGAGGACAAAGGCGAGGATGGCGGCGATGCCGATGGCGCGCCCGAGCTTCACGTCCTTCCAGAACCGGCGGAGGTAGAGGAGGGAAACGACGCCGAACGCCATGAGGAGCGGCGAGGAATGGACCAGGTTTCCGGGACCCGTACGGGCGGGATCGGGAAAGTAGTAGTTATGGACGGAGAAGAGCATCTGCAGGCCGTGTGCGGCGTTGAGCGGCGCGCGCCACCAGGCGAAAACGTTCGACTGGTCGATCTCCGGATGTGATCCCACGATGATGCGCCCCGCTTGCGTGAGCTGCAGCGCCACGTAGAGGACGGGAAGGATGAGGGCGAGGAGGCACTGCACCCACCCGCGCGCCCACGGTGACCGTCCACGCGCCACGCGTTTTGTAAGCGGCACCCCTTCGTGGGTGCGTCCTTCGCGGGTGCGCCACAGCAGGAACAGCGGGACGAGCGCGATGGAGAACGGCTTGGTGATGAGGGAGAACGTCCACGGAAGGAACGCCCACGCCGATCCCCGTCCCCGCAGCCACAGCGTGAGGAGCACGAGGAGCGTGAAGGAGGGGAACGTGAAACCCCGCAGCGCCATGAACATGAGGAACGGCGAGAGGGCAATGACGTACATGAAGAGAATGGCCTGGAGGCGGTCACGGAGGAGGGCGGAGGCAGCCAGGTAGCC
Source organism: uncultured Candidatus Peribacteria bacterium (assembly GCA_964502425.1). Lineage (GTDB taxonomy): Bacteria > Patescibacteriota > Gracilibacteria > Peribacterales > Peribacteraceae > CAIKAD01. The sequence goes on along the minus strand of CAZCWV010000029.1, from coordinate 8,155 downwards.
CGCCGCGGGGAGCAGGAGCGCGCACCCCGCCTGGAAGAGCGCGTTCGTGAGGGGCGAGCGCGTGAAGAGGTAGAGCGGGAAAGCGAGGAACGATGCGCCCTGGAAGCCGGGGATGGAGAGGTCGAGCCGCCCCTCCGCCAGCGCCTCCATGAACCGCTGGTAGTTGAAGTGGTCATCCATCGGGACGATCCGCGAGCGCAGGAAAACCGCCCCCACGAGGAGCGTGAGCAAGGTGACGTGGAAGACGGGTGAGGCGGCAATGGCACGTAGGTGCTTCATGAACGGGGGATGACGAACTGCAACAGTACCGCAAGCCGGATCAGGATTCCTGGTGGCGGAAGACGAACGTGTTCAACCCGAAGTAATTCCAGAACATCACGATGCCGATGGCGAGGACTTTTGCGAGGAAGTAGTGCACGCCGAGCCTCATGAGGCCGATGGAAATCCCCAGGTTGAGGATAATGGCCGTGGCGTAGAGGATGCCGAACCGCAACAGTTGCGTATGCGCCCTTCCCTTGCGGTGCTTGAACGTGACGAACTTGTTCATCAAAAACACGCACAGGAGCGCCAGGAACGTGGAGAAGAAGACGGCGATTTCGGGGGCCATGTCGGCGGCGCGGACGAGCAGCGTGAGCGTGCCGAGGTCGATGAGCGCCCCCATCCCACCCGCTATCCCGAACTTGAAACCCTGCTCCACGTGTACTGCGAGACCGGGAAAGCGGATGCGCAAGACCGAGAGGAACGCCTCGCTGATTTCCTTGGACGAGAGATTGGAAACGCCGCGTCGGCGATTGACGAACACCGTGGGGACTTGCCCGAACTTGAACCCCTTGCGGTGGAGCTGGAACGCCACCTCGGAGAGCACCACGTACCCCTTGGCGTCGATGCGCTCCGGCTCCAGCGCGGCCACGGCCTCCCGCCGGTAGCACCGGAAACCATTGGTATAGTCCGAGAGCGGGATGTGGAGGATGGCGCGCGCGTAGCGATTGGCCATCGCACTGAAGAACGTGCGCTTCCAGCCCCAGTGGTGGATCTCGCTCCCCGGAAGGTAGCGTGACCCCACGACGCAATCCGCCTGCTCGGCAGCCTGAATGAGAACGGGGATCTCCTGCGGCTTGTGCGAGAAGTCCGCGTCCATCTCGATGATGCGCTCGTACGGTCCATTGAGACCGAACTGGAACCCTTCCAGCACCGCCGATCCCCGCCCGCCCTTGCCCTGCCGTACGATCAGGAACAACCGGTTCTCGTACGTCACCTTCAAATTCCGGACGGCCTCCGCCGTTCCGTCGGGCGAGGCATCATCCACCACCAGCACGTCCACATCGTCCGAGAGGGCGATGATTTCCTTAATGAGCGCGCCGATATTCTCGCGCTCGTTGAAGCTGGGGATGATGACGAGGGTGCGAGGCAATGCCATTGGACAAATGCTACCGATTCGCCTGCCTCCAGTCGAGCGTCTGTCGAAGCCCTCCCGCAAGCGGCGTCCAGGGGAAATCCCGCAGGGAAGGGTGGCACGGAAGGGATGGAAGCTCCAGGGCCCCCTCCGGCTTGGAGACGTCGAAATGCAATTCCTTCCCCGGCGCAGCAAGATCGCGGACGCGCTCCGCTAATGCCCGAATCGTGACAGCATCAGGGGAAGTGATGGCATGAATACCCGCCGCGCCGGCCTCCGAGAGAACGAGAAGGGCGCGGACCACGTCCTCCACGTACTGGAAGGACCGCACGGCCTTCCCACTCCCCCACACCTCAATGGCGGGCGATGCCGCCTCCGCCTTCACGATGAGCGACGGGATCACGTTCCCATCCTCCGCGAAACGGTCACGAGGGCCGTAGATGCCCACGGGGCGGGGGATGAGCAGCGGGAACCCATGCTGCCGCGCCGTGGTGAGCCAGAGGATCTCGCACGCCGCCTTCCCCAACGCATAACCGTCCACTACTTCCGCCTGGGAGAGCGCAGCGAGCTCCAGGGGATCCGGAACCGTCGCGCTGCTCATGAAGACCGTCGGAACGGGATGGAAGGTGACGGCCCGCGCGAGCGTGAGGGACATGCTGATGTTGTCGGACGCCACGTCACCGGGACGCTCCCGATGCAGCGCCACGTTCTGGCGACGGGACGCAAGATGGAAGAGGCGGTCCGCCTTGCTCATGAGCTTCCCGCAGAAGAACATCTCCCGCAGGTCGCCCTCCATCCATTCAATGTCGTCATGCGATGCCAGGAAACCCTTGTCCCCCCCGTAGAGCGGGACGCAGACGGAAGCGCCGCGGCGCAGGAGCTCCTCCACGAGGAAACTCCCCACGAACCCCGCCCCGCCCGTCACGACAATGCGCTCACCGGAGAACATAAGGGAAAACGGGAATCAGGGAACGGAAGAAAAGCGCTGTACTGTACCCTCCATACGCTGGGAAGCCGAAACGCCGGAGGGAAGCGTTACGCCGAGCGCGGCGCAGTCCGCCTCCAACATGACAGCCGCGAGGTCGCTCAGCGTCGTCTTCGCCTCCCACCCCAGGAGCCGCTTGGCCTTGGACGCGTCGCCGATGAGGAGGTCCACTTCCGCCGGCCGCCGGTAGCGCGGATCTACGGCAACGATGGCTTTTTTCGTGCGTTTGTCGCGGTACACCTCGTCCAACCCTTCCCCCTCACGAACGAAGGGGACGTCGAGGTGGCGCAGGCAGAGCTCCACGAACTCACGCACGGCCGCGGTCTTCCCCGTGGCCAGGACGTAGTCGTCCGGTTTCTCCTGCTGGAGCATGCGCCACATCCCCTCCACGTACTCGGGGGCGTACCCCCAGTCCCGCTTCGCATCCAGGTTCCCGAGGTACAGGCACTCCTGCTGCCCCGCGAGGATGCGGGCCAACGTCAGGGTGATTTTGCGCGTGACGAAGTTCTCGCCGCGGCGGGGGGACTCGTGGTTGAAGAGAATGCCATTGACCGCGTACATGCCGTACGCCTCGCGGTAGTTCTGCGTGAGGAAGAACGCGAACGCTTTGGCGCACGCGTAGGGGCTGCGGGGATGGAAGGATGTCTCCTCGTTCTGCGGCGTCTGCTTCACCTTGCCGAAGAGCTCGCTCGAACTCGCCTGGTAGAACCGCGCGGGGAGGCCGCTGATGCGCAGCGCCTCCAACAGGCGCGCCGTCCCCATGCCCGTCACGTCCCCGGTGTACTCCGGCATCTCGAAGCTCACGCCCACGTGGCTCTGCGCGGCGAGGTGGTACAGTTCGTCCGGCTTCACTTCCAAGAGGATGCGAAGGAGGGAGCTGGAATCGCCCAGATCACCGTAGTGCAGCGTGAGCGGGACCTTCCCCTCATGCGGATCCGTGAAGAGGTGCTCAATGCGCCCGCGGTTGAACGTGGACGCCCGACGGACGATGCCATGGACCTCGTACCCCTTCTGCAGCAGGAGCTCGGCGAGGTAGGAGCCGTCCTGGCCGGTGATTCCCGTAATCAAGGCCTTTTTCATCCGTGCTAGGATAGCAGAAACGAACGGGTACGTTATTTGGTTATTTCGTTATTTCGAGTGAAAATATTGAAAGTCCTGACCAAATTCACAAAATAACGAAATAACGAATCAACGAAATAACACCGAAAAGAACTCCCCAAATACATCGGAAACATACACCAGGTCCGCTTCGGTTAAGCCCTGATGGCACCCGATGTAGAAGCCGTGCGTGTTGACCCAATCGGCAACGAGGTAATCCTTGGAGTTGATCTTCATGGAGGCGTACGCGGGCTGATTGATGAGCGGGAGCATGTCACGGGTCTCCACGTTCCGCTTCTCCAGGTGGAAGACGAGATCCTCCTTCGTGAAGGGCGCATCCTTCCGGATGACGATGGGAAACATCATAAAGGCGTGGCCTTGCTTCCGCGGATCGTAGGAGGGGAGCTGGAGCCACCGCCCGTACGGCGCGAGGATCGCCGTCAGTTTGGCCGCGTTTGCCTGGCGGGCGCCGAGGATGCCATCCATCTGCTCCAGCTGATCCAGACCCAATGCGGCCTCCAGCTCCGTAGCCCGGAAACTGTACCCCCGGCGCACGAAGCGGAACCTGCGGCGAATCACCTCCTTGAACCCCGCGCCATCAATGTCTTTGTCGTCATCGATGTTCATGTAGATGCTGTCGCGCCCGTGGTTGGCGAGGCTGCGCAGGATCTCCGCGTACTTCGCGTCACTCGTGACCGCCAAACCGCCCACGCCCGTCACGATGAGGTGGGCGACGTACGTGGAGAAGCAACTGATGTCCCCGAACGACCCGGCCGGTTTCCCGTTGTACGGAACGCCCATCGTCTCGCAGCTGTCCTCGATGACGCGGAGATTGTGCTTGCGCGCGATTGCCATGATGGGATCCATGTCCGCCACGAGCCCGAAGAGGTGGACGGGGATGATGGCGCGCGTCTTGGGCGTGATCTTGGCTTCGATCTTGGCTGGATCGACGTTGTACGTCATGGGATCGCAATCGACGAACACCGGGACCAGGTTGTGCTCCAAAACCACGTTGGCCGTGGCGACGAAGGTGAGCGCGGGGACGAGCACTTCATCCCCGTCCTTCCATCCCTCCGTCTCCTTAAGACATGCAACGGCGATGGAGAGGGCGGACGTGCCGCTATTGACGAACACCGCGTACCGCGAACCGTGGCGCTTGGCGAATGCCGCCTCGAACTTCCGGCTGAAGGGACCGTACGAGAGCCTGCCGCTTTCCAAAGCCTGCAGCACGTACTTCCTGGCATTCTCGGACACCTGGAACGTACCGACGCCGATGGGGGAAGAGGCATTTTCCACGGGGGACAGTGTGCCTGTTATTGCACGTACGAGCAAAGGATGCCGAGGGTTCCGAGGATGCCGAAGATGCCGAGGATCGGTCGCATAATGCGTTCCCGAGCGTTGATGGAAGGAGTTCCTCGGAATCCTCGGACTCTTCGGCATCTTCGGCATCCTCCGATCTGCTACACTCACCCCATGCAGAAACCCGCCATCTGCGTCGTCGGGCTCGGCTACGTCGGCCTTCCCCTCGCGCACGCCTTCGCCAAGAAAGGGTATCCCGTCTACGGGTACGACGTTGCCAAGCGAAGAGTGGAGGAACTGGCGGCTGGGCATGATGCCACGCTGGAACTGCGGGATGACCAGCTCTCGGAGGTCAAGATCACTTACAGCACGGACCCCGCCGTGATCAAGAACGCGGACGTCGTGATCATGGCGCTGCCCACGCCCATCGACGAGAAGAATAATCCCGACATGACGATCCTGCAGGAAGCGTCCGCCACCGTGGGGAAGAACCTCAAGAAAGGCGCCATCGTGGTCTACGAGTCCACGGTATACCCGGGAGTGACGGAGGAGATGTGCGGGGCGATCCTCGCGGAACAATCGGGCATGGCGTGCGGCACGGACTTCACTTTGGGCTACTCCCCGGAACGCATCAACCCCGGAGACAAGGAACACACCGTGACGAAGATCAAGAAGGTGGTGGCGGGGCAGGACGAGAAGACGGCGGGGACGCTTGCCGCGCTCTATAAGGACGTGATCGTCGCCGGCATCCACGTGGCTCCCTCCATCAAAGTGGCGGAGATGGCCAAGGCCATCGAGAACGCGCAGCGGGACATCAACATCGCGTTCGTGAACGAGATCGCCATGCTCTGCGGCAAGCTCGACATCGCCACCGCGGACGTGCTCGCGGCGGCGGGGACCAAGTGGAACTTTCTGCAATTCACGCCGGGGCTCGTGGGCGGCCACTGCATCGGGGTGGATCCGTACTACCTGATGGAGAAAGCGAAGCAGCTCGGCATGAAGACCAACGTGATCACCGCGGGGCGCGCCATCAACGACGGCATGGCGGCGTACGTCGTGGACCGCGTGGCGCAGGCGCTGGGAGAGGCGAAGGGCAAGCGTGCGCTGGTGCTCGGCCTCACCTTTAAGGAAGACATCCCGGACACGCGGAACAGCAAGGCGCAGGACGTGGTACGCGAGCTCCTGAAGAAGGGGATGGTGGTGGAAGTGCACGATCCGTTCATGGGCGCGGAGGCGATCGCGAAGCTGACATTTACGCCGGGGTCCCTGGACAAAGGCCCCTACGACGCCGTCCTCCTCCTCGTCGCCCACAGGCAGTACCGCGAGGCGGCGGCTGGGACGCTGGCGGGGGCGGTGAAGGACGGCGGCGTGTTCTTCGACCTCAAGTCCCTCTTCCCGCGCGCAGAGTTCGAGAATGCGGCCAAGCGTTACCTCGCCCTCTGAGTCCGCCCCATGTCCCCCTCCTTCCACACCCGGCAGTTGCGGAGGCGGGATGGCGTGACGGTCGCGATCATCGGCCTGCTCGTCGTCCTCGCGGCGTTGCTGACACTCACGCTCGCGCCGTACAAGGGGAATATTTCCGCACTCTTCCACTTGGACCGCGCGTTCGCCGCGCTCCATCCCGTGCCGACGGGCTTCGCGGTCCTGGACGTACCGGGCTACGACGGCATGCAGTACTACGCGATCGCGCGGAACTTCCCCTCGCTCTTCGTCCCGTCCGACTGGCCGGCCCTCGCCTCCGCGCCGCAGCCCGGCGTGTACGCGTACCAGCGGATCCTCCTCCCCACCCTCGCCTGGCTCCTCGCGCTGGGACGGGACGGCTGGCTGCCCGCCGTCTTCCTGGCAATCAACGCCGCCTCCCTCCTCGGCGCAGGATTCCTGATCCTCCGTTGGCAGAAGGGGACGCCCCTCCTGGCCTTTGCCCTCGCCCTCTGCCCTGCCGCCACGATTGGTCTCCATTTCTCCTTGGCTGAACCACTGAGCATCGTGCTCACGACGCTCTTCCTCCTACAGTACGTGAAGAAGGGAAGGATGGACGCCCTGAATGCCCTCCTTCTGATTCCCATCGTCCTCACGCGTGAGGTGAATTTCTTCTTCGCACTCGGTCTTGTCGCTGTCTCCCTTCTCAGACGAGCGCTACAAACAAAAACATCCCCCTCCCCCACCGGGGGAGGGGTTAGGGGAGAGGGTGTGTACAACAAACAAATAAAGGATGCATTGCTCTGTATTCCTGGGCTTCTCGCCTTCGCCCTCTGGCAAGGCTTCCTCCTCCGTATTTTTGGTGACATCCCCCTGCTGACGAGCACGGCCAAGAGCACCTTCCCCCTCGTGGAACCCGTGAAGCTCGTTCTGGGCATGCGCGGCTACGATGCCTACACCCTCTCGGCCATCGCGCTCTTCCTGCTCTTCGTCCTCCCCGCAACGGTCCTCGTGGGCATGGACATGATCCGCACGCGCCGCGTGGAGCCTATCCCCGCGCTCCTCCTGCTCTTCCTCCTCCTCATGCTCTCCACGTCCAACATCATCTGGGGATCCATCACGAGCATTGGGAGAACGATTACCCCCGTGTATCCTCTCTTCGTCCTCTACGCCGGCTTGCGCGGAACGCGATCCCTCCGGATCATCGCGATTGCCCTGCTCTTCCTCGGCATCGGCACGGGGCTCGGCCTCGGCCTCATCCCCCATCCTTTCTCCCTCACGTAAACCATGCCCGAACTGACGATCATCGTCCCCGTATACAACGAGGAGCGCACCATCGCCGCCGTGATGGACGTGCTGCGGCACACGTGGGCGGACGCGCAAGTGGTCTACGTGGACGACGGTTCCCGCGACCGCTCGCTCACGATCCTCCGGGAAAACGCCGGCACGCAGGACCTGGTTCTCACCAAGCCCAACGGCGGCAAAGGATCCGCCATCCGCATGGGCCTGTCACACGCGGCGGGGACGTTCACGACCATCCAGGACGCGGATTTGGAATATGACCCCGCGGAGATCCGAATCCTCCTGGACCACGCCCGCGCGCACCCGGGACGCGCCGTCTTCGGCTCGCGCTTCCTCAAGCCCAACCCCAACCTCTACAAACGCTACCTGCTCGGCAACAAGGCCATCACGTTCGCCATCGACGCGCTCTTTTTCGCCCGCCTCACGGATACGTACACGTGCTATAAGATGTTCCCCACGGACCTGATGCGCTCATTCCCCCTCACGGCGCGCGGGTTTGAACTGGAAGCGGAGCTGTGTTGCTTCCCCCTGCGCAAAGGCATCCCCATAGACGAAGTCCCCATCTCCTACCACCCGCGCACGCTCGAGGAGGGGAAGAAGATCCGGTTTAGCGACGCGTGGAAGGGGCTCGTGCGCGCCATGCAGATCCGCGTGATGCC
>CAZCWV010000028.1:8713-11620 GCA_964502425.1 uncultured Candidatus Peribacteria bacterium | reverse complement strand
GCTCCACCTTCAATTTGCCTCCCGCATCGAAGTTCTCTAGTATCTGCCTCCCATGGCGGATGCTATCACCAACAAGATGCTCCTGGAGCATATGCAGGCGATGAAATATGAGCTGCAAACGCAGATCGGCGGTGTCGAGCAGCGACTGGGTGGTGTTGAGAATCGGCTGACAGAACTTGGAGAGCGCGTGAACACTCTTGCATCGGATATGCGTCAGGGTTTTGAAGATGCACGACAACATCGCCAGGCACTGCAGGAAGATTTGGAAGCAACCATGCGGCTGCAGGGAAAACATACGGCTACGCTTACCCGGCTCACGAGAGCCGGTTCCTGATAAGCACCATAGGGCGTTCTACCTTTCAATGTCATGCCGCTTGCGCGACGATTTTTCGGAAGGCGTCGGGCTTGAGGGACGCTCCACCGACCCTTCGGCTCCCTCCCGCTCAGCCTGTTCAAGTCCGATCCTGTCCCGTTTGCTTTTCTTCGGGAACGCTCAGGGTCTCCCGTTGGAGGACGCGAGATCTGCGGCAATGCGGACGATGAGAGAGAAGGCGGATGGCCTGAGGGAAGCGCCTCCGACCAAACCCCCGTCAATGTCGGCCTGGTCCAGGAGTTCCTTGGCATTCTTCTCGTTCATGGACCCTCCGTAGAGGATGCGGACGATGTCACGCTGGTTCGGTGGAAGGAGCGAGCGGATGAAGGCGTGCATCTCTTGCGCTTGCGCCGGCGTGGCATTCTTGCCCGTGCCGATGGCCCAGACGGGTTCGTATGCGATGATGGAGACGCCGTCGGGAAGCGCGCTTACTTGGGATCGCACCACGTCGTTCTCTCTTCCCGCCTCCCGTTCCTCCTGCGTCTCTCCCACGCACGCGATCGGTTCGAGGCCGGCGTCGAGCGCGGCCCGTGCCTGCGCGGCTACGTCCGCATCGGTTTCCCCATGTCCTTGCCGCCGCTCGCTGTGGCCGCAGAGAACGTAGAGGCATCCAGCGTCACTCAGCATCTTCATCGAAACGTCGCCCGTGTGGGGCCCGGTATCGTCATGGTGGCCGCACTGCGCGCCCGTGTTCATCTCCGCGCCGACGCACCGTTCCAAGTCCAGGAACGTGGGGAACACCACGGCGTCCACGTCCGGATGCGGACGGTACGGGGAATCCGGAGCGTCCCACCCGGGGGGCGGGGGATTCATTTTCCAATTCGCCGCAACCAGTTTCCTTCTGGTGTTCATAGAGAAACAAGGGAGGGACAAGAGTCATGCGGCGACCCTGAGCGGTGCCGAAGGGTGGCGGCGATGAGGGGGCGGCGCATGGGGGAAGGATAGCAGATGTGTCCCGTTCAGCGCTTCACGAGACCCTCCAACGCCTTCAGCATTTCCATGGGAATCATCCAGATCGTGGTATTGCTCTGGTCCGAGCTGAGGTCGTTGATGCTCTGGAGGGTGCGCAGGTGGAGGGCGCCGGGGACCTTGGCGAGCATCTCCGCCGCTTTCGCCATGTTGGCGGCTGCGCCCACTTCCCCCTCGGAGTTGATGATTACCGCCTGCTTCTCGCGCTGGGCTTCCGCCACCTTGGCGATGGTGCGCTTGAGGGAATCGGGGAGGACGATGTCCTTGAGTTCCACGGACTGGACGTCCACGCCCCAGGCATCCGACACGCGGTCCACGACCTTTTTGATAGTCTCGCTCACCTGTTGCTTGCGGGCGAGCAGCTCGTCCAGCGTCACCTCGCCCACGGCGTTCCGCATGGTGGTCTGCGCCAGCTGCGACACGGCGTTGAAGAAGTCCTCCACCTCGATCACGGCCTTGGCCGCGTCCATGATGCGGTAGTAGATCACGGCGTTGATGCGGATGGGGATGTTGTCGCGGGTGATGGCCTCCTGGTCCGGCACGTCCACGGCCTTCACGCGCACGTCCACTTTGATGACGCGCTGGAAGACGGGGATGATGAGCTTCCATCCGGGTTGCCAGGTCTTGCTGTACTTGCCCATGGTGAGCAGGACGCCGCGTTCGTACTGGTCGATCTGCCGGATACAGGCGATGACGAGGGCGAGGACGATGATGGCGACGGTGATATAGATGGGCATGGAGAGGAGGGGAACGTGAGAGAAACGATACTACTGGTTGGGTCGTTGTCTAGCGGATGGAGCTTTAAGCAAAAGCTTTAAGCCGCAAGCTTTAAGCTGTAAGCCTTAAGCACCACGCCGCAGCGCCAAACCTATTTCAACGATGGGTGATTGGAGGTTGGGATTTGGTGCTTTCGCCGTGCTATGCTTTGTCCATGTCACAGCTTCCAAAGCGCGTCGTCCTCGCTGCCGATCATGCGGGTTTTCCGCTCAAGGAAGAGATCAAGAAGCACCTCCTGGGGAAGGGGATTGATGTGATGGATGAGGGGGCGTTCAGCGAGGAATCCGTGGATTACCCCGCCATCATGCGGCGCGGCTGTGCGGTCGTTTTGCAGCAGAAGGCCCCGGGGATCCTCTTCGGGGGGAGCGGCAACGGCGAGGCGATGGCGGCGAATAAAGTGCGGGGCATCCGCGCGGCGCTGGTCTACAGCGACGAGACGGCCAAGCTCGCCCGCGCGCACAACGATGCCAACGTGATGACGCTCGGCGGACGCCTCACCAAGCCCAAGGACGCCAAGCGGTACGTGGACATCTTCCTCGCGACGGACTTCGAAGGGGGGAGGCACGTGGCGAGGGTGAGTGATCTTGAGTGAGGAAACCGAAGAAACCGAGGAATCCGAGGAAACCGAGGGGCGGTCGTTTTTCGAGATCAGAAGCGTTCCTCGGAATCCTCGGCATCGTCGGCATCCTTCATTCATGATATTCTGTCCACGCATGGCTCCTCCGATCCGCATCATCCCCTCCATCCTTTCCGCCGACCTCGCCCATCTTCAGGACGAGGTGGATGCC
>CAZCWV010000028.1:0-8613 GCA_964502425.1 uncultured Candidatus Peribacteria bacterium | reverse complement strand
GTCATCAACGACGTGGACCTCGTCCTCGTGATGTCCGTCCGTCCCGGCTTCAGCAGCCAGGCCTTTCTGCCGGAAGTCCTGGAGAAAGTCCGGGCCATCCGCTCCCGCTTCCCGGCCCTCACGATCCAGATGGACGGGGGGATAGATGCCAAGACGGCCGCGCTCTGCCGCGAGGCCGGCGCCAACAGCCTCGTCTCCGCCAGCTACATCTTTTCGGCTACGGATAGGGCTCAAGCGATATCGTCCCTCCGCGGCTCATGAAGCGCTCCCTCTTTTTCGTGTCTTTTTTCGTGGGGGTACTGCTCGTTGGTTGCCAAGCTTCCATGGGCAATTTGGAGAATATGCCGCAGGAGACGCTCCCGCTCCGGCCGATCATCCTTTCCGGTCCCGATGGGGAGAGTCTGCCGCTCACGGTGGAAACCGCCTCCACGCAGGAGCAGCACCGTCGCGGCCTCATGTTCCGCACGAGCGCGGAGCCGGGCATGCTCTTCGTGTTCGCCGAAGCCGAGCCCCTGTCGTTCTGGATGAAGAACACGCTCGTGCCGCTCGCTATCCTTTACTTCGGCGCAGATGGGTCCTTCGTCAGCGCCGCGGCCATGGAACCGTGCCGGGAGGATCCGTGCCCGGGATACCCTTCGGCCGGTCCCGCCCGGTATGCACTGGAAGTCCCTGTCGGTGCCGTGCGTGTTGGGACGGGGTGGAAATTGGAAATGCAAAATTGAAAATGCAAAATGCAAAATTTTGGGAATGATTCTGAACCTTGAGATGCTTCCATCATTTCCAATTTCACATTTCCAATTTTGCATTGAAATACGCTCGCAGGTTCCTCTCCATCCTCGCCGTAACGTCGGCGTCATCCGGGAAAGCGAACGTCTCTCCGGTCATTTTCTCGTAGAGGCTGATGTATTTCTGTGCGAGCATCACGCGGACCTCGTCGGTGATGGCCGGCCTCTTTCCGCCGTACTCGAACCCCTGGGAGCGCAGCCACAACCGGAAAAATTCCTTGTCCAGGCTCTCCGGCTCCTCTCCCTTCGCATGACGCGCCGCGTAGGTTGCCGCTACCCAATAGCGTGAGGAATCCGGCGTGTGGACCTCGTCGCCGACGGTCAGTTTCCCCTCCGCGTCGAACCCCATTTCGTACTTGGTATCCACGAGGATCAACCCGCGCCCCGCGGCGATCTCCTGCCCCCTCCGGAAGAGCGCGAAGGCGCGGTCCTCAATCTCCTCCCACTGCGCCTTGGTGGCGAAACCGCGCTGGACGATGCCCGCGGGGTCGATCAATTCATCCTCCTCGCCCTTCGTGGTCGGCGTGATGATGGGACGGTCGAACTTCTGGTTCTTCACCATCCCTTCGGGGAGGATGTTCCCGCAGAAGTTCCGCACGCCCTTGTCGTAGTTCACCCATGCAGACGTTCCCGTGGAGCCCGTGAGGTACCCACGGACGACAATTTCCACCTTCAGCATCTTCAAATTCTTCGCCACCACGACGTTGGGGTCCGGCATCGCGAGGAAGTGGGTGGGCATCACGTCCTTCACCCGGTCGAACCACCACGTGCTGATCTGCGTGAGGATTTGTCCCTTGAGGGGGATGGTGGTCCAGAGGATGTCGAAGGCGGACTGGCGGTCCGTGGCGATGAGGATCCGCTCGCGGTCGTTGGGCGTGTACACGTCGCGGACTTTCCCTTCGTATTTCTCCCCGAGGAAATCGAACTGCGTCTTGGCGAGCGCGGTGGGGAGGAAGGGGGAGAGGGCCTGGGAGGCGGGAGGGCTGGGGGTGAGGGGGATAGAGGTCATGGGGGCATCATAGCTCCGTCACATCACGCTCCGAAAGGGAGCAATAGCAGGAAGGTCCCGCAACTGAGGACAAGTCCCCAGAGGACGGCATCGCCGAGCCGTTTCCATTTCTTCAACAACAGGGGGGCGCACACCGTGTAGTACGCGAATGGGATCAAGAGTACGGCGACGAAGCGGAAATCCTGGTTGGGTCCGTAGGGGAAGCGGAAGCGGTACGAGACGCTCGATGCGAGGACCATGAGCGTGAGAAGCCAGAGGGGGAGGAGCGCATACGTCCGCTTGAGGACCGTCCAGAGGAAACCCAGGGCGAGGAGAGGGAGGGAGAGGAGGCCGAAGAAGAGGATGCTCTTGGCTATCGGTTGCAGGAAATCGGGGAAGCCGTATTCCCCGAAGAACGCCGACCGGAAGAAGTACTCCCAGAAGTACTGTCTGCGGGACTCGTCAATCCAGGGGTTGTTGTAGGGAATCTTGAGGATTTGGACCGGGTTGAAGACGACGAAGGAGGAGGGCACGTTGGGGACGACGAGCTGGCTGCTCATGCCTTCGTTGCCGAGCGTGAGCGTGCGGTTGGGATTGGGTTCGAGGAGGCGCATCACCGGTAGCCAGGCGGCGACGATGGTGATGAGCAGGAAGGCGAGTCCGCCATGGAGGAGTTTCTTCCGCCAGGGGAGCCCCCGCCGGATGAGGAGACAGAAGAAGACGAGGGGCACGAAGGCGGACGCGCTCACCTTGGTGAGCATGGCAAGGGCGATGAGCGCGGCCGTGGCGTACCACGACCGCCACGAGCCCTTCAGCCACCAGTGGAGGAGCGTGGCGACGACGGCGAACGCGAGGCACTGGTACAACGGGTCGTTGGAGATTGCCGAGGCGAGGAAGACGAGTGCGGGGAACACGGCGAGGAGCGCGCCGTACAAGGTCAGGCGGGAACGGTATGCCGGACGCGGGAAGAGCATCATCCCGATCCAGAGGGCGCTGCCGAACGTGAGGATGGAGAATAGGATCGACGCGTACTGCAGGAGGCCGAGGATGGCCGTCCAGGAACGGCCTATCCATTCCCCCACGACGGCGAAGATGGCGGTGAGGAAGTAGTAGAGCGGCGGCTGGTGGTACTCCCACCCGTCCACTGCGAGCGGGATCCTGAAGTACTGCATGACGTACTCGATGTAGTCGATGTGCGCATCGGTGTCGTGGCCGCGGGTATTGAAGGGCGTGGCGACCACGTACCACCAGCGCAGTACCGCGGCGGTTATGACGAGGAGGGGAAGTGTAAGGGAAAGGGGGCGGCGGCGCGGGAAGAGGTGCAGGAAGATGGTGAAGATCCACACGAGGGAGGCGAGCGTGGTGAGGCCGAGGAAGAGCGTGAGGGGATCGCGGACCGAGACGGACATGGCCAAGCCGCCGATGCCTCCCGTATCCTTAAGGACCATGTGGATGTCGTTACGGCCGGGATGGAGATAGTCGCCGATATCCACCGGTTTTCCCGCGCCAAAATCGCAGAAAGCGATGCGGACGGCGTCCACGGACTTCCCGTTGATCTCCATCGTCTCGATGCAGTCATCCGGCTTGATCCGGAAGACGGAGGGATGGGGGGAGGGGAGCGCGATGGAATACCGGACATCGAGACGCTCCGCTTCCGTGGGGACGAAGAATGGCAACGTCGTGGTGTGTTCCAGGCCGTTACCGAATTGGTATGTGACATTCCCGATAATGAGGGGCGTGATGCATTGGAGCAAGGTTCCCGCGAAGAACAGGATGATAGATGCCGCGGATAGTTGGACGATGAGGAAAATGTGCTTCTGCCGCGGCGTGAGGGAGGGGAGGAACGTGCGCAGACGGCGGCGGAAAGTCGCAGGCACCATCGGCTCTATCATCAGCAGGAAGAGAGCGAGCATCGCCAGAGTACGCGCGTTGAGCACGATGATGAGTGACAAGCTTTGCTCGTTGATGAACTCTCCGTAATGCATGGGGTAGACCCACCGTGTGGCGAGTCCGATGAACGTCGTCAGCAGGAAGATGGCGACGACGCGGCGAGTGGAGGCCTTCCCGGATGCGGACGGTTCCGTGAGCCAGACGAAAAGCAGCGGCAGGAGCCAGAGGAAGTACTGGGGCGAGAGGATCGGGAGTATGAGAAGGAGCCAGAGCATCGTGACGGGCAGCAGGAGGGACAGGGGGCGCCGCGCCCGTGAGCCGACGATGGCGAGGAAAACGGCTCCAGCCACGGCAAGTGTCTGCGCGCCAATGGAGAGGAGCATGGGCATGTCCATGTTATGGAGCGCGAGGTGGTGGAACTGGAGGTCGGCGCGCAATCCCTGCAGCGCACCGGGGAGCATCTGCGCTACGGACCATGTGCTCTCCGCTTGGAATCCGCGCATGAGGTTGTACTCCAGGCAGTACAAGGCATTGGAGAGGAACCCGCTTGGTCCCAGGAAGAGGAGCGGCAGGAAGACGGCGAGCGCGCAGCCTGCGATGACTCCCCGGATCCAGCTCTTGCGTGCGGATCGTGGCGTGGTGAGGAAGAAGAGGGGGAGGAGAAGGAAGGGAATGAGCTTGAGGCTGGCAGCGATCAGCAGGAAGAAGCCGCTGTGTGCGTGCCGGCCCCTATCATGCGCGTTCCAGGCGAGCAGGAGGGAGAGAGCGACGAAGACGTCGAACCGCGCGAACATAAGCTCGCGGCTCAGGAGCAACGTGCATGCGAGGATGGCGAGCGGGACGGTGTATGGGAGCCATCCGGTTCCTTTCTTCTTGGATGGGAGGACATACAGGCCCGTCACCATGGTGGCGAGGAGGATTGTGAGGATCCAGGCTTCCGCAAACGGTATCCCGAAGGGGTTGGCGGCAACGGCGTTGAACAGGATTGTCGCGAGCGGGGGATACTCGCTGTCGAAGACCGCCCCTTTCTCCCCCGTCCATTCCCGTGTCGTCGTGACAATCCGTTGGTACACACCCGGATCTTGCGATCCTCGTACGTTTGGCAGGTACAACCAGCCGAGCACGGCGAGAATCGCGAGGGGGAATAGAAGGAGTGCCGCGTTGCGCAGGAACTTTTTGTACGCGAAGCGCGTCTGCATGGGTGATAGTGTAGCATTCACCAGGGACGGTCGCTTTTTCTCCCGTGGTGGTGTATACTGTACTGTCGTGCCAAGTCCTTTCGTCTCGTCCCTCTCGCTCATCCTCCCGTGCTACAACGAGGAGGAAAATGCCGCCAACACGGTGCGCGATGTGGCGCAGTGGTACGCGGGGGAGGGGGTTGCGGGCGAAATCATCGCCGTGGACGACGGCTCGGTGGATCAAACAGGAGCGATCCTGGAGGGATTGAAGGCGGAGGTACCGCTGCTCAAAGTCGTTCATCGCGAGAAGAACGGCGGCTACGGCATCGCGGTGCGCGCGGGCTGTGATGCGGCAACGTCGGAATGGATTGCCTTCATGGACAGCGACGGGCAGTTCCATGCCCAGGACCTGGGGCTCCTGCTGGCGCATGTGGACGCGTATCCCTTCGTCACCGGCCGGCGGGCGAAGCGCGCGGACAAGCTGGTCCGGAATATGTTCGGCAAAGTCCTCGGCGCCATGAACGTCCTGGTCCTCGGCCTGTGGGTGCGCGACGTCAATTGCGGGATGAAGCTCTTCCGCCGCGACATCTGGCCGAAGATCCGTCCCGAGCACGGCGTGGAGAAGCTGTTCAACACGGAGATGTTCCTCAAGCTCAAACGCCAGCGCATCCCGTGGTTCCAGGTGAACGTGCCCCACTACCCGCGGCGCGCGGGGAAGCAGACGGGGGGATCGGTGCGGGTCATCTTCCGGATGTTCAAGGAGCTGTGGGACCTCAGACGGACTTCGTGGTGATTGTTCATCAAGCTGGCTGTTTACCGGTTGATTTGTTGATTGGTTAACTGGTCGCAAGCGAGGATAGCAAAGATTCCAGTAAACCAATCAACGATCCGGTTCAAGAACAGCAACTACACATTCATTTACATGGTACCGCCACGCCATTCACCTTCTCGCACTTCACGCACGCCAGGTCCCAGACGGGGAGGAGGTTGCGGCGGGCGAACTGCGCGTCCGTGATCGGCTCGTAGTACGTGAAGGGGCGGTAGTATTCGAAGCCGGCGAAGATGAGTCCTGCCAACACCAGGAGGGCGATCGTCTGCCGGTGCTCCGTGATTTTCCACTTCCACACGCGCCGGATTTCCATGATGACGATGCCGAGGATGATGAAGCTGAGGAAGAGGGGAATGAAGTAGTGGTAGAGGTACAGGACGCGCCCGATTCTGCTGATGGCGATCATGTACGATGCGTAGATCCCCAGGAAGACGGTGAGGAGGTACGGGCGCGCGAGCGGGCGCTGTAGTTCAAAGACCAGGGATCCCAGGAGGAGCGCCGCCCCCACGAGGATGCCGGCGAACGATACCAGCCAGACGATGGGGTTGGACTGCAGGTAGAGGTAGCGATAGTCCTTGCCGTCGGGCGTCTCCCAGCGGAAGTTGATGGTCCGTCCTCCGAGAGGCCACAAGTACCAAGGGCTTCCGTTCTCATCCGCTTTGCAGAGGTCCAGGCGCGGAGTGCCGCGGTTGTAGTGCGAGACGAATTTGAGCGAGTCGCGCAGCATCACGGGGAAGGCGAGGGGGGAGAGGTTGCGGCCTTCTTTCAGGATGCTCTTGTAGGACTCGGAGGCCTGGTAGTAGCCGTTGTCGGGCAGTTTCGTCACGATGCGGTTGCCCAGCGCGAAATGGATGTACCAGACGCCGATGTAGGTGATGAGGAAGCCGAGGAGAAAGAGCCCCGTTCGCTTGAGCATCAGCAGCCACCACTCGGCTCGCCGTGCCAGCTCGGGGTCCGAGGACCGCGGTCGGAGCGTCCAGAGGTAGGCGGGGAGCAGGAGGATGAACACGAGGCCGAGCACCTTGGTGGCCGTCACGAGCCCGAAGGCCGCGCCGAACAGCACGGTGAGGGCGGTGGCGGTGCGCGGCGATTTCCACGGTTGCAGGAGAAGGATGAAGCATAGAATCGTGAGGGCGCTGAAGAAGAGGAGCGGGCCCTCCAACATCGCCCCGCGCAGGTGCACGATGAGGGCGTTATCGAAGACGTAGAGGAAGGAAAGGAGCGTGGAGAAGAGCGCGTGTCGCGTGATGAAGAGGAATATCAAAAAGAGGAGCGGCGCCGCCCACCATGCGAGGAGTGCGGAGAAGAAACGGTATCCCGCGAAGGAAAAATCATCCCCGAAATCGCGTCCGTAGTCCGTGGAAAGGAACTGGTTCGTCCGTTCGTTGGGCTGGAGGAGCTTTTCACCGGCGGCGACGAGGAGCTTCCCCAGGGGGGGATGTTGTTCCATGAAGAACACGCCGTGCAAATACTTCTGCGCGCTGGCGATGTGATAGTTCTCGTCCCAGAAAACGCGCTGCGGCTCGGCGTAGCGGAAGAAGTACGTGAGGAACGAGAGGAGGATGACGAAGCCGAGAAAAACGAACGTCTGGCGGGTGAAGAGCGGCGTGCGTGGGGGGTGGGCGATGTCGTGCATGGCAGGGATTGTAGCGGTGCAGGTAGTTCCCTGCTACCCTACACGCTATGTCGAAGCGGCGCACGTCTCTCCGTGGCATGGCATCGGTGGCGGTCCTTGGCGTCCTTCTCTGTTTTGTGCTGGTGTTTGCCGCGTTGGATGTCCGCTCGTCCCTCCACCGCTCCCCCTACCGCGCATCCCTTTTGGACGGTCTTCTTCCGTGTGACGGCGTACCCATCCTCCTCGACGAAACGTTTTCCGATTCCGCGGAATTCTACGAGGAATGCCTTTTCCAGTGTGTCGCTCCGGAGTGGTACTACCTCGTCTACAGCGATGCGGATCCGGCGAGCGGCTCCTTCCTGGCGGTGCAGTGCGGCAAAGACCCCGATATCTATCCCGGCACTGCGTGCGCCGAGGCGGTGGCAGGGGGGGTGATGCCGTGCAGCAGCGGCATTCTGCAGGAATCCTCTCCCATGGTGGATGTGGCGTTTGGTTCTCCCCCTCCTTCTTCAGGGCCCACCACGGGTGGTTCATCCTCCCGATCTTCAGTGCAAGCCGTGCCGGGTGGCGGGGGCGCTTCTTCCCGCTTCGCCGTTGCGTCTTCCTCTTCCGCCCCTCTCGTCCTCGTCCCCCACGCCGCCGCGTCGTCGTCCGTGGAACGGTTTGCCCTCCCCTCGGGGACAGATGCGTCTTCCGCCTCCTCGTTCGCCGCACCGCGTTGGCAACTCTCCCTCACTTCTTCAGCATCTTCCCAGCTGATTTCCTCCATTCCGTCTTCCGGTGACATGCCGGATGTGGGGGGTGGCGGGGAGGGGATGGAACCTGCCGGAGCCGTTTGCGGGAATGGCGTGCTGGAGGAAGGGGAGGAGTGCGACCTTGGCCGCGACAACGCCCTCACGCTCGGGACGTGCAGGCAGGATTGCCGTCTCAAGACATCCCCTGCCGTTTCCCTCATGCCATTACAAGCTCCTGTCGTTCCCACGTTCCACGCGTCCGCGCCCGTGCAAGGGGCCACGGGGCCGACTGCCCTTGCCGTGATGGCAATAGGTGCATCTGCCGGTTGGGCGTGGATGCGGAGGAGGAAGCCATGAACCACTCGCCTCGTTCATCATAAGTGTCAACGAATGGCTCGGGTTCATGGCAGGCCCTGAATCACTCGCCTCGTTCATCATAAGTGTCAACGAATGGCTCGGGTTCATGGCAGGCCCTGAATCACTCGCCTCGTTCATCATAAGTGTCAACGAATGGCTCGGGTTCATGGCAGGCCCTGAATCACTCGCCTCGTTCATCATAAGTGTCAACGAATGGCTCGGGTTCATGGCAGGCCC
>CAZCWV010000027.1:9389-11883 GCA_964502425.1 uncultured Candidatus Peribacteria bacterium | reverse complement strand
CCCGCATCGGTGTTATTGAACACGCGGCAGCGGCGCCCTCCCTCGTCGTACCGTCGTCATCTTCTTCATCGAGTGTGGATCCTTTGGGTTCGACGGGCGCAGCCGTACCCACTGCATCCGGAGCCTCCATTCCCCGGCTCCACATCTCCACGGCCAAGCGCCTCAAGGTACGTCAGGAGAATGCAAGCCTTAAGAAACCCACTGCGCCGAAGAAATCCAGTTCGAGTTCATCATCCTCCGTTGCCCCAACACCCGAGGCCACCAAGATGCGCATCCTCCACCTCACCAACATGGAGCGCAAGAAACTGGACCTCCCCCTCCTGCAACGCGACCCGCGCCTGGAAGCCGCCGCGCAAGAACACGCCATGGATATGGCGGGGCAGAAGTACCTGGACCATACGTCACCGGACGGCGTGGCGCCCCTGGAGCGCATGAGGAGCCGCGGGTACACGGAACCCTCCTGCAGCAACTGCACGTGGCAGTTCTACTTTGGGGAGAATCTCGCCTGGAGCCGCGCAACGAAGCCGGAGATCATCATGCAGTACTGGCTGCGATCCAAGGAGCACCGCGCGCACATCTTCAGCCCGCACTACCGCGACATCGGCCTTGGGCTCGAGAACGGGTACTGGGTACAGGTATTCGCGGGAATGGAGATCGAGATGGTGAAGTACAGCAACGCCCAACACTGACCACTGACCACTGATCACTGCCCACTCACCACTCCTTCCCTACTCCACCAGGTTCCTCTTCGCCTGACGGTTCTTCTCTTCCACTTCCTTGCGGGAAATCGTCTTCACCTCCACCGCATCGCCCGACGGCGTTTCCACCTCCGTAGAGGTTGCTGGCTTTTCTTCGACCTGGGGGACGTTCACCGCGCGGAGCTTCTGCAAGGCAATCATCGTCGCCTGGGCGTTAACGAGCTTGTTGCGTGACCCGTAGCGCTTGCTGAAGACGTTCTTGACGCCGGCATGGTCCAGGATCACGCGCAACGCCCCTCCCGCGATCACGCCCGTGCCCGGCAGGGCCGGCAGGATGCGGATGCGCGCGGCCTTGTGCTTGACCTCCACGGAATGCGGGATGGTGCCGTTGATGAGGGGGACGATCTGCATGGCGCGCTTGGCCGCGGACGTGGCCTTCTTGATGGCGGATTGGATCTCGCTCGCCTTCCCCGTGCCCAGCCCCACCTTGCCCTTGCGGTTGCCGATGACGACGATGGCGCGGAAGCGCATGCGGCGCCCGCCTTTGACCACTCTGGTCACGCGGTCAATGCTCAGCGTCGCTTCCGCGAACTCGCTGGGTTCACGCTGCCTTCGGTGGTCGCCGCGCTTGCGGTCTGGACGGGAGGTTTTAGCCATACGGATGAGAACTTAGGGGTTAGGACTGAGGAGTATCAGGGGATGGTCGTGGTCTGAGAATTTGTTTAATGAGATTGGGATTCGTTTTCGAGAGATCTTGCAATAGTTCCGCCAATGCCGATGTGGCAATCCTCGTCGCGGACTCATCGTCAGGAATGTCTGGAACAACACTATGTGGATTGTTTCGAGACTCTGGAGCCGGAAAATGTTCAGGAGAGTGGGGCATGGAAGAGGGAAAAGAAATTACGATTGTGGAGGATCTCGGAATGGCTCAAGCAACTTCGCCGTTTCATCGATTGCCTGACGCACTGCTGTCTCGGGGATTCGCAGTTCCGGCCCTTGGGGTTTCCCGTTTTCCATAAATTGGGCGATGATGTCCCCACCTTCTGAGCGCACAACACGCAGTATTCCTTGACCATGTCCCCGCATGTATTCTTCGATTGTAGGAAGAACATATTGTATGACATCCCCATGAGGTGGAATGCGCGTGCCTGGCCCGATGGTTGAATGGCTAATACTCATACGATCAAAAATGGAGTCCGCCTTCCCTGGCGGCGTCGGCCAGCGCCTTCACGCGGCCGTGGTAACGGTAGCCGCCGCGGTCGAAGACAACGGTGGAAATGCCTTTTTCGGAAGCTTTCTTGGCGAGGAGGGTCCCCAGCTTCTTGGCGCCGTCCACGTTCAATTTCGCCTTGGTCTCCCGCGTGTCTGCGGCCACGAGCGTGCGGCCGGCTTCGTCATCCACAATCTGGGCGAAGAGGCGCGTGAGGGAACGGTAGACGGAGAGGCGCGGGCACGCAGCCGTCCCGGAGATGCGGGCGCGGATGCGGCGCTTCCTGGCTTGCCGGCGGAGGAGCTTACTTGAGGACATAATCAGAGAGTAGTGGGGGCGAGAGGAGAATCGGAGGAGCGGTCTGCTGTCAGCGGACAGCGGACGGCCCTAACCGCTAACCGCGGATCGCTGGCCGCTTGCCAGAGAGAAGTGAAGCCAATAATAGCGGGAGGGGGAATCATACCTAGGCGCTGGTCTTGGCAGCGGCGGTCTTGCCCGGCTTGCGGCGGACATTCTCGCCCACGTAGCGGATCCCCTTGCCCTTGTACGGCTCGGGGAGGCGGAGTTCACGGATCTGCGCTGCCAC
>CAZCWV010000027.1:5486-9379 GCA_964502425.1 uncultured Candidatus Peribacteria bacterium | reverse complement strand
CCTTCCCCGCCACGAGGTTCTTGTTCTTCTCGTCCTGCGTGACCGTGATGCCATTGGGCAACGCGAAATTGATGGGATGGGAGTAGCCGAGGTTGAGGACGAGCGTCTGGCCTTTGACCTGCGCCTTGTACCCCACCCCGATGATCTCCAGCTTCTTCTCGTAGCCTTGGCTGACGCCCTGGACCATGTTGCGGATGAGCACACGCGTGAGGCCGTGCCGCTCGCGGGAAGCCTTCTCGTTGTCCCGGCGGGTCACGGAGACGCTGTTTTCCCCTATGGTCACCGTCACTTCCGGCAACAACACGTAGGAAAGTTCTCCTTTGGAGCCTTTGACGACGAGGGTTCCTTCCTTGAGCTCCACGGAGACTCCGGAAGGGATGGCCACTGGTTTGATTCCAATGCGTGACATGATCAGGAGATGGTACAGAGAACTTCACCGCCGATGTGTCTCTTCCTCGCTTCCTTGTCGGTCAACAGCCCCTGGCTGGTCGTGAGCACGGCGATGCCGTACCCCTGGAGCACGGGCTTGAGTTCCTCTGAACCAGCGTACTGCCGCTTTCCGGGCTTGCTGACGCGCTTGATTTCGAGAACGGGCTTGTCCGCGCTGAACGTCACTTCCACCTCCTGCTTGGGAGCATCGCCCACCACGCGGACATCCGCGATCCATCCCTCCGTCTTGAGGAGTGTGAGGAGGCTCTCGATGATGCGTGACCACGGCGCATTGCACGTGTGGTGCCGCGCCTTCTGCGCATTGCGCATGCGGGTGAGGAGGTCGCCGATGGGATCCGTGAGCATTACCATGATCAGAGAGGAGTGGAAGCAGTGAGAGAATCGGAAGAGTGGTGAGCGGTAAGCGGTGAGCGGTGAGCGATCAATACTCCCATGCTGACCACTGACCACTGACTGCTGATCACCGGCCAGGAAGGAGTGAAGCCAAAGGTGACAGGAAAGCGAATCATTACCAGGAAGACTTGGTGATACCGGGGATATCGCCGTTCGTGGCGAACTCCCGGAAGCAGATGCGGCAGATGCCGAAGAAACGCATGTAGCCGTGGCGCCTCCCGCAGAGCTGGCAACGGTTGTAAGCACGTGTGGGGAAAGCGGATTTTGTACCCGCGCGCTTGGCCCCCAGGAATTCCTGGAGCTTGCGTTGCTGGCTGAGGACGATCGATAAGCGGGCCATAATCAGAGGGAAGTGGGAGTGATGGGAGAATCGGAGGAGCGGTCTGCTGTCAGCGGACAGCGGACAGCGCTGACCGCTAACCGCTGATCGTTGGCCGCTTGCCAGAGAGAAGAAAAGCCGACAGTGACGATTGAAAGAATCATGATACGACAGTATCGCTTGCGGAAGCGGAAGAATCAACAGTGGAGGCATCTTTCTTCTTCTGCTCCCTCTGGAACGGCATCCCGAGCGCCTTCAGGAGTGCCATGCCCTCCACGTCGCTCTTGGCCGTGGTGGAGAGCTGGATCTGCATGCCGAAGATCTTCCCCGCTTCCACCGCCGGCACCTCCGGGAAAATCGTATGGTCCTTGAGGCCGATGGCGTAGTTGCCGCGGCCATCGAGCTTGGCGGGAAGGCCGCGGAAATCGCGGATGCGCGGGAGGACATAACTCAGGAGCCGATCAAGGAATTCCTCCATCTTGCGGCCGCGGAGCGTCACCATGGCGCCCACGGTAGTCCCGATGCGGGTCTTGAAGTTGGAGATGGCCTTGCGCGTCTTGCGGAAGACGGGCTTCTGCCCCGTGATCTGGGCCAGCGTCTCCCCGATGTACTCGTGGAGTTCCTTGCTGTCCATCTTGGTCTTGTTGATCCCCACGTTCACGATGATCTTCTCCACGCGCGGGAGGGCACGGATGTTTTCCGTCGCAAGTTCCTTCTTGAGCGCATCGGCGATGGGGCCGCGGAGCCGGTCATGGAGAGAGACGTATTTCATCGGTCAGAGCGTGGTGGGAGTAATGGGAGAATCGGAGGAGTATTGAGGGATGAGTATTGAGTATTGAAGACCCTCAATACTGCATACTGAATACCCAATACTCTTCAAGCCGACAATAATGGAGGAAGAAATCATGAGAGAGTTTTCAGGAACCTCGACCCGAAGTCTTATTGGGAATGTTTTGCGCGGGAATGGTGTGATCCTGCTTCGATCGCGTCTCCTCCGGCGCGCCCACGCTTTCCACGTCGGCACCGAACTGTAGACGCTTCCAGAACGGCTGCTTGCCCTGAGTGGAATCGGAGGACTTGCCCTGAGAACCGGCGGGCTTGGACGCGGCTGGCGCGCTCTTCTTCGTTCCGCCGCTCTCCGGAGCCGCAGCGGAGGAGGAGGCAACCCCTTTGACGGGAGCCTTGCCTGTTGCTGCGACCTTGCGCACCACTTCCCCGCTCTTCTTGGCGATACGCACCTTCTTGCCGTCCTTCATGGCCATACCGATGCGCGTGGGCTTCTTGGTCTTGGGATCGAGGAGCATCACCTTGCTGGCATTCATGCTCGCCTCGTACTTGAGGATGCGACCGGCCTGCTGAAAAGTCTTTTTCACGTGGCGTGTGCGCATGTTGATGCCGGTGACCACCACGTGGTTCCGCTCGTGGAGGACGCGCAGGACGGTCCCGCTCTTCCCCTTGTCCTTGCCGCTGATGATGACGACGGTGTCGCCCGTGTGGATCTTCATGGTCAGAGAACGTCAGGAGCTTGGGAAATGATCTTCTGGTACCCCTTGGCGCGCAGTTCGCGCGCGACGGGGCCGAAGACGCGGGTACCCTTGGGCATACCGTCTTTCTGGATGATGACGCAGGCGTTATCGTCGAAACGGATCACCGAGCCGTCCTTGCGGCGCGTGGCGTTGCGCGTGCGCACCACGACCGCGCGCTCCACCGTCTTCTTGCGCACGGTGCCGCGCGGCGCCGCTTCTTTGACCGCCACGACGATCACGTCGCCGATGCCCGCGTAGCGGCGGCGGGTGCCGCCGAGCACGCGGATGCACATCACCGACTTGGCTCCGGTGTTATCGGCTACGCCGAGGATGGTCTGGTTCTGGATCATTGGGAGGAAGCAGGAGAATCAGGGGATACAGCTCGCGCTGCACCGGAGCCCCTCGTGTCTTCTCGGGGTACACTTGGCGACTGGTGCAGGGAGGATTCAGAAGATGGTTTCTGCGTCACGGCGGCGAGGGCGCTCTCCTCCTGCAACTCACTGACGCGGGGCGCGCGCTTGGTCACTTCCTGGACGCGGAAATTCTTGCGCTTGCTGAGCGGCCGACATTCGGCGATCAACACCTCATCCCCGATCGCGAGATCAAACCCCTTGCTGTCCGCCAGGAACTTCTTGCTTACACGGTACCGCTTCTTGTACTTGTCATGGAACATCGAGCGGTGGACGGTCACGGTGACCGTGTCCTGCATCTTTGCCGACGTAATGATGCCCTTCTTGGTTCTCATGTGGAGGGAGTGGAAGCGGACGTATCCGCGGCAGTATCCCCCGCAGCAGCCTTGCCACGGCGCGTTTTCGCAGTGGGAGACACACGCGGAGCGGAGGCGGACACTTTACGCGTTTTTGGCTTGGATTTCAACTCAACGGTACCCGCCCCCGGCTGGACGGCGCCGGTCTTCGCGCCCTTTTCCTGCAAAACCTTGAGGGCGGTGAGCATGCGGGCGAGATGGCGCTTCTCCTGTTGGTAGCGCGCCGTGTCCTTCTCCTTCTTGAGCTCGATCCCAAGCCGCATCCTGCGGACGAGCATGCGCTGCATCGTCACATCCTTAAGCAGGTCCACGGTGGAAGTGGAGAGAAGTTCGCCGTAGCTGGAGAGGTTATGAGCCATGGTTAGGCAGCGGGACGGGCTTGCGGGGCGGAGCTCTGCGGAGAGGAGGAACGGGCTTGCCCGGCGGAGCTCTGCGGAGA
>CAZCWV010000027.1:0-5386 GCA_964502425.1 uncultured Candidatus Peribacteria bacterium | reverse complement strand
AGAGCGGAGTCGGGTGACGATCTTGGTACGCACGGGCAGCTTGTGCCCGGCAAGCGTGAGCGCTTCGCGGGCGGCATCGGTGGGAAGGCCGTCGATCTCAAAGAGCATCGTGCCCGGACGGATGATGACGGCGTAGTACTCCACACTCCCCTTTCCGGATCCCATCGGCACCTCCGCGGCCTTCTTGGTCACGGGCGTATGCGGAAAGACACGGATCCAGATCTTCCCCCCGCGCTGCACCCGATGCGTCATGGCGCGGCGTGCGGCCTCAATCTGTCGCGCAGTGAGTTCCCCGGCGCTCTGCGCCTTAAGCCCGAAGCTGCCGAATGCCAGCTCATGGCCCCGCGTCGCCTTGCCGTAGAAGGCGCCACGGTTCCTGTGCTGCTTCCGGTGCTTTATTTTCTTCGGCTCTAACATGGTAGGGGGAAGGGAGAGTCAGGAGGAGAAATCAAAAGAGGGGAATCATTCCGGGAGAGTCTTGAGGGAGGCGGATTGCACTTGTGCGATCTTCTTGAACACCATCCCTTTATAGACCCACACCTGCACGCCGATCGTGCCGAACTTGGTAATCGCATGGCGCTTGGCATGCTGGATGTTGGCGCGGAGCGTCTGGAGCGGGACATTTCCTTCCTTGAAGAGATCGTCGCGCGCGATTTCCGCGCCGTTGAGCCGGCCCGACACCGTGACCTTGATACCGATGGCGCCGGCCTGCATGGCTTTCTCAATCGCCATCTTCACGGCACGGCGGTAGGGCATGCGACGCTCGATCTGGCCCTGGATGGTTTCGGCGATGATCCCGGCTTCGGAATCCGGGCTGCGGACTTCGCGGATGTCCACGTCGAACGACCCGCCGAAGGTCCGCTCCAGTTCCTTACGCATCTCCTCAATGGCGGCGCCCTGCTTGCCGATGATCACGCCGGGCTTGCTCGTGTGGATCGTCACCGTCACCTTCTTTCCGCGCTCAATATCAATCGCGCTGATCCCCGCTTCCTTCACCTTTGCCAGGATGAACCGGCGGATCCGCACGTCCTGCAGGAAGAGTTCGCGGAACTTATTCCCCTTGGCGAACCACGTGGATGGCCACGTGTGCGTGAATCCGATCCGGAAGCCGTTGGGGTTCACTTTTTGACCCATAGTTATTTTGAGGAAACCGGGGAAACCGAAGAAACCGAGGAGTCCGAGGACGCCTCGCTTCTCTTCGTCTTGGAACGTGTGCTTTGTACAGGTTTTTTGGCTTCTTGTGAAGCCTTTTCCTTGCCTTTCGCCTTCTTCTCATCACCCTTCGGTTTCTTCGGATTCTTCCCCTCCGATGCGCCCTCAACATCCGGATACGCCAAGATGATCTCTATGTGGGAGAGGAATTTCCGGTACGGCCGCGTCTGGCCGCGCGCCTTGGGCATGCCGCGGCGGTACGCCATGCCTTGGTTCACCACGATGGACGCGATGACCATCTGCTGCGGATCCTGCTTGGCGTTGAAGGAGGCATTCGCCATGGCCGATTGCAGGAGCGTCTCGATGAGGCGCGCCGCCTTCTTGTTCGTGTGGGCCAGGGCGTCGAGCGCCGCGGGCACCGGCATCCCGCGGACCATCCTCGCGACGAGGTTGGCTTTCTTGGGGGCGATACGGGCGGAGCGGAGGTAAGCTTTCATGGTTGGTTGCCGGAAAAGTGGGTGTGGAGGGGGGAATTGTCGTGAAGTTGACGAGAATCGAGAGGAACGTCTTCAGTGGTGAGGATTCTCTGCGCTCGATATGCAGTCGTCGAACGGAGACGGAGGAGATTCGAGCCATGCTGTCTCTTGATGGCCTGCAATGCCGTGAGAATCGATTGGATCATCTCCGAAGCTGAACCGCTCGAAGGGACAATCTGGTATCCGGCCAAATCGTTCACAGCATCACGCAACTGCAGCATCTGCTCTTGCGGTACTACCTCCGCTCCAGGCTGCAAGGAGTCGACAATGTCATTGTATAAACTCATAAAGAAAGGAGGAATTATTTCGCGGGAGCAGGAGCAGGAGCGCCTCCTCCAGCCGGAGCTGTCGCGCCCGGAGCGGGGGCAACGGTTGTTGCGGCCTTGCCGCCATGGCCTTTGAACTTGGTGGTCCAGGAGAATTCACCGAGCTTGTGCCCCACCATCTGCTCCGTGATGTACACGGGGATGAAGTCCTTGCCGTTGTGGACCGCGAAGGTGAATCCTACGAACTCAGGCGGGATGTCGGAATCCCGCGCCCAGGTCTTGATGATCCTCTTCTCCTGCGCCTCGACCATCTTCATCACCTTTTTGAAGAGCTTGGGATCAACGTAGGGGCCTTTCTTGAGGGAACGAGACATGATTAGTAAGAGGAAGCAGAGGAAGAATCGAAGCAGTATTGAGGGATGAGTATTGAGTATTGAGGATCCTCAATACTCAATACTGAATACTGAATACTTGTCAGGCCAATCATAGTGAGGAGAGAGGTCATATTACTTCTTTTTCTTGTGGATACGTCGGCGAATAATGAGGGGAGAGGGCTTGCGCACCTTGCGGGTCTTTACGCCGAGGGCGGGCTTGCCCCACGGCGTCTTGGGATGCGGCAACCCGATGGGGCTGTGTCCTTCGCCGCCGCCGTGCGGGTGATCCACGGCGTTCATGGACTTACCGAGGACTTCCGGACGGTGGCCCAGCCAGCGCTGCCGACCGGCCTTCCCCCAGTTGATGAGGTTGTGTTCGGCATTGCTCACCACGCCGATGGAGGCGCGGCACTCCTTGCGGACCTTGCGGATTTCGCTGGAGGGCAATTGGAGGAGCGCATACTCGTTATCGAAGCCAATGAGCGTGGCGGACGTTCCCGCGGAACGGACGATCTGCCCGCCCTTCCCCAGCTGCATCTCCACGTTGTGGATGCGGTACCCCACGGGAATGTGCTGGAGTTCCATGCGGTTCCCCACCTTTACCTTGGTGCGCTTGCCAGACACCACCGTGTCCCCCTCTTTGAGCCCTTCCGGCGCCAGGATGTACGCCTTGGCTCCGTCGACGTAGTACACCAGCGCCAAGCGCGCGGAGCGGTTGGGGTCGTACTCCAGCGCCCGGACCTTCCCCGGCACGCCCTCGCGGATGGTCTGCCGGAAATCGACGATACGTTGCAACCTCTTGTGTCCGCCGCCGCGGTGGCGCACCGCGACGCGGCCCTTGTTGTCGCGCCCGCTGATCCGCTGCTTGCCGCGCACGAGGCTCTTCTCCGGCTTATTCTTGCTGAGGCCCGTGAAGTCGGCGACCGTCATTTGGCGGCGTCCGGGTGTCGTTGCTTTGAGCGTGCGAATGGGCATGAATCAGAATGGAGGGAGATCAGCTCGCGTGGGAAGCGAAGGAAGCGAGATCGAGCGGTTTACTCTTGGGGAGGAGCGTGACGAACACGCGCTTGCCGGCGTGACGCTTCTCCATCACGCGCCCCTCGCCGATCGAACGGGTCTTGGGGCGGATGCGCATCACGCGCACGCTCTTCACCTTGAGGTCAAAGTACCGCAACAGCGCGTTCTTCACGTCAATCTTGGTGGCTTGGGGATTCACCATCATCGTATACGTGTGGAGGGGGCCTGCGGCCTTGAGCCGCTCCGCCTTCTCGGTAACCACCGGGCCGATGATGACTTGGGAGAGGTCCATTATTGGGAGGATGCAGAGGAATCAGATCCTCCTTCGCTTGCGAGCTTCGGAAGGGCAGGCGATGCCGACGATTCCGAGGAACGGGAAGGAGCAGGAGTGGAATTCTTGTGAGTCGTCTTTTTCTTCACCGATGTCTTCTTCGTGGATTTCTTCGGTTTCATCGGTTTCTTCTCGTCAGAGGGAGCTTGCGCCTTGACCCTCACCGTCCGACGACTGAAGACCTCCATAGCTTTCTCCAATGCGCCACCGAGGAAGATCACATGGCGCGAAGCCAGGATGTCCTCCGGGTTAAGGTACGACGCAAGGAGCATCGTGATGTTGGGGATGTTGCGCATGGAGAGCGTGAGCGCCTCGTGCTTCGCGGGGACGACGATGAGGATTTTGCGTCCCAATTCCACCGGCAACTTGCCGAGGAGCGTGGCCGCCTCCTTAGTCTTTATCGTCTCGGGATAGTTCTCGAGGCCGAGGAAGACGCCCTTCTTGGCCTGGAGCGACAGGCTGGAGCGCAGCGCCGCCTGCCGCATGGCCCGCGGCATATCCTTCCGGAAATTCCGCTCCTTCTTGGGCCCAAACGCCTTGCCGCCGCCCCGCATGACCGGGCTGCGGATGGGGCCGCGGCGGGCGCGGCCGGTGTGCTTCTGCGCGTAGACCTTGCGCGTGGACCCCACCACCTCGCCGCGGCTCTTGGCGTGCGCGATGGGCTTCCGCCGGTTGCTCTGCTGCATCATGACGGCCTGGTGCATCAGCCCCTGGTTCACGGGTGCCTCGAAGAGCTCCGCGGGGAGATCCCACGTTCCCTTCTTTGCGCCGGCGGACGAGTAGACGTCGATTGTCATGGTATTAGGCGGTTGCGGGGGAAGCTTCTTTCGTAATGAACACCGCGGAACCGTTCGGTCCGGGGACGGGCCCCTTGATGGCGACGATGCCCTTGGCCGTATCCACGGCCACCACCGGACGGTTGCGGATCGTGACGGTCTCATGTCCCATGTGCCCCGCCATCGGGTGCCCCTTGAGCACGCGCCCCGGACTGGTGCGCATCCCGATGGAACCCGGCTCGCGCTTGAAGTGCGATCCGTGGGTCTTGGGACCGCCGGCAAAGTGGTGGCGGCGCACGACCCCCTGGAATCCTTTCCCCTTGGAAATGCCCATGACCGTGACGGTGGAATTCTCCGGGAAAATTTCGCAGGTGAGTTGCGTGCCCGCCGCCAACCCCTCCAGCGACTCCACCTTCCATTCCTTCTGGACGCTGTAGCGGACGTTCTCCTTCCCCTTGCGGCTCTTCCACGGCTTGGCGCCGATGCCCAGCACCACGGCGTCGTACCCGTCCTTCTCCTTCGTCTTCGTGCGGACCACCACGTTGGGTTCCACCTGCAAATAGGTAACGGGAACCGCCTCCCCGCTGGGGAGGAAGACGCGGGACATGCCTGTTTTGCGGGCAATGAGACCTTGCATAGCGCTTGGAGGTTCTTCGAGTGTCCGGGTAGAAAGTGGCAGAACCACTGCGCCGGACTCGAACGTAAGCAACCGACGTCTGATCCAAGGGATCAAACGAAGCTGGGGCAGTTTAGATACAAATAGAAGGAGCGTCAAATGGATTTTCCAAGAAGAAACGTCAGTCAAACTGGTTTTCAACCCTCTGTCCGTCCTCGCCGAGGGTACACACCATCACATTGACCGAGTCCTTTCACACTGAGCAAGAATGGCACGAGCCCTCCGCTCCGCCTCAATCATCTCTGCACTGAATGCAAG
>CAZCWV010000026.1:0-12404 GCA_964502425.1 uncultured Candidatus Peribacteria bacterium | reverse complement strand
CGGAGCGCTTTCTTTTGCTTCTTTTCTTTGTCGCCCTGACAAAGAAAAGAAGGGAAATCAGCTTGTCTTCAAAGCCCGATGCATTCCCCCCACCAATTCCGCAACATCCTTGATCCCCTCCCCGTCGCAGAAGGTTGTCATCTCGTCACAGACCTTCTTAAAGACGTCGATCCCCCGCTTCCACACCGCCGTCCCGATTCCCACGAGGGACGCTCCTGCGAGCATCATCTCGATGGCATCCTCACCCGTGTGGACGCCGCCGGTGCCGATGATGGGAAGCTTTCCCTCCGTGGCCGCGTAGACATCGGCGACGCAACGGATGGCCAATGGCTTGATGGCTGGCCCCGAGATGCCCCCTACTTTGTTGGTGAGAATCGGCAGGCGGCTGCGCAGATCGATCGCCATGCCCGGCCCCGCCGTATTGATGACCGTGAAGCCGTCCGCGCCCTCCGCGGCGCACGCGCGCGCGATTTCCGCGATGGAGAGGACGTTGGGGGAGAGCTTGATGAACACGGGAACCTTGCCGGCAACCGCCTTCACGGCCTTGGTGACCCGCGCGGCGTCCGGCGCACTGCAGGCGAAGGGCTTGCCGAACTCATCCTCCACATTGGGGCAGCTGATGTTCACTTCGAGGAAGTCCGGATGGAGGGGGAGAACCGCCTCCGCGGTGCTGGCGTAGTTCTCCACGCTCTCCGCGATGATATTGAGGATCAACGGGGCAGGCTTCTCTTTTGTGTACGCCCCGATCTCCTCCCGCGCCTTCTCCGGCCCCGCATCCGGCACGCCCACGGCGTTGAGCGTCCAATGCTCCGTGGAGATGATCACGGGCGGCTTGTGCCCCTTGTGCTCCTTGAGCCAGATGGACTTGGTGGTGATCCCCCCCGCCCCTCCCTGCGCCGCCACGCGCATCCAGCTCGACGCCGTGATGCCCAAAATGCCCGAGGCGAGGACGGTCGGGTTGGAGAAGTGAATGCCGTAGATAGTCTGCTCTAGACTCACAGGAGTAGTATACAGTATTGAGTATTGTGTATTGAGGAATCCTCAATACTTCATACTCATTACTCAATACTCAATTCTTTCCACCCACCGCCGCCTTCAGGAACGCCGCAAACAAGGGATGTGGTCTATGCGGCCTGCTCTTGAATTCCGGATGGAATTGGCTGCCCACCATGAAGGGGTGATCCTTGATCTCCACGATCTCCATCAGATCGCCCGAAGGGGAATCGCCGGAGATGACCATCCCCGCCTTCTCCAGCCTCGCGCGGAAATTGTTGTTGAACTCGTAGCGGTGGCGGTGGCGCTCGGAGATTTCATCGACGTTGCCGTATGCGGCGGCAGCTTTGGAGCCTTTCTTGAGCTTGCATGGAAAGGCGCCGAGCCGGAGCGTCCCTCCTTTGCTGCGCCCCTTGTACTGGCCGGGCAGGAAGTGCACCACGTACTTGTCCTTCCCGAACTTCCCTTCCTCGTCGAATTCCTCGCTCGTGATCTGCGGGTCCTTGAGCTTGGCGCGGGCAAACTCGATGGCCATGATCTGCGAGCCGAGGCAAAGGCCCAGGTACGGAACCTTGTTCTCGCGCGCGTACTTGGCCGCCAGGATCTTCCCCTCGATCCCCCGCTTGCCGAAGCCTCCCGGCACAACCAAGCCCGCGCAGGACTTAAGTTGGTCCCACGCTTCCTGGTCATCAGTCTCGAGCTTCTCGGAGTCTATCCACACGATGGAAGCCTTGCACCCCGCGAAGACCGCTGCGGTCTTGGTGGATTCGATCACCGAAAGGTATGCGTCGTCCAGGTGCGTGTACTTCCCCACGAGGCCGATGCAGATCTCCTCCTCGGCGTCCCGGTAGCGCTTCTTGCCACCCTCCCACTCCCGCATGTCCGGCGTTACGTCGCCCAGGTGCAGCTTCTCCGCGATGATCTGGGCCATGTCGCACTGCTGGTAGTTGAGCGGTATGTCGTAGATGGAGTGCACCGTCTCCGCGGGGATTACCGCGCGGCGCTCCACACCGCAGAAGTGGCTGATCTTCTCCAGGAGCTCCGCGGGGATCTTCTTGTCGGCGCGGGCGAGGATCACGTCCGGCTGCAGCCCAATCCGCCGCAATTCCCGCACGGAGAGCTGCGTGGGCTTGGTCTTGAGCTCCTTGCTCGCCTGCAGGTAGGGGAGGAGGGTCAGGTGGGCGTGGAAGAGCTTCCCCTCCCCCAGCTCCGCACGCATCTGGCGCACCGCCTCCAGGAAGGGCTCGCCCTCGATGTCCCCCACCGTGCCACCGATCTCGATGAGCATGATGTCCGCGCCGCTCTTCTTGGCGGCCTCTTGCATCCGTTCCTTAATGGCATTGGTGATGTGCGGCACCACCTGGATCGTCTTGCCAAGGAAATCCCCCTGCCGTTCCTTGCCAAGCACCGATTGGTAGATCTGGCCGGTCGTGACGGTGGAGAGCTTGCTCATGGGCTCATCGATGAACCGCTCATAATGGCCCAGATCCAAATCCGTCTCCGCCCCGTCGTCCGTCACGTACACCTCGCCGTGCTGGAAGGGACTCATCGTGCCGGGATCGACGTTGAGGTAGGGATCGAGCTTCTGGACGAACACCTTGAACCCGCACGCCTTCATGATGGCGCCGATAGACGACACCGCAATCCCCTTCCCGAGCGAGCTGCACACCCCTCCCGTGACGATGATGAAGCGGGCTTTGTCCTTCCCTTCGGCCAACGGTTTCTTGGGATTCATCATCATAAAGAAAATGGGCAGTCCGAGGGGGATTTCTTCCGGAGCCCGCCCAATATCTTACCGGTAAATACCTTGGTGGCAAGGATGCAACTTTCCTTTTTGGAAAGCCAAAAATATCAAACAGAGAGAATGGATATTGACCGAAGCATCCTCCATACGTATAGATACCTCATGTCCACATTCACGCGCTTGGAACGTATCGTGCAGGAAGAATTGGTCACGTGTCCGCAGGAGCTGCAACAGAAAGGACTGGAAGAACTCACAAACTGGCTTGGCAATCCTGATTCTCACGGCTATTGCCGGGAGCTGCGTACGCGCATCCGGGAAACACTCGATCCCCCTTTGCGCTCGACGGCCATGCAAGCCCTCCGCCGTATCCACCAACGCTTCCTTGCTGAATCCCACAGCCAAGCACGAGAGGAAGTAGAGAATAGACGGAGCACGGAGGTTATGCGGACGGAGTTGGTGCAAGGCTACCGTCTCATAAAAGAACTGGGGAGGGGGGTGGTATCATTCGGATCGGCGCGAGCCCGCCCCGGTGAACGTTGGTACGATCTCTCGCGCGAATTCTCCCGGGAATGCGCCATGCTTCTCAGTTCCACGATGTGGTCGGGTGCGGGGCCGGGTTTGATGCAATCGACCCTCGAAGGGGGGAACGAGAGTGGCGTTACCATCGCCGGCATCAAGATTCACCTGGAGAATGGCCAATCCAAGTTCGAACAGAAAACCACACCGGTCCTCCCTCCGGAGAACGTGGTGCAGTGCGGGTTCTTCGGTCCGCGGAAGGTCCTGCTTGTGGATGCGGGGATGCGGCAGCGCGAGGAGGATCGAACGGCATTCGTCTTCTTCCCCGGCGGCTTCGGCACGCTCGACGAGCTCTTTGAAGTGCTTACCCTCAAGCAACTCAACAAGCTCGGGACAAGCCATCCGATCCCTATCCTTCTCATGAACTACGACGATCATTTCAGCGGAACCCTGCAACAAGTACAGGACAACGTGAAGATGGGGACACTCAACCCCGAAGACCTCGAACTCTTCCATGTCTGCGGCACCAATGCGCAAGGCCTGGATGCCCTTGCCGACCACTATGGCATTCCCGAAGAACAGCGCACGTACCGCGGAACACTCATAGACATGGATACCCTCCCCCCTCAACCGCCGATGGATCCCAACGGAAGGAAAGTTGAACCGCAGTGATGCGCATCACACCTCTGTCTTCCGCATTGCATCCTTCGCGGACCGCACGCCCTGCTTGACCATCTTGTTCGTTTCCTTGGAGCCCTTCTTGACCATCTCCTGCATCCCCTTCTTGGCTTCCTTGAGCTTCTTGGTGGCGAACTTCTTCATCTTCGAGACGTTCTTCTGCACATCCTCGCTCTCGATGAAGGCCTTGGCCTCCTTGGCGATCTTGGATCCGTCCTGCTGCAGATGCTTACCGAGCAACTTGGCAGCCGCTTCGGGGGTCTTGGCGCGCTGCAGATCGGTGCGTAGCTTGTCGTTGCTGAGGAGATAACCGCCGAGTGCTCCACCGATGGCGCCGAGGAGGAGGGAAAAACGCTTCATGTGTGCTTGGGGAAGATGACTCATTGTACGGAGACGGATGGGGGAATGCAAAGAATTTGGGAAGAGTCCAACGATTCCGAGGATGCCGATGATGCCGAGGAACCACCCACATCAATCCCCGAGAGCACAATGCGCGACCGATCCTCGGAATCTTCGGAATCGTCGGCATCGTTGGCATCCTCATGAAAAATGCCTCCTCAGCTCCCCCACCTGCAGCGCGCTCAACACTTCAAGAAGCTCCCGATCCGACGCTTCCCGTATCCCGGAAAGACTCCCAAACTTCCGGAGGAGCTTCTTCTTCCCCTCCTCCCCCAGGCCGGGGACGGCATCGAGGAGGGAAACCTTGGATGTCTTCTTTCCCCGCGCCTCGCGGTGGCGGTTGGCTGACCGGTGGGCCTCGTCCCTAAGGCGCATGAGGAGGAACTTGGCTGGAGAGTCCTGCGGGAAGGTAACGGGATCCGCCCGGCCGGGGACGAAGACTTCTTCCTCCCGCTTGGCGAGGCCGATGACGGGGATATCGATCTTGAGCGTGCTGAGCACCTCTAGAACGGCGCTGAGCTGCCCCTTGCCGCCGTCGATGACGAGGAGGTCGGGTTTGGATTGTAAGGATGTGTCATCACGGTGTTCGGCGGCGATATAGACCATGATGACCCCCGGCGGGACTCCTTTCTTCCGCGCCGCCCGTTCATGTTTTTCGGCGATGACCGCCGGTGGACGCTGGACGGGACGGAAACCGAGAGCGCCGTAATATTCCACGAGATCGGTTTTCGCCGCGATGTAGATCTTCGGCGTTCTTTTCTGCATCGCAAGCATTTTTCTGATGAGGAACTGGCCGAGCTTTGCGCCGCGATAATCCGGCTGGACCCAGAGACTCTTGAGTTCCTTGTATCCTCCCGCATGCTCCACGATGCAACAGAAGCTCATGATATTGCCCTCATGGCGTGCGACGATGTAACGCTTGAAATCGATATCCTCATCATTGATTTCTTGATAGTAGTTCTCATGGATACGCAGGATGTCTTCCTGTTCCTCTTTCCGTACCTTCCCGAACGTGATCCCCTTCTCTTTCCATAGTTCCTCCTCCCTCTTCAATCCACCCACCAAATGCCTGATCCGCCGCGTAAGGACCTCCTTGAGCGCACGGTAATCATCCACCACGCCGGACTTCATCGTGCGGATGGTGAAGGAGCGGTACTGGTCGTTGGCCGCCTTGCCGCCTTTGATCACGACCATGCTCCCCACCGTTTCCGTCCCCCCGAGGTGGCTGATGTCGTAGCCCTCGATGCGTTCGGGCGGCGCGGGGAGCGCGAGAAACTCCTGCAGTTGCGCGAGCGCCGTCTCCGTGTTGCGCTTCTCCGCCTCCCACTTGGCCTCCCGCTGGCGGGCCTTCTCCAGGACGTTCTTCTCCGCGAGCTGGAGAAGATGGGACTTTCTCCCGCGCGCGGGGAGAACGATCTTCACCTTCCGGCCTTTCTTTGCCGTGAGCCACTCCTCGAGCGCCGCTTTGCCGGGGATCGGCGCGTTGACGAGGATCTCCTCCGGCACCTCCGATCCCTCCTCATAGAACTGCGGGAGGAATTGCCCGAGGACGTCGCCGGGATTCTCCGCGTGGCCGCTGAGGGAGACGTTCCGATCCCCGATCAACCGTCCCCCGCGCCGCTGCATCACCACCACGTCCGCGCGGCCGGAGAGGAGCGCCACGGCGATGATGTCCGAATCCTCGCCGGACGTATCCGTGATCAATTGTTTGCCTTCGAGCCGGTCCAGCGCCTCGAGATAGTCCCGGAGCTGCGCCGCCAGCTCGAAGCGCCGGTCCGCCGCCGCCTTCTTCATCCGCGCTTTGATCACCGGCCGCACGCTCTCGTAATCCCCCTTGAGGAACCGCATGACGCCCTCGATGGATTCCCGAAAATACTCCTCCGGCGTCCGTCGCCCGATGCACGGCGCCGAGCACTTCTCGATGTGATAATCCAAGCAGGGGGTGGGACGGTCTTTGTGGCGGCAGATGACGTCGAGTGGCAAGCTTTCAGCTTTAAGCTTTAAGCTGTCAGCTCCCATCGCAGTAGAACTGAAGGCTGATCGCTCAGAGCTGACAGCTCCCACAGGCACAATCTCCATCCCGCACGTCCGAAACGGAAAGATCGTCCGCAGCATCGTCAGCATCGCCCACAGCTCCCCGCCCGTCGCCATCGGCCCGAAGTACTTGGCGCCGCCTGTCCCGCGAAGCCCGGCGCTCTTGCCGGGCGGCGTGGGATCCTCTTCAATTTTACGGGCAGCTTCAACTCTCGGAAAAGGGTCCTGCACCGTCACCTTGGCGTAGATGTAGTTCTTATCATCCTTCATGAGGATGTTGTACTTCGGCCGCAACTCCTTGATGAGGTTCGTTTCGAAAATCAGCGCCTCCACCTCCGTGTTGGTGACGGTGACGTCGAAATCGGCGATCTGCCCCAGGAAGCTCTGCTTCCACGGCCCCGCCGCCGTGTCCTTCGTGACGTAGGAACGTAACCGGTTGCGGAGGTTCTTCGCCTTCCCCACATAGAGCACCGTCCCTTCGTCGTTGAGCCAGCGGTACACCCCCGGCGCCGTCGGTGCCTTGGCCACGCGCTTGCGGAGGGTCGTGAGCCGCTGGTTAGCGACAGTTTCCCTCTTCTTTGGTACGGTCTTGCGCTTCATGTGGCCACCATCATACCCAAAGTGCCGAGTGTAAGGGGTGAAAGAATCAATGCTACCTCATGTCTCGAAAAAGGAGACACGGGGAAGGAGAGGGGGTTAGGGGGTGAGGTAAAACAAGAACAACCAACAAAACATCCTCCATTGCCTTTCTTTGACCACTCCCTTACGCTCTGCGAGAAATCAGCCTTCCACCGAAGGTTGAGCCGTTCCTCCTTCCCCACTCTTCCATGGATCCCTCCGCTTCAACCGGGTCATTCCTCAGCGTCCTGCTCTGGGTCTCGGGCTCGGGCATCCTCGCCCTCGTCACGGCTGCCGTATTCAACGCCACCATCAACCGGCAGAACGCGGGGACGGAAGAAATGCAAGGCATCGCCAATAAGGTGCGCCTCGGCGCCATGGCATTCCTACGCCGCGAATATAGCGTCATCGCCGTGTTCATCGCGATCGTTGCCATCGCCCTCTACCTCTTCATCGATATGGGAATTGCCGGAAGGGGGGGTTTGCCGGGTTTCCTGCCGCTTACGGGCGGGAGCTTTATCCTGGGAGCCATCTGCTCCATTCTGGCGGGATACGCCGGCATGCGGACTGCAACGAGTGCGAATGTCCGCACGACGGAGGCGGCGCGTACGGGCTTGGGAAAAGCACTGCGAATCGCTTTCCTCAGCGGCGCCACGATGGGGCTCTCCGTCGTCGGACTCGGCGTGCTGGGGCTCTCCGTCGCCCTCTTGATCCTCGTGCAGGTGTTGGACCTCACGATGGGAACGGCCCTCCAGGCCCTCACGGGTTTCAGCTTCGGCGCTTCCTCCGTTGCGCTCTTCGCGCGCGTCGGCGGGGGCATCTACACCAAGGCCGCGGATGTGGGCGCTGACCTCGTCGGCAAGTTGGAAGTGGGTATTCCGGAGGATGACCCGCGCAACCCCGCCGTCATCGCGGACAACGTGGGTGATAACGTGGGTGACGTCGCGGGCATGGGAGCGGATCTCTTCGAGAGTTACGTCGGTTCCATTGTAGCCGCCATGCTCATCGGCCTGGGTCTGGATACGTTTGCATCGGAGGCCATGGCGTTTCCCCTTGCCATTGCTGCCCTTGGCATCGTAGCAAGCATCATTGGCACGACGATTGTCCGTTCGAACAAGGACGGCGCAAGCGTGCATGGCGTCCTGAAGAACGGCCTCTTCCTCGCCTCGGGCATCGTCATCGTCGGCGCCTACTTCCTGAGCCGGTGGATGTTGCCCGAATCGATGGCAAGCGGCGTCTTCTTCGCGCTCGTTTCGGGGCTGGTCGTGGGCGTGATCATCGGTCTGCTCACGGAATACTACACGTCCGCGAAATACCAGCCGGTCCAAAAGCTTGCTGCATCCGCCCAAACGGGCGCCGCAACCACGATCATCAGCGGACTCGCGCTCGGCTACCTCTCCACCGCCGTTCCCGTGCTCTTCATCTGCGCCGCAATCGGCATCGCCTACTTTAGCGCGGGGCTGTACGGCATCGCCATCAGCGCCGTCGGCATGCTCTCCACGCTCGGCATCAGCCTGGCCATCGATGCGTACGGCCCGGTGGCGGACAACGCGGGCGGCATCGCCGAAATGGCGCACTTGCCCGAGGAGGTGCGCAAGCGTACGGACGAGCTCGATTCCGCCGGCAACACCACGGCGGCCATCGGCAAGGGCTTTGCCATCGGTTCAGCCGCGCTCACGGCGTTAGCGCTCTTCTCGGCCTTTAGCACGGCGACGGGTCTGGATTCCATCAACTTGATGAATCCACTCACGCTCATCGGCCTTCTCATCGGAGGCGTTCTGCCCTTCGTCTTCTCCGCCCTCACCATGAGTGCGGTCGGCCGCGCGGCGTTTGCGATGATTGAGGAGGTTCGCCGCCAGTTCAAGGAAATCCCGGGGCTCATGGAAGGCACCGCCCAGGGCGACCCCGCGCGCTGCGTGTCCATCGCCACGGGTGCCGCGATCCGCGAGATGGTCGTGCCGGGCATCCTGGCCGTCGTTTCGCCGGTCCTCATAGGCATCGTTCTCGGCACCGAGGCGCTCGGCGGCCTGCTCGCCGGCTCCCTGCTCGCCGGCGTCCTCCTTGCGATCTCCATGGCCAACAGCGGCGGCGCGTGGGATAACGCCAAGAAGTACATCGAGGCGGGGAACCTCGGAGGCAAGGGGAGCGACACGCACAAGGCAGCCGTGGTCGGCGACACGGTGGGTGATCCCTTCAAGGACACCTCCGGCCCCTCCATCAACATCCTGGTGAAGCTGATGTCCATCGTGTCGGTCTTGACCGTCGGCTTGTATACGGCGCAGGGGTTGCTTAGCTGATTCTCCCCGCCTGCCCTCCGTAGCCTTCCCCCGATCGGATCACGATCGACGGGCGCCCGGGTGGGTGGATGACGAAGGGCGAAGGAGGGTGAAGCTGATGTCCATCGTGTCGGTCTTGACCGTCGGCTTGTACACGGCGTCGGGGTTGTTGTGATGAGTACACATTTGTGTACACCATCATTATTTTTCACCTCTTCACTTCCACCCGCTCTGCAATACGTAAAAAAGCCCGCTGCACGGATGCAGCGGGCTACGCAGGCTTGCTCATTGCTCACCTCCTTCTAATGCAACAATATTTTGGCCAGGACGTAGATTGCCATAATAGCGCAAACAACCATGGCCAGCTTTGTTCCCAGTCCCATAGTATAACGGGGGACTGACATGTTCTTCTCCTTGTTATAAAGAGCAGAGCCGCAGAATGCCGAAGCGCGCGCTTCGGTCATGCCAATGGTATATCATTCTTCACATACGTCCAGAGATGGATGCGGTATCCTAGGCACCGATGGAATGCCTCCCAACCGTCTCCGCCATTGTCCTCAATTACCGCACGCCGCAGGACACCGTGCGGTGCGTGCGCGCATTACTGGGACAAACCGTCGAAATCATCGTCGTGGATAACCACTCGGAGGACGATTCCATCGGCGTCATCCGGAACACATTCAAGGATGAACCGCGGGTGAAAATCCTCGAAGCGGGCAGGAACCGCGGCTTCGCCCACGGGAACAATATGGGGGAGCGTCGTGCGGAGGGAGCGTACATTCTCATCATCAATCCCGATAACGAACTGGAGCGGGGCAGTTTGGAGAAGATGGTTGCGGCGATGGAGGCGGACCCCTCGATCGGCATTCTGGGGCCGCAGCTCGTGCACGCGGATGGGACAATCCGCGATTCGTACCGGACCTTCCCCACGCTCAGCGACCTTCTCATCAAGCGCACGATGCTGCGCACGCTCTTCAAGCAACGCATGCGGCGGTACCTGCAGCACGGCGTGGACCCCTCGCTCGTGCGCGACGTCGACTGGCTGGCGGGAGCCTGCCTCCTCCTGCGCAGGGACCTCTACGAGCAACTGGGAGGATTCGACACGCGGTTCTTCCTCTTCTTCGAGGACACGGACTTTTGCCGGCGCGCGTGGGGGTCGGGGCGGCGCGTCGTCTACTTCCCCCACGCACGCGCCACGGACCGCAAGCACCGTCTGAGCGAGGGAGGACTGCTCACGCTCTTCACAAAACGCACCGTACGAATCCACCTCCAGAGCGCGTTCAAGTACTTCTGGAAGTGGTCTTAGGAACTAAACTGTACTCGAAGTGCTCATCCATACACCTTTAACCATGCACTAGGAGGAGGCGAATCCGCCGCCATGGGGGGTGAAGGGGTGTCGCGCGTTCCGGGGTACGAGAACCCCATGAGCCTTCACCGGCTCGGGGGATGCAGACAACGCGCGACGGAGGGTGGTTGGCGGCGGAGCGCTTTTCTTTGCCACTTTCTTTTCTCGCCTTGAGAAAAGAAAGTGGGGATTTCAGCAGCCTCCCCTTGGATCAGGTCAGAATTTGCGATACTAGCAATGCTCCATTGCGTCATCTTTCCTGGTTTAGAAGTACGACAACATCCCATCTACAACCCTGTACTTGACACCCCACCATTCCTATTGACCTCAACAGCTTCGTCCCCTACCCTAATCCGGCTCTATGGATATGATTCCCCTCCAAGCGTCGGTTCGTGATGCAGCCGCCAAGCCCAGGAAAATGCGCCGCGACGGCCGTGTGCCGTGCGTCGTATATGGCAATGATGCAAAGAATATGAGCATCAGTTGCGAGGAGCGTGCGCTCCACCGCGTCTTTGCAAAGGCAGGGGAGAGCTCGCTCGTGGAATTGGACGTGGACGGCGAGAAGATCCCCGCGCTCATCAAAGCCATCAGCTTTGAGCCCATTTCCGGCCGCGAGGAACATGTGGATTTCTACGCCGTGAACATGAAAGAAGAGATCGAAGCGCCTGTCCCCATCCGCTTCACGGGCGAGGCAC
Source organism: uncultured Candidatus Peribacteria bacterium (assembly GCA_964502425.1). Classification (GTDB taxonomy): domain Bacteria; phylum Patescibacteriota; class Gracilibacteria; order Peribacterales; family Peribacteraceae; genus CAIKAD01. Next base: position 1,106 of record CAZCWV010000026.1, on the reverse strand, counting down.
CGGGCATCAAGGACCTGGGTGGCATCTTCATCACCGCGCACGAGCACGTGACTGTACGCTGTCTCCCCTCAGACCTCCCGCACGAACTTGAAGCGGACATCTCCGGCATGGCGGAGTACCACGCCACACTCACCGTCGCGGCCCTCAATCTCCCCAAGGGCGTGAAGGTGAAAGAAGGGCCCGAGACGGTCATCGCCAGCATCCAGGAACCACGCAAGGAAGAGGAAGTCCTCCCGACGCCGGCCGCGGAAGGAGCGGTGCCGGCTGAAGGAGCCGCCCCCGCGGAAGGCGCCGCTCCGGCCGCAGCCGCAGCTCCGGCGGAGAAGGAGAAGAAGGGAGGGAAGGAGAAGAAATAACTGCATCTGGCTGCGATAGTAACATCATTATTGAGCGGGGTTTCACTATCCTCAATGTCGGCGGAGCTCCACCGATATCGGTGATGATTCACTCATTACGACCGATGTTCTTTATCATGCGAAGCCGTATCAATCCTCCACGAACTTCGGCCTTCCGCTGCTGAGCGTCGTCAGGTACGTCTGCCACTTAATCGTGTGACGCATGAAGCGCATCTGCATGTCCCACATCCCGCGGTGCCGCCGTCCCAGGAACAGCATGTACAGGAAGTGAACGATGGTAACGACATACATGATCAGCGCCCACCCGTACCACACCCAGACCTCGATGCACATCCAGAGCGAGCGAAAGATGAAGAGACGGGAAATACGCGCCTCAAAGGGAAGCCCGAACTGCAGCTTGGCGGTCGTAGACGAATGCTTCATGGAAGGAAGGGTGAGGAACGGGAAGAGTGTATGGAAGAGAGGAACGCGGATGCAAGCGACTCGATGCGCCGCGATCATTTCCACAGATACTCCGGGATGAGACTCGCCTTCTTCACGCCGGGAATCTGTTCGGCAAGCTCCAGATCCTCCAATGCGATTTTGCCGATGTAGAGCCGCCGGAGATCGCCCCCTTGCTCGACGAAGCGCTCGATGGCGCGCCAACCGCGGAAGTACACGATGCTCTTCGTGAATCCACCGGGCTCCGCGGCGTCGTAGAGGCCGCGCTTGAGCTCGATAACCTTGGTGAGCGCCTTCGCGGGACCATAC
>CAZCWV010000025.1:0-12561 GCA_964502425.1 uncultured Candidatus Peribacteria bacterium | reverse complement strand
AGCACAGGACTCATAAGCCTGGGGTCGCCGGTTCAATCCCGGCCCGTGGCACCATTCGACTCGCGCTCCTCGCTATCGCTTAGAGCGCTCGCTCATGGTCGTCGTCCCGCATTCGCGGGACTCCGGCCACTTTCTCCGTGCGCGAGGCGAATGACCCTGAGCGACCAAGTCGCAGCGAGGGAGTCGAAGGGCCCAACAAACAGAAACAGAACATGATACGATAGCCTGCTATGCCGTGGTTCGTTTACATCGGCCAAGCACCGACTTGCAGGTACTACACCGGCATCTCCACTGATTTTCAAAAGCGGATCAAGACACATAATCGTCATGAAGGGGCGAAGTTTTCACGCGATCAGGGAGCACTGCGGCTGCTCTATGTTTCACCTCCATTCGGAACGAAATCTGAAGCACGGAGGCGGGAAATTCAGATCAAGGGATGGACCAGGGTGAAGAAGGAGAAGCTGATTCGGGGAGAGTGGAAGTAGATTGTTCGAACCCATTACGTAATTGTCATATGCGGAGCATAATGCGTTCATGAGCGGCGAAAGTAATCTCGGCACCCTGCTAGAGAATATGAAGCCGGATATGCGTGAAGGCGCTTTTGTATTTCTTACATCATCCGATGCATTTTCTGAGGCAGTGCAGAAAGAAGCAGTTATGGTTTTTCGAGAATTGGAAGGTATGACCATTATTGTTAGACAAGAGCTTGCACGAACGATATGCGAAGGAGTGCAGCCTCAGTGGGCAATGATCACCCTCACTGTTCACTCAGATTTGAGTGCTGTTGGCTTTTTAGCAGCTATCACCGAACGACTTGCAAAAGCTGGGATTTCAGTCAATCCCGTTTCTGCTTTCTATCATGACCATCTTTTTGTGCCATGGGAGAAGAGGGATAAAGCGATGAAAGTTCTGCACTCCTTTGGTAAGTGAGCAAATTACCCTTTGGATTCAAAGCCATTCCTCTTACAGAAGCTATTTCCACCTCCAGCACTACAAGATAGTGAGATTGGGAACCTGTGATACCATACAGTGTTTTATTCCTCCGATTATTGACCCACAGTCTCTCGTAGGCGTTGCATGTGAGCTGCGGAAAGGCGACCTGTCATTGCTGCATGGTATACAGATTCACTGAACTGCTCGGCGAGTTTTTTGTGAAGATATGCAACCAAGTCTTCGCTGCGAGCTTGTGTTTCAGATGGACCGTAGCGCGACATGTGAACTACCTCATCAAGCTTTTCTGCAAGTGCCGGTGGAATTTCAACATTCCTCACTGTTTCTGCTGAACTTTGCTCTCCACTCATGCAAACAGCATTCCACATAACCTACCTGGTGGCAACTGCAAATCGATCATGACAAGATATGCTGAATGCGACCCCGCATCACCATATAGGTCCTCATTCTGAACATCTTTCTTACCTCGCGTCAGTCACTTGACGTACATCGAATATTTGTATTCCATACTGCTATGCCCGAAGCACAAGATTTGCGCGAACGGAACGAGGGTGAAAGCCCCTACGATTACTGCCTCTACCTCATTGATCAAGGAAAACTGAAACGCGCGGAGCGGTGGGTGGAGCGCGGGAAGGTCGAGGAGATGGCGTTGAGAAGGATTCTGGGCGATCAGATCGAGTTCGTGCGTCGCATCAGGAAAGCCTTGCAGAAAGGCAAACAGGAGAAGGCGGAGAAGCTGCGGCATTGCCTCATCTCCCCCATTGTGCGGCGGCATTTCAAAAACGAGATTGCGGCATTGGGAACGCAGCGGGACGGAGCAGAGCATGTGGAGGCGGCACAAACGGGGGAAGAAGATGTCACCGATGAAAGTGAAGTGCCTGAAATGATCACAGTGGAAAGTCAGGAGCCTCAGTCCTTGGCACGGGGGCTGCTGCTCAAAAAACTGGACAGGGATGCTGGCAGATACTCCGAGGCAGCCCTCGATGCCGTGACAAGAATCATCGAACGGACATGGCTGCGGGAACGTGCGGGAAAGCATGTACTCGGTGTCGGACGCATGGATATTCTCGTTATCTTGGAATGTCTCAGTGTCGTCAACGGCTCCACGCTTACCTTGGATACACTCCTCTCGAATCTCGGGCGGACGAAAGCGCAGGTGAGGGATTCCGTGCGGGGATTGCAGCGTCACTATCTGCGCGATTCAGGATTCAGACTCGAAGGAGACATCAATGGAGAGGGTGTGCGGTTCGTTGCCTCCTCCGACGACACCACGGGTGGTCAGGCGTGAGTGCCTTCCCTCCTGAATCGTGCCTCCAACGTGTCGCCATCGCGCAGCAGAGTGTGCATCGATTGTTCCCTCCCATTGATCCGCACCGTTTGCAGGACACGTTGCGACCCCGTCGTTTGACGGACGAACTCCTCCGCCGTCACGGGTTTCTTCACATGGTAGAGGTTGTTCTTGGCATCGAAGATTGCAATATGCCCCTCGTCGAAGTACGTCCGCAAAGCAGTCGCAAATTGCTTCGGGGAACGCGCTTCCGCCCGAAGACTTTGGAGATTGCGGAAAAGCTGCACGCGCGTTGGATTCGTGTGGAGGGCGTAGAGGTAGTGTTTGTAATCGGTATGAAGGGCGATGCCGAACTCGCACTCCTGGTGCATCTCTTCCGTGCGTATCTGAATCTCCATTGGCTGCTCCGTGACGCCTCGCAACGGATACACGACGGTGTGGATGGAGCGGTAGCCGTTCTCCTTCGGCGCACCGATGTAGTCTTTGAGTTTCCCAGGGATCGGATGGAAGAGGCCGTGGACGACGCCGAGAGCGGCGTAACAGTCTTTAACGCTCGTCACGATCAAACGTAGCGCCAGCCTGTCCGTCAGTCCTTCAAACGTCCTGTCTTTGAGGATCATCTTGCGGTAGGTGGCGTAGAGTCCCTTGATCCTATGGCTGAGACGGCATCGGATGCCCTGTGCCTCCATCCCGTCATTGAGAAAACGCATCGCATGTCGAAGACAGACGAGATCGAGTGACTCGCACGCAAGCATCCTTTGCTCCAAGTCACGGGCAACCTCCGGTTGGAGGAACCGGAAACACAGTTCCTCCATCTCGTATCGCCATGCGTGCATCCCAAGCCTCCCCGCGATGCTCGTATACATGTGAAGCGTCTCACGGGCGATGACGTTCTGAAGATCGGGAAGGAAGCGGTCGAGGCGGCGCACGTCGTTGAGGCGGTGCGCCATGCGGAGGACGATCAGCCGCTCATCCGAGGAGAAGGCGGCGATGATCCTATCAAGGTCTTTAGTGTTCGCGTCGATATGGAGCCGCCGCAGCTCGTGCATCGCACTCGCAAGCCGCCGTTCCTCCTCCGAGAGTACCGATTGCTTCAGAAGTTCCTCACCTTTCGGCAGGAGGAACATGTCATGGAGGAGTGCTACGGAGAGCAGTGAGGAATCCGTGGAAATCTCCCGCAGGACGGAGGCGACATCCGTTCCATGTTCCGCGTAGCTGGAACCTGTGCGCCGCCGATGATCTGAGAGGTGTTTACACGCAAAACAGAACGTCTTTTCCACCTTTTGTTTCTCCGAGGGCTTCAGCCCCTCGGTGAGACGCTGTGGGCAGGAGCGCTGCGACATCTGCACGGATTCTATGCGATTTCTCCCATGGTGGGAAGCTTACACGCTCCTGTATGCGCTCACTGACGTCCAAGAGTGGGAAGGGTAAAACTGTCGCGCTGTTTCAACGTCAACCCCCTTACGAAGCCATTTCCACTTCCGCCACGGTGAGATAGCACGAATGATGGCCCGTGTGACAATATTGACAGAAATCTACAATGGATTGTATTATGTTCACATGGCTGAGTTATCTCCTCTGGACGGCAAAATGCTGACCGTTGTCGGAGGCGGGCGTGGATGGGGCGAGAAAATCGTACAGGCAGGAACACAAGTTTGTGCGGAAGTTTGCGTCATCGAACAGGATACGAGCAATACAAATCGTGATGACCTTATCAGACACGCTGATAGCGTTTTCTTCGCGGCACCCGATACTGAGATACCCAATATTCTCGGTGAAACAAGACGACTGCTTGAAGGGAAAAACGTCCTCGACTGCGCCTCGAATAAGGGGCCATTCGAAAAGATGCTATTGGAGATCTCGAAGGAGACAAGCACTTGCTCAACGCACCCTCTTGTCCGACCCGAAACGCCCACACGCGGACAGAACGTCCTTGTCATGCCCCTTGGAGAAGGCGCACAACCCGCAACCGATGATGCCGAAGCAATCTACCAAACGATGGAGATGCGTCTACGGCACTTTGACTTCCGGCGTCACGGCGATTTCATGGCCATCGTGCAGTTCCTTCCGCATCTCATGCAACGGACGCTCGTTGATGCATTGGGTAAGGTATTGCAGGAACAAGACCTTTCACTCGACCAGATTACCGACATCGCCCCAGCGAACTTCGGGATGACGGAGATGGGAATGGGTCGTGTTGCTATTCAAAGACCAGACGTATCTGCCGGAATAATGGCAGAAGCACTGCGTTCACCGCTCGGCCAGCGGATTCAAAAATCGTTTCAGACACCTTGGAACAAGTGGCCACCATCGGCTCTGATCGTGCCGCCCTCATTGATTTCACAACAGAAAGTGTGAATCGCCTCGATCCATCGGGCGCATGGAGGAAAGAAATGAACCCACTGACGGATACTGCAATAGAAGCGAGAGGGAACTTCAATCTTCGTTCTTTCACGCTCATCGTGCAAAATGACGAGCCAGGTCTACTGGCTCAAATAGCCTCTCTTCTCGCAAGTTTTGGCCTCAATATGAACGCCATTCATTCACACAGTTTGGAACGTGAGCAAGGTCGTGGTGTGAGATTCAATATCGGAGTGGATCAGAAAGAGGTCGATTGGGCAGCTTTGGAAAACGCATGTACCGAACGCGGCTGGCAATTCTCGCGCTCGAACAACAACGGATAGGATTCATATTCATTCGGCTTGAAACCGATGACGCATCGCCCCCCGGATTGCCGGAGGCATGTCCCGGCAACCGCACGCTTTGACATGCTCCTCATGCCACCGGACACGCTCGTTGAATGTGGGCTTCTTGGGCATCGGATGGGCCTTGTGCCACAGGGCGTTGAGCATGGGGACAGTGTATCACCCCACCCCATTCAGCTTGTTCGCCTCCCCCACCTCCTCCTCCAGAATCTCCCAGGGGAAGAGACACGTATTGGGACGGACATGGTGCTTGCGGATGTCCTCGGCATTGGCGATGTAGAGCTCGTCCGTGAGGGCGCCGTAGAAGTACTCCTCCGCCTCTTCCAGCTTGTCCGGCCCGCCGAACGCCTTGGTGACCGTGGCATAGAAGAGCCTGGCGTCCGGGTACTTCTTGCGCATGAGGCGCATGGCCTTGCGCCCCGTGGTACCGTGGCCGGTGTTGTTCTCGCATACGAGGATGGTGGGCTTGCTGGGGACGCCCCAGTTGAGCTTGGTGACGATCACCTCCACCGGCTCCATGGACCCCGGGAGGCGCTTGAGTTGGATGGGCAGCATCGCCACGATGTTGAAGTGGATGGCGATCATGGCGCCTGGTATGCCCCCGCTCCGCAGGATGGGCGCAATGATGTCGAACGTCACGCCGGTCTTCTTGGTGTACTGCTCGATCTTCCGGATGAGCGTATCCATGGCCTTGCCGTACTCGGCATAATCCATGGGATGCACGTCACTGGAGATGAGTTTCCGCGGGAGGAGCATAAAGGTGAAGAGGTGACGGGAGATGCATTATACTCTTTCCTCCGCCTAGAACCCGAACATCTTCCGCAGCCCTCCCGTTTCCTCCTTCCTGCGCGCGCGCTTGCCCTTCTTCACGGGTTTCTGTTGCTGCTTCTTCGGCTTCTTCTGCGCAATCCTTCCCGCCGCAGCTTTAACACCCATCACTTCCTCGAGCGTGGTGCCCGGGTCGAACGGAATGACGCGCGCCACAGGTGACGCGTGCCGCATGATGATGAATTGGATGTCGCGCTCCTGCGCGTCCTTGAGGAACGTGGTCATATCGCTCCGGAATTCACGGATATTGATGAGCTTGGGTGAAGACATGGAAAGAGAGGAATAATATTCAGAATAAAGTGTACACAATTCGTTGCACATATTACAAGGCTCCCCGCGCACTCCCTGCTGACGGAATCTCCATTCATTTTCCATTGCACGATCGTCATGTTCCCTCCCCACGGCAACCCGCAATGCTCTATACTACGTATCATGAAACCTATTCTTCTCTGTCTCCATGGGTGGGGCGGGTCAAAGGAATCGTTCACGGAGCTGCGCGCCGCCCTCCGTGGGGCCGATGTGCAGATCCTCACGCCGGACCTGCCGGGATTTGGGAAGGAACCGGAACCCGTGCGCCCCTGGACGGTCACCGATTATGCAGAGTGGGTAGAACGCTGGGTGGAGAAACAGCTTCGATCACTTTCCGCCTCATCACTGACCACTGACCGCTCACCGCTGACCACTATTTTCCTCCTCGGCCATTCGCACGGAGGGAGGATCGCCCTCAAAATTGCCTATCGCGGCAAAATGAAGATCAAGCACCTCTTCCTCTGCGCCGCCGCGGGCATACGACACAAGCAGACGCTCAAACGTACGCTGGGATTGGCTCTCGCCAAGCCCGGAAAGGTCCTCCTCTCGCTCCCCGGCCTCAAGCAGCTCGATACCCTGGGGAAGAAGGCCCTCTACAAGCTCCTCCGCGTGCACGATTACGAGAACGCGAGCCCCATCATGCGCCAGACGATGGTCAACGTGACGCAGGAAGACCTCACGCCCCTCCTTCCGCATATCACCATCCCCACCGACATCTTCTGGGGGACCAAGGACACGATGACGCCGGTGGCGGATGGGAAGCTGATGCACGAGAGGATCAAGAAGAGCGCGCTCCACCTCTTTCCCCGTGTTAAACATAGGATCCATCGGGACAAAGCGAAGGAGATTGCGGTAATCATCCGCGAGAAGATGCGTTGATGATTCCCGTGGAAGGACGATATTGCACCGGTTAAACGTGACATTTCTCTATCTTTGTAGCATCGTACTGAAGACAGGCGATACGTCTGTTCCGGTGCCACTGCTGTGGTGGCATTCCAGCCTCAGGGTCTTGAGCCGACCCCTGGGGCTGGTTTTTGGCTTCCTATCCCTCACTACTCATCACTGGCCACTATCCACTCACCACTCTCCACGAGCCACTGACCTCTCCCTCCGCAGCGGGTATCATTCTCCCGATGGCCGCCCCTCTCCTCACGGGCCTTACGCTCCTCGCCTGCCTCTCCCCTCTCCTCACCTTCGCCGCATTCTGGCAGGTGAAGGAATGGCGGCCGGATCGGCTGCGGGAGGAGCTCTTGCGCGAGCGGTCGTTCCTCTCGCTCATCGGAGGGAAGATCCGCCCTGCGGTCGTGGTGGCGTTCTTCTTCCTGCTCGTCGTCATTCCAGTGGCGAGCCTCCCCATCCTCGCGGCGCTCGGCGCCTTGGATGCGCTGACCGTGGCGCAATTTCTCCTCCGCAGGCAACGTATGCCGGTATGGACCTCCAAGGCCAAGACGCTCGTGGGCTTTTCGCTCATCCTGGACGCCGCAGCGGCGTGGTTGCTGTCTCAGGTGCCTCTTGGCTGGATCATCCTTCCGGTGCTGCCCCTCCTCCAAGCCGCAACCCTCGCCCTCTCGTGGGCCGCATTCCTCCCCGTGGACCATGCCCTCAAGCGGCAGATCATGGCCAAAGCCAAGACGCGGCGTGACGCCCATCCGGAACTAACGGTGATCGGCATCACGGGGAGCGTTGGAAAAACGACCACGAAAGAACTGCTGGCGCATATTCTCCAAGTACGACCGAACACTCAGCACAATCAAAACCTCGTCCCCCCCTCCCCATCGAGTGAGGGCGGACAGCAGGGAGAGGGATCTGGAGCAGGAGGCCAGGGGGATAGAGGTCCGATGTTCACCCCCGCGCACGTCAATAGCGAGGTGGGCGTGGCGCAGTGGATCCTCAAACATCTACCCACGGATCCCCTCCCCCAGGGCACGCCGCTCATCGTGGAGATGGGTGCCTACCGCGCCGGGGAAGTGGCCGAGCTCTGCGCCTTCGTGCGGCCGAGCATCGGCATCGTGACGTTCATCGGCTCGCAGCACCTCGCGCTCTTCGGGTCACAGGAAGCCCTCATCAAGGCCAAGGGTGAACTGCTGGTGTCCCTGCCGGAGACCGGGCATGCCTTCCTCAACGGGGATTGTGAACGTTGCCGGGAGATGGCGCGGTTCTGCCGCTGTCCCGTGACGGTCGTGGGAACGGGAGGTCCGGGAGACCTGGAGGCATACGACATCGAGGAAACGACCACGGGCATCCGCTTCGCCGTGGGGGAGGTGCCCTTCGCCGTCCCGCTGCACGGGACGCACAACGTGGTCAACGTACTGCTGACGATCGCCGTTGCGGAGCATCTGGGAATGGCACGGCAAGCCATTGCGGAGCGCCTGCGGACGTTTCGCCCTCCGCACCGCACGTTCGAGGTGCGGCAGGAAAGCGGCATCACGATCCTCGACGACACCCACAACGCGTCCGCAACCAGCTTCAAAGCCGCCATCGCCTGGGCCAAGTCACAGCCTTTCGCGCACCGCACCCTCCTCACGAACGGCATCATCGAACTGGGCGAAGAGCACGAGCGGACGCACCGGGAACTGGGCGCGCTTGCTGCAGAGGTCTTCCAGAACGTCATCTTCTTAGATAGGAGGAGCGCCTCATTCTTCACGGAGGGCTTCGGCAAGCCCATCACCGTCCTCAACAAGAACACCGTCCCCATCCCGCCCGATTCCCTCCTCGTCTGCGTGGGGAGAATGTCACCGGCAACGATCGGACGGTTACTGCCCCAACAATGACAGGACGCCCCCTCGGTGCGCCCCTACGATCCCCGCTCTCCTCCGCCCAACCTTGTCTATGACACGCCCCATCCACCACACGTTCGCGCCACTGGCCGACGGACCCTCCGTCCGCGCGGCACTGGCGTGGATCTTCCGCGGCTGGAAGGGAAGGGGGATGGAACGGATCGGCTTGAAGAACGCGCTGGAGAACCGCTTCGGCCGCACGGCCTTCCTCTTCGCCTCGGGCCGCGAAGCCCTCCTGGCCTTCCTTCACTCCCCGCACTTCGCCCTCGGGGATGAGGTGATCATCCAGGCCTACACCTGCGTCGTGGTCCCAAACGCTATCCAAGCGGCGGGGCTGGTCCCCGTCTACGGGGACATCGTGAAGGACACGTTGAGCCTGGATCCCGCCGCGCTCGAGCAAGCCATCACGCCCAAGACCAAAGCGGTGATCTGCCAGCACACCTTCGGCATACCGGCTCCCCTGGAAGCGCTGCGGGAGATCTGTGACCGGCACGGTATCCTCTTGATTGAAGACTGCGCCCACATCCTCCCGGACGCATCGGGACCGGAGGGGATCGGCCAGTACGGTGACGCCCTCCTCCTGAGCTTCGGCCGCGACAAGGCGATCTCCGGCATCACGGGCGGCGCGCTGCTCATCAAAGGGAAGATGGACGAGCACTTTCAGCTTCCGCCGCTGGCCGTAGCCCCCCGTGAGCACGAGCAGACCGCAACCGAACTCCCCCATTGGACGGTCTTCCGTCTGCTCCTCTATCCCCTGCTCTACGCCATTGCCCGCCCCGTCTACGGCAGCGTCGGCAGGGCGTTCCTGGCGCTCTGCAAGAAGCTCCGCCTCCTCGTCCCCATCGTCACCGGGGAGGAGAAGCACGGCCAGCAAGCGGAAACATTCCATCGCATCCCCGAGCCCTGCGCCGCACTCGCGCTCCGGCAATTCCGGCAGTTGCAGCAGATCAACGACCACCGCCGGAAGATCACTCGGATGTTCCTGGAAGCCTGCGCGCGGCACGGCTGGCCCGTCCTCCACGGCTTCCAAAGTGACCTGCCGCTCCAGAAGTTCCCACTGTTTACCAAGGATGCCGAGAAGATCCGGCGGGAACTCAAGAAACAAAATATCCACCTCTACGACGGCTGGACGGGTTGCGTCGTCTGCCCCGCTGACGTTCAGGTTGATCAGGTGGGCTACCGGAAGGGATCGGATCCCAAGGCCGAGGAAGCGTGCGAGGAGATTTTGACCCTGCCGACGCATCCGGGGATGACGGAAAGGGATGCGGAACGTGTAATCAAAGCTCTTGTTCCGCTTCTGTGAGCGTTTCATCTCATCCTTGTCATATGAATAGTACGATGATATTGTCACACTTCCAGAATCCATCCTTGGTTCTGGCCGGTCTTTGACTACGCATCACCTATCACGAAGGGAACGAAACATGAAAAAGATGGTTGCTGTAACGACCAGAGGAAGCCAACCGCTTGAATTTCTCCTCTGGGCATTCACGGCCGGAGATCGCGGCATGCATCTCCAAAAGCTCGCAGAGCGCATTGATGTCATGCCTTCTGAGCAAATTGAACGTCTAACGTGCCCCAAGATGCTTTCGCTCGTACAAGATGCGGAACAAGGCATAATGGAGGAGCAACGCGTATCCGTACAATGCAGTGCAGAAGCGTGGAAGCTCACCTGGAGCTGTGCAGACGGAACCAACCTCTGCCTGTCCGTTGCAGACTCTCCAAGGCACGCGCACTTGACCATCACGGGGCGCCTGAAGAACGTCATTGAACATGGAAAGAATGTTGAAACGTTTGTTCCTTACTGGAAAGGAACATTGATCCAGGCGAGTGGCGTGCTCACCCCCCCGTTGGATGGCCACGATGTATGTTCTGCAGCCATCGCCGCCGCCGACCTCCTCTTCGATGATTGATCGAAGCGCGTGACGATGCTCCTGTCAAAGAATCTGCTCCTGGCACCCGTTGCCAGGAGCTTTTTCGCGTGGAACTTCAGGCGGGTATCAGCAGGGAAAGACCTGTAAGATACGATCCATGTCCCTCTCCCCCCTCCCCGCCACAGATCCGACAGCGTGGGATGCCTTCCTCGCGTCGCAGCAGTACCGCCCGTTCCTCCAGAGCTGGACGATGGGCGAGGTGTACCGGGACCTCGGCCAGGAGCCGGTGCGGCTTGCCCTCTCGGACAACGGACGCATCACGGGCATCTGCCAGGCCATCGTGGTGCCGGCGCGCCGGGGCAAGCACCTCATGGTGCAATACGGCCCGGTCCTGGAACGCATGTCCGATCTCCCAACAGTGCTAGCTGCTCTCAAGGACGTCGCCGTACAGCACCGCTGCGCCTTCATCCGCCTGAGCCCATTTTGGCCCGTCTCCTCAATACCCAATACCCAATACCCAATACCCTATCGCTCTTCCCCCCTCCACCTCCTGGCGGAGCACCTGTGGTACTTGCCGTTGGAGACGCCGGACCCCTGGGGAGAAACGGTGGGAGATATCCCGGCCAGGCGGACGGAGGAGGAACTGCTGGCGGGCATGCGCTCCACGGCCCGCAACCTCATCCGGCGGGCGCAGAAGGAGGGCGTCACCGTGCAGGCATCCGACGACCCCGTGCGTGATCTTCCGGAATTCCTCCGCCTCCACGAGGAGACGCGCAAGCGGCACAAGTTCGTCCCCTACGGCGACGCGTTCTTCCGCGCACAGGTTAACCATTTTGCGCTCCGGGGCGAGGTGCTCCTCTACCTGGCGCGCTACAGCGGCGAGGTAATCGCCTCCTCCATCCACATGCGCGTGGCCGGGGAGACGAGCTACCACCACGGCGCGAGCACGTTCAAGTACAAGAACATCCCCGCCAGCTACCTCCTCCAATGGACGGCCATCGCGGACGCGCTCAAGCGGGGAGACCGCGTGTACAACTTCTGGGGCGTCTCCCCCGAAGGCGTCGCCAAGCACCCCTTCGCGGGCGTCCGGACGTTTAAGACGGGCTTCGGCGGCGCGCTGTTGGAGCTCTCCCACTGCATGGACATCCCGCTCACGAAGCAATACTGGCTCACGTGGGCTATTGAGACGGGACGGAAGTGGAAACGTGGATTTTGATTATATCTCGTATCTGGTATTTCGAATTTCGTATAGCGCAAGCATTCGGGATACTTGATACGCTATGCGCGATACGTTCCCCATCCATCCATGACCCCAAACACGCAAGAGGACAAGCTCGACGCCATCCTCGTCCATCTCAAGAACCTCGACCGCCGCGACAAGCTGCGGACGTGGGGCGGATTCTTTCGGGGGATCATCTCCATCCTCCCCGTCCTCGTGTTCCTCTACGCCGCCTGGTACACCACGCAGCACTTCAACGAGATCCTCCAAACAATCGCAGCCGAAACCGCCAAGCAGACCGCGGCGGCGGCAACACAAATTCAGTTGCCGAATGGCGTATCCCTCGAGCAATTGAAGGGGTTGATGAAGTAGAATGACACCTTCCTTTTGACGATAGGCAGGAAACAGCGATAGTATTGGATCTGCTATGCGTACCCCCAATCCTGAACAACCCTCCGGCACTCTCAATGCATTGCCACCAGCGCCGGATGCCCAGCAGCAACGTCAGCCCGCCGTGGACCCGCTTCCGATGCTTTCTGAGCAGGACAAGGTACGACGAAACGTTTCCGATCTGACACATCGATATGGCAGACGTCATTCTGCGGCTCCCCCC
>CAZCWV010000024.1:10418-12824 GCA_964502425.1 uncultured Candidatus Peribacteria bacterium | reverse complement strand
TGTATTGCGTATTGGGTATTGAGTATTGCGTATACCATCGTCGTCATTGAGTTACTCCTCTTTCTCTTGGTATCAAAAGTGGGCTGGCCGGATCGTCGGTTCTCGCGGACATTCTTCCTCGTAGGAGAGTTGATTCTCATCCAATAATTCTTTCAAACGATCGAGTGCCTCTGAAGACCCTTTGCACACAAGAATGCAGACGCTATTCAACATTGTAGATTTCTGCAGACCGGCAATATGTGCATGTGCAATCATCTGTTCAATGTCCCTAAGTCTCGCGGTCTTCAAAGTATCGTCATTGAATTCTTCGTCGGAGAGGTTGCACCCTGCATGGATCGTTATAACATCCATGGGATAAACATAACTGTGGAGAATCCCTGTGTAAAGCCCCTCTCGTCAGCTACTCTTTCCATGAGCCTATGGGAGCCAACATTGCGTTAACACAGGCAGCCGAGCCCTTGGCGTACAGGATGAGGCCCCGGGCGCTCGCGGAGTTCGTGGGGCAGGAGGAGATCGTGGGGGAGGGAACCGCGCTGCGGGCGGCGATCGAGAGCGATCTGCTTCGGTCCGTGATCCTGGCCGGGCCGCCGGGGACGGGCAAGACCACGCTGGCGAAGATCATCGCGGAGACGACGGATGCGACCTTCGTGCAGCTCAACGCCGTGACGAGCGGGGTCAAGGACCTCAAGGCGGTGTGCGAGGAGGCCACGCGCTTGAAGGAAACGTTCGGGACGCGGACCCTCCTCTTTGTCGATGAGATCCACCGCTTCAATACGTCCCAGCAGGATGCGCTTTTGCCGTACGTGGAGAGCGGCACGGTCACGTTGATCGGCGCCACGACGCAGAACCCCTACTTCGACGTCAACAAGGCGCTCGTCAGCCGCTCGCGTGTGTGCCTGCTCAAGCCGCTCGCCATCGAGCAGATCCTCGTGATCCTCCGCCGCGCCCTCGACGATGAACGGGGTTACGGAGACAAGGTAAAGGTGAGCGACGAGGCGCTGCGGCACCTGGCCACGGTGAGTAGCGGCGATGCGCGCGTGGCGCTCAATGCGCTGGAACTGACGGTGATGACGGTAGGGAAGAAGATCGGTCTGGCGCAGGCGCAGAAGCTCTTCGCGGAGCGGAACCGTCGCTACGATAAGTCCGGTGAGGACCACTACAACGTGGTCTCCGCTTTCATCAAGAGCATGCGCGGGAGCGATCCGGACGCCGCGCTCCTGTGGCTTTTCTCCATGATCGGGAGCGGGGAAGACCCGCGTTTCCTTTTCCGCCGCATGGCGATCTTCGCCAGCGAGGACGTGGGCAACGCCGATCCGCGCGCATTGCAGGTCGTCGTTGCCGCGTGGCAGGCCTTTGAGCTCATTGGGCTGCCGGAAGGGGAGTACTTCCTTGCGCACGCGTGCGTCTATCTGAGCCAGGCGCCCAAGAGCAATGCCGTCAAGAACGCGATGGGCGGCGTGAAGGCCGCGCTGCAATCCGCGCCGTCGCTCGAGGTTCCCAACCATCTCCGCAACGCACCGATGAAGGGGATGGCGGATCAGGGCTACGGGAAGGGCTACCAGTATCCGCACGATGACCCAAACGGGGTGGTTTCGGAGCGGTACTTCCCCGTGGGGATGACACCCCGGAATTTCTACGAGCCGACGGATCGTGGATTCGAGGGGGAGGTGAGGGGGAGATTGGCGAAAATTCATATGCTCATTCGACAGTGAATTTGAAGGAAGAGAGGAGAAAGTTGGGCCGAAAGTTGGGATTAGACAAATATATAAAAAAGTGATATAATATACTACAACATGCGGAGACTCTCTCCCCTTCACAACTCCCTCACCGTCCTGCGTGATCTTCCGGCGTTCCAGGCGGGGCTTTTCGTGATGGCGGCCATCGTGGCCGCACTCTGCAACTTCGGTCTCTTCGCCATTCTCCTCGCCGCACGCCTGAGTCTGGATGCCGCTCTTTGGGCTGCTAACGGTACAAAGCAGGGGCGGGTGCTGTGGGGGGTGATGCGCGCGAGCATCCTCGACTTCGTTTTGCTCGTCATCGGCCTCAACCTGGCGGTGTTCGGTTCTAACGCGCCCGGATTCATCGCGGGGAGCACCGTGGACCTGGCTCTGTGGACTGTTCTGCTTGGTCTCGGGCTCCTCGTACCCAAGTTGACGATCTTCCTTCGCTTCGTGCGGCACCTCACGGGATTAAAAATGCCAAAACACCGGAAGGGACCGCTGAGCTCCCTCGAGACGATCGGGATCTTCATTATCATCGCCGGCATCCTTCTGCTCACGGCGTCACCGCGCTTGGTCGCGGGAGGGGCGAAGACGGTGTTGATGATCCTGCGCAAACAAATCATCCCTTGGAGGCTGTAATCGTGGACTCGGAGCGAACGTTGATTCGTTCATTCGTTACTTCGTT
>CAZCWV010000024.1:0-10318 GCA_964502425.1 uncultured Candidatus Peribacteria bacterium | reverse complement strand
GGCACACCGTTTGGGAACAGCTCCTTCTCCAGTTTCTGCGCCTCTTCATACCACACGCGGGAGCGGTCGGATTCCTTTCCCTTGCCGTAGCGCTCGCGGAAGTCACGGAAGCGTTCTTCGAGGGAGACAACCTTGTCTTCCTTCACGCGCTTATCGGTGTAGAAGAGCAGCTTCTGCTCGGTGGTGGCGCGGAGGGGGGAGGGGAGCTTGAGGCCGTGCACCGCGACGATGTCTCCCAGCTCGGCGTACCCTCGCTCGCGAAGGAAGGTGGCGACGGCTTCCTCATGGGAGAGGTCCGCGAACAGGGTTTGCCACTTCTCCCAGCAGGCTTGTTCTTCCGATGAAGGGGTGGGCGATCCCTTGGGCGCTGCCTCGGGGCGAAGATCCACGATGCGCAGGAGATCATGGAGTTCGCCTGCGGCCGTGAGCGCTTCGGTGCGTACGGGGATCCCGTGCTTGCGGAGGGCTCCGGCAAATGTGCGGCTGAGGTCAGCGACGGCGTGGCAGTGGGCGACGATCCATGGCGGGAGCATCACTTCCTTGCGCCAACCCTCGATATCCGTGGGGGAGGGGAGGCGAATATCGCGGAATGTGGCTTCCAAGGTCCTGCCATTCCTGCCGCCGGCGCGGGTGGAAGCATCTTCGCTGAAGAGGATGTCGATGCTGTGGGGGAACCACTGCTCCAGATCCACATCCAAACGCTGGGCCCACTCGATGCAGCGGATACCGGAGTGGTCATCCGTTGTCGCCACGATCTCGCGCGCGGATGCGGGAAGGAGACGGTACAGGTCGATATGGAGCAAGTCTCCCCAGTGTTCGGTGACGTAGCGTTGCTCAATGGGGAACGTGGGGCTCGTCACGTGGCCCCGCACGCCCAGGCCCTCTGCAAGCCCCTGGAAGAACGTCGTCTTACCGTTCCCCAATTCGCCCGAGAGGAGAATCGTCAGTGGCATCCGGTAGAGGGATTTGGACAAGAAACGGCCAGCGGCAACCGTGTTTTCGTGTTTGGGAAGCAATATTTGGCAGGATTCGATTATTGACATATAGGTAGTAAAATGTTATTATTATACCAATAAACACCACCACCCATGCCCCGTAAGAAACGCAAAAAGTTCAACAGCCGGCCGATCCATCGTCATAGAGAGCCGCACGCGATGCACTACCTTTCGCAGCGCCTCTCGTTCTGGATCGCAGTACTCTCGGTTGTGGCATTCGTGATGGGCAATATGATGGGACAGCATGGGTGGAGGGTATTCTGGAAGTCCGTGCTCGGCGAACAGAATGATAGTCTCATTGTCTATAGCGGGACAGTCCCGCCGGTTCAGAGGATACCAGATTTCCATCAGTGGTCTTTGTACGGCGAGGGGTTGCGCTCATTCCGCGATGTGCCATCCGGCACGCTCATTGCTCTGCCACGGTACGATGCCCAGCAGCAGGATCAGCTTTTCTTCTCTATTGGGTACATGGGATCCTACGCGACGGGATTGGAAGGGCAGGGGAGCCACCCCGGCGTGGACATCCGCTTACCGGTGGGGACGCCCGTCCAGGCGGTGATGAACGGTGTCGTCGCGCGGGTGGATGAGGATAGCGGCGGCTTCGGGACGTACGTCGTCCTCCGGCATCCCAACGTCCCCGATCCATCCAACACTTCGCAATTAACCACGCTCTATTCGGTGTACGCACACTTGAGTGCAGCCAACGTGAGCGAGGGCGAAGTGGTGCAGAAGGCGCAGCAGATTGCCCTTTCGGGTCAGAGCGGCTTGGCATCCGGTCCACACCTCCACTTCCAGATCGAGCGGGACAAGGATGCGAACGGTGATCCGGTTCCTCATCCCTTCTGGACCTTCACGACTGCGGAAGCGCGGGCAGCAGGCTTTTCGTTCTCCCAGGCCATCGATCGCGGGCTGAACCAGCAACGGGGCTACGGTGCGACGGTGAACCCGCTCCTCTACGTCCAGGCGCAGTACGCGCCGGTGCTCGTGGCGGAACAAGAAGAAGCGACGCAGGCGGTACGGAAGACACCTGGGCAAATCCGCGCGGAGAGGATCCAAAACCGCATCGCGCGCCGCCGCACGGAAGATGCCCTGGCGGCGGAGCGGACGATCCTCGTCCAGAGCGATGAAACGACCCCCCCCACTCCTCCTGTAGCTTCCTCGTCCTCAAGTTCCAGCGTGGCGTCGTCCGTTGCCGCTCCCGTGGCCGCGCCTCCTTCGCGGGACTACGTGGGCATCGAGATCCGCAACCCGCGGTCCTTCTCCGGGCGCGAGTGGGTGACGGTCGAGATTCTCCTCAAGGACGTTACGGGTGATGTAGCCGTGTTCGCGCAGCCGACGCAGGACATTTACCTGCGTACCGCGTACGGTCGCGCCGAGTTCCGCCCCTCCGTCCTCACGGCGCGCGACTTCCGCAACGGCAAGGCCCAGGTAGAGATGCTGCCGCTCGGCCGCACGACCGTGGTGGTGGAACTGCAGCCCGGCAGCGTCCTCGGCGGGCCGATAACGTATAGGGAATAGGGAGGCATGTGGGATTGGGGTTGGATAGGGGGGTTCTACAGTGATGTAGAACCGAATATTCGGCAAACGTATGCGGTAAAACGGTGTTTGTGTGATTTTTTTGTAGAGACGCCCCGGCGGGGCGTCTCTACGGTGCCATATCCTGTTCCTATGATTGACGAATCGTCCGATGGCCTATTTGCAGGCAAATACCGGATTTCGACCGCCCGTTGCCGTGGCTGGAATTACGCCGGATCGGGATCCTATTTCGTCACGGTATGTACCCGGGATCGTTATCCATGGTTTGGTTATGTGAAACGGGGGTTCATCTGCCTTTCGGAAATCGGTGCCATCGTTGCGGATGAATGGAGGAAGACGCCCCGCATTCGTCCCAACGTGATGTTGGATACATGGGTGGTCATGCCCAACCATTTGCATGGGATCATTACCATCACGCCGCCGCCATGTGCGCGGTCATTGTCGTCTTCATCGCATCATCGCCGGAATTGGTCGGCACATTCCCTTGGTTCGGTGATCAACCAATTCAAATCCATCTGTACCAAACGTATACGTGCACAGGTGGACGAAGAATTTGCATGGCAGGCACGGTATCACGATCATATCATCCGCAATGCGGGGGAATTGGCCAGGATCCGGCAATACATATTTAACAACCCTCGTGTGTGGAACGACGGTATGCCGCATCAATCGGGATAGGATGATGTGATCCTTTCCAGGAGGAACGGGAAGGCGGTATAGCCTTGATCCGTGCTGAAATGGCCTTCCCCCGGGACGAGCATGACGGTCGTTCCCAGGCTGCGGGCGAGATGTTCCGCCTGGGAGAGAGGGATGTAGGGATCGTTGTCGGAATGGATGACAGAAAAGGACCTGCTGCGGTTGTGGATGGCATTCCAATCGTACGGAGGGACATTGAATGTGGAGACGAGCGGGTCGATGTCGTTCCCCATAATGCCGGAGACGGAAGCAACGAGGAACGTTGCCGCGATCCGTAGTTCCAGCCGTTCCAACAGACGCAGGGCGAAAGCGCCGCCGAGACTATGGCCGACAAATATGGATGATGCATCTACGCGCGGCCGGAACTGCTCGAAGTGATCAATCCATGTTTGCAGGACGGGATGGTCAGGGTCGGGAAACGCCGGAGCGATGACGGTGTGGCCATCGCCTTGCAGCCGTTCCTTGAGCCAGGGAATCCAGATGCCGTCCGGTGATCCGCCTGTGCCGTGGAAGATGAAGACGGTGCTCATAGTTCAATCATCGGCAGCACGTGGATCGCCGGTTCCTCGTACGGATGCACTTCTTTGATTGCGGCAATGACTGGTCTTAGTCCTTTCTCGGATGGGACATCCACCATCACTTCGATCCGTTCCTCCTCCACCTCTTCCGATTTTCCCACTTCACCGATCCCGGGGTGTGCGCCCTCCAACGGACGGAACCGTCCAATGCCCCGGGAGGAGAAGGAGCAGCCGTCGTAGTTGCCCAACTTCCCGGCACCAGTCTTTGTCAGTGCATCGCGGACACGGCCGGCATCCGGGATGGGGACGTAGACGATGAGGTGATAACGCATGGTTTGATTAGAACTTGGGCAGGAGAGGGGACCCTTCGCTTCGCTCAGGGCAGGCTCCGACGATGAGGTGGTAGCGCATAGGTTGCAGGTTACAGGTTAGCAGGTTCCAGGATTTGGGAGTATTTCATGACCAAGGTTTGCATCCTGTACAACCTGCAACGTACTAACCTGTAACCGTTTTTGGCCGTGAGTACAGAGATAGCATGAGCATCAACACGAACAGCAGCACCGCCGCCATGAACTTCTGCGCCGTATCCATGAACAACGCGGAGATGCCGAACACCGTCCCGATCCCCGCCGTGAGAGCGATGATACTGCCGCGGGACCATCCCTTGAGCAGAAGCCGGTGGTGCAGGTGCTCGTCCCGCGCGTCCCCCCTGATGGGGTTCTTTCCCTTCACAATGCGCCGGACGATGACAATGGCAAGGTCCAGGAGCGGTACGCCGAGAACGAGGAAGGCCGTTGCCACCTTGCCGCCGGAGTAGATCGTGAGCAGGCCGAGCATGAGGCCGAAGAACATCGCACCCGTGTCTCCAATGAGCATCTTCCCCGGCTGGAGGTCGAAGAAGAGTGCACCGGCGCTGATACCGGCGAGGGTGAGGGCGAGGAGGGCGAGAGCGGGCTGGTTGACGCGGCTCGAGAGTGAGAGGAGCCCGATCGTCAGGAAGCCGATGGTGGAGAGAGTGGTGACTTGCCCGGGGATCCCGTCGAACCAGTTGAGGGCGTTGATCGTGAGGCCGATCCAGAACACGGTGAAGAGGGCGGAAAGGAGCGGGAGCGTCCCGAACAGGGCTGTTGTGACGGCAGGGGCGTCGAGCTTGATAACGGGGCCGCCGAACATCCCTTCCAACGGGTTCGTGAAGGAGTAGATGCGAGCGCCGCCGAGGAAGATGAGGAGGGCGGCGAGGATTTGGATGACGATGCGGAGGAGCGGCGGCAACGGTTTTCGGTCATCAATGAAGGATGTGATTCCAAGAAGGAGAACGGCGAGCGCCGTCATCACGGTCTGGATGTTCCAGCGTGAGAGGAAGAGGAAGAAGGCGAGGAAGAGGAGGACGGAGACGATCCCGACGGGGTAGGGGATGCGCGCCCGTGTGAAGCCGTAGCGTTCGGGGAAATCGAGGAGGCCGAGACGGGGGAAGACCTTCAATGCGACGGCATGGACGATCAGGGAGAGCATCAACGCAGCGGCAGGAATCAGCAGTGGCATCACCGAGGGAGGGGAGTGGCGGGGAGGAGAGTCAGCACGAGGGGAATGATAGACGATGCCGAAGATTCCGACGATGCCGAAGATGCCGGGGATCCATCCGTTTGTAGTTGCCGCAGGTGGGGGAGTGGTCGGGAGGGGACTTGACTGTTATCTGTTTAATACTTTGTGCAACGTTGACAGAATCTATGAGCTACACATTACGCGCTTTTGAAATCCCGATGAAAATTCAACCCTTCGTGTGCTCTATGCTACAATCCCGTCACTTGTACTGAGTACCCAAGAAGTATGCCTCACTATCCCGTTCTTGCAGACGCAGAGTTGGATGGAAAGAAGGTACTCCTCCGAGCTGGTTTTGACGTGGCGATGGAAGGGGGGAAGGTGATGGATACGGCGCGTATCGAGGCGTTGAAGCCAACGATGGAGTACATCCTTGGCAAGGGGGCGGCACTCATCATCCTGAGTCACCAAGGCCGTCCCAAGGGGAAGCCCGTTCCCGAATTCAGCCAAAAGCCCATCGTCCCCGTCCTGGAGAAACTCCTGGGGAAGACGGTGATGTTTGCGGAATCCTGCCGCGGGGCGGACACGTTGAAAGCGGCCAAGGAGCTCAAGCCTGGGGAAATCCTCTTCCTGGAGAACCTGCGCTATGAACCCGGTGAAGAGAGGAACGACGCGGCATTCGCCAAGGAACTCGCGGCACTCGGGGAGGTCTACGTCAACGATGCCTTCACGAACTGCCATCGGAAACATGCATCCATGGTGGCGCTCCCAGCGCTCCTCCCGGCTTTTATGGGTCTGCAGCTCCAGAAGGAAGTGGAGCACCTCTCCAAAGTAGTCGAGGATCCCAAGCGCCCGCTCGTGCTCATCATCAGCGGCGCGAAGATGGAGACCAAAGTGCCCGTGGTCGAGAGTTTCCTCGAGCGCGGGGACGACATCCTCCTTGGGGGATGCATCGCCAACACGTTCATCGCCGCGCGGGGATTTGACGTCGGTACGTCCAAGTACGACAAAGACGGCATGGAGAAGGCGCAGGAATTGATGCTGGAGGCTGAGAAGAGTGAGAAGGCGGACATACACGTCCCGCGGGATGCCGTGATAGCGACCGCCGCTTCCCGTGACGCGCAGAAGATTGATCTTCCCATCGAGAATATCGTGGGTGACATGAACATCTTGGACATCGGCAAGGTAACGGTGGAACGGTACAAAAGCATCATCGCCAAGGCAGGAATGATCGTGTGGAACGGGCCGGTGGGGTACTACGAACTGAACCGCTTCTCCCATGGCACCAAGCGCATCGCGGAGGCCATTGCCGCTGCCACGGCCAAGGGTTCGGTCTCCATCATCGGGGGCGGAGACACGCTGGATTTTCACACGCGGTACGGTTACCCGCTCAATGCCTACACGTTCGTGAGCACGGGGGGCGGCGCGATGCTGGAGTTCATCGGCGGCAAGAAGTTACCCGCACTCGAAGCTTTGAAGAGATAGATTGGATGATCGAAATGATGTGGGACGATCCATGCAGCCACTCAACCCTGTCTCTGGTAGTATCCAAACCATGTCCGACCCTGCCCATCACGCGCCCGTGCAGGTGCTCTTCCGACGGGAGGAGGAATCGTGGGGGAAGTTTGCCAGGCGCATTGCCGAGACGGAGGGCATGGCGATGGTCGTGCTGGGGCCGGCGGATGCAACGCTGCTCCTGCAGGAGGATTCGGATCCCGTCCAACGCAAGCAGTGTGCGAAATTCCTGGATGCGTGCGTCGCGAACAACTCGAAGCGTATCCGAATTGCTACGCGGAATGCCGAGGTGCTGTACGAGGCGCGTGAACGTGGGCTCCGTGTTTTTGACAGCCCCAAACAACTGCGTAAGGCTCTTGCGCACCATCCGCAGCGTGACGAAGCGCTCCGCGTGTTTTCGCCCAATCTCTGGCGGCAGATGTGGCGGACGCGCCTCCAGAGCGCCGGTCTCCTCACCCTCCCGCGGGTGCGCATCATCAGCCTGGTCCTCCTGAGCGTCCTGCTGTTCCTCTTCGTCATCTTCCGGCTCCTGCCTTCGGCGGAAATCCGCGTCTGGGCGCGCGGGGACATGGCCACGCAGACGACGAATGTCCTCCTCGTGCAGTCCGGCGCTACCGAGCTGCCGTCGCACGTTCGCACGTTGCCTCTGAAGGCCATTGATATCGTCCTGCATCGTTCCCTTGCATTCGACCAGATCAGCAAGCGCTTTACGGGGACGAACGCCGAGGTGGCCATGACGATCGTCAACCCGCTGCCGGAATCCCTCTCGCTCCGTAAGGGTACTCGTCTGACCAACCAAGCGGGCATGATTTTCCGCACACTCAATGGAATCACGGTCCCGGCTCAGGGGTCGCTGTCCGTGCGGACACGGGCGGATGATTTGGATCTCTACGGGGAAGTGGTGGGAGAGCGTGGCAACGTGCCTGCGGGACTCAAGTGGGAAATACCGGGGCTGTTGGAGGAGGACCGCAAGCGCGTGTATGCGGAGAACAAGAGTGCGGCCACGGGCGGCAAGACGTCGTACACGACGATACTGCAGCGCGAGGACGTTGAATTGGCGCGCAAGCGGCTGGAGCGCGAGCTCCTGGCGGAGGCCAAGACACTCGTGGAGGAGCGCATCCAATCAGTCGCCCTCATGGCCGGGAAGGAGTATCGGCTGCTCACGCAGGAGCAACTCGTGCGGTCCACCTTTTCGGGATTCGTGCTGCCGCTCCAATTCCTCAATCAGCAAGTGCCATCCATTACCGTAGAAGGCACGCTCCTGCACCGTGTCCTTGCATACGATGCCGGGGAAATCCTCTCCATCGTCAAAGGAGAGCTTGAAGAACGCGTGAGCGCGGAAAAGCACATGCTCCCCGGCACCGTGGATCTCCGCCATATGGAGATGAGGGTCTTCGACTACGCCGACGACCTCTCGTGGATCAAAGCAACCGCGGAACTCTCGGCGACCGAGCAGTACATTCTGGACCCCCTCACGCCGTCCGGAGCGCGGTTTGCGCGCAAGGTTCGGGAACGGGTGCAGGGTTTACGGAAAGAGGAGGCACAGCGCATCATCAATAACTTCCCGGAAGTGGAGAAGGCGGAAATAGACCTCTGGCCGCCTTGGGGGACGTTGCTGCCATCCATTCCGTCCAGCATCGCCATTGTGGCGATGTAACCTTCTTCACGTCTTCACTGTCTCATTGTGTTGCCAGGCGTCGAATCGCTTGCGAACAATGGAGCGATGGAACAATGTGCATGATTACTTGGAGTCCACTCCGATATTGCGTACCCTTCCTTCGATGCCACGTTGTCGCCGCTTCGCATTGGGTGTTTCCCTCATCGGTGTTCTCCTGGGTGAGGGGATCGTCTTCTTCACGATGTCCTTTGTCCTTTCCGGCTTCGAGGGGAACGCCGTGCTGCCGGCGGACTGCGCCGTGGTCTTCGGCGCCGCCGTGCATCGGACTATTGACGATAATGGCAATATAGTTTCAAATGCAGGTCCTGGGATTCAGAGGAGAGTGCAAGCAGCGGTTCAGCTCTATCGTGAAGGGAAAATTGCGAAGATCTTCATGACGGGAGGGAAAGGGGATGCGTACGGGTTGAGTGAAGCGGAAGTGATGCGTGACGTAGCGCTGACGATGGGCGTGGAGGATACCGCTATCGTCACGGAGACGAATGCGCGCTCTACGGTCGAGAATATCCGGTACACAAAACCCCTCACGGGCTCCTGCAGCTCCGTCGTGGGGATTAGCGACCGCTACCATTTGGCGCGCATCGGGTACCTGGCGGGGAGAGAAGGATGGGAGTTATCCACATACCCTGCACAGGGGATTCCAGATAGAAAATTCTTGATGTATAGCGTGATTCGCGAGATTGGTGCCCTCTTTATGTACACCGTACAGAATCTATTTACATAAAATGCATTATGTTAATATAATGGTGTCCATGTCCTCCCACTCCCCTCTGGATCAATCCGTTGAGCGGTACCTCCTCTACCTCCGCGCCGAGGAAAATAAATCACCGCTGACATTGAGCAACTATCGGCAGTCCCTTGATCTCTTTTTGACACTCTCCCCTCTTTCGGATGTAAGCGATATAGGTAAAGAATCCGTACGGATGTACAAGGCCAAGTTGCAGGATTTCAAGACGAGGCAGGGGAAGGAGCTTGCGATTCGGACCAAGAACCACCACCTCACCGTCCTCCGTGCCTTTCTCCGCTACCTCGTGCAGGAGGAAGAACTGGACGTGTATCCTCCGGACCGCATCCGGCGGTTCAAGGAAGACCAACGGAAGGTCAAAGTCCTCTTCAAGGATGATTTGGACCGCTTGCTCCGGATTCCGGATACGTCCACCAAGGAGGGGAAGCGTGATAAAGCGGTCCTTGAGCTCTTCTTCTCCACCGGACTCCGCTTGGCTGAACTTCGCTCACTGAACCGCAAGGACCTCAATTACCAAACGCGGGAGATCAGCGTGCGGGGGAAGCGCGGCAAGCTCCGCGTGGTGTTTTTGTCCGACAATGCCGTGGCTGCCCTCAAGGACTACCTCGAGTGCCGGCTGGACCATCTGGAGCCGCTCTTCATCCGCAACCACAACATGGCAACCAATGAAATGCCTCCCGGCGAGAACTTCCGCCTCTCGCGCATTTCCATCTATAACCTCGTGAAGAAGCACGCGCGAGCGGCGGGAATCATGAGTAATCCCTCACCGCACACGCTGCGACACTCCTTTGCGACGGATTTGCTCAGGAACGGGGCTGACCTCCGGTCCGTGCAGGAGCTTCTGGGGCATAAAGACCTCTCTACGACGCAGATCTACACCCACGTGACGAATCCGCAACTGAAGGAAGTGCATCAGAAGTTCCATGGGAAATAGCGGAAAAATGTGTAACAAATTTGACTATCCGGAAAACCTCTGACATTATCCGCTCCTTTTTTCGTCGCAGCTGGACGCAATCAAGGAGCATTCTCATGCACCACGACCAGTCCCTCCCGCAGGCCCTCCTCCTCGCCGCACTCCCCGTGCTGGTGGTCCTCTCCG
>CAZCWV010000023.1:0-13237 GCA_964502425.1 uncultured Candidatus Peribacteria bacterium | reverse complement strand
TCGAACCCGCGACCTCCACAGTGACAGTGTGGCGCTCTAACCAGCTGAGCTACGGATCCAGGGCAAGACGTAAAAATGCTCTCCGCTTCCCAGTGGAAGCGAAGGCAAGGTACCAGCATCCCGGCTTCCTGGCAACGTGCCGTGGCCTCATTCGCAGGAGAAACGCGGAGCCGTAAGAACGGTCTGGGACGGGAAGATTGCCTCTTCCCTCTGCGGATTCTCCCGATATTCCCTCTCGCTTCGTTGACGCACCTGCGGCGGGCGCTAGAGTGGGTATCCTCTTCCCATTTCTCTCCATGGAATCGGACAATCCACATCCCGATCAACTCCAATCAATAGCCGAGGAAGCGGTAGACAGACATTGCCCCCAACGTGCATCCATACATATACATGAATTGATGCATACTTCCATGAGGGATCTGATGGAAAGCAATGTAGTGACAACACCTTTGGATGTAGAGAATGCAGCGAGTGAAATTGGGGGCAAAGTGGAGATGCTTTTTACGATGTACGAAACCAGAAGCTCCGGAACCGCTGCCGCATTGAATGAAGCCGTAGCGAATGCCATTCGGGCAGTACTGTTGAGGCGCATGCCATCGTGCATGCGTTCGCATGAGGTTATCTTCGAGAATGTTTCCGCCGGTCAGGAGCCACCGTTAACCCGACGATCAAAACTCTTTCCTGCACAGAGAAGCGGCCCGCTTGGCGGACAATCCCTTCGCTAAAGAGAAGATAATTTGTCGCTACCCTCTGCGTAAAAAACCGTTTCCATTTCCCACATCATTGACGCTCCCGCAGCGGGCGCTAGAGTGTGCGTCCAGTTTCCTTCCCTATTCCACCTATGGACACTACGAAGTCATTGCAGAGAGAGGTCATCGCCAAGGGGCAGGTCAACCAGGTCCCAACGAAAGTAGGAGAAAAAGAAGTTCCGCTCAGTGTTACACGCGATGTTCAAACGCGAGTTGTCGCGCTCATCCAAAGTGGTGAACAACCGGATATCACCCGGCTCACGCAGCAGATGTACCGTGATAGTGTCCGTTGAACGTCCTTCTCTGCCCTTTCCCTTCCATGGAACGCTCTCCATTTCACGCAGAAGAAGTCGCTCGCTCTGCCTGTATCGCGGTCAACAGGTCATTTCCTTGTGATATCCCTGCTTTCGTACAACCACAAATGCTTCATGCCGTGACATCCTTGGTGAAGCAGCGTGTCGTCCAGACGGAACAAGATGCGGAGCAAGCCGTTCACCGGCTGTTGCTCGCGGTGGAGGCAGCAAAGGAGAAGGGTAACTTTGCGCAAGCCATCGCGATTGTCATAGCGGACATTTCGGGGATGAACAGTGGCGGTGCAGTGCATGAGGGGTAGAAGAGCATGACAGCGCCGACGGCATAAACGCCGTCCGGTTTTCCCCATGTGCTTGCGGTGTGTGTCAGGCGGGGAGGGCAGGTTTCCTCGTATTCCACTCCGTCGCCTGTTCGTACGCATGTCCTGCTTGGAAGAGTAGGTCCTCGCGGAAGTGGGGGCCGATCAACTGGAAGCCGATCGGCAATCCTCCGGGCGCGCTTGTCGTTCCCTTCGTGTACCCGCACGGGAGGGAGAGCCCCGGCATTCCGGCGAGGGAAGCTGCGACGGTGAAGACGTCCTCCAGGTACATCTGTACGGGATCATTGGTGTGTGCGCCGATCGTGAAGGCCGGCGTGGGGGCGGTGGGGGCGAGGAGGAGATCGACGTTCCGAAAAGCTTCCTCAAAGTCCTTCTTCACGAGCGTGCGCACCTTCTGCGCTTTGCGGTAGTACGCGTCGTAGTAGCCGGCGGAGAGCGCGTACGTGCCAATCATGATGCGGCGCTTCACCTCCGGCCCAAACCCCTCGCTGCGGACGCGCTCGTAGTAATCGACCAGGTTCTTGGGGTCTTTGACAGTATGGCCGTACCGCACGCCGTCGTAGCGCGCCATGTTGGAGCTCACCTCGCTGGGGCAGAGCACGTAGTACGTGGCGATGCCGTACTCGGTGTGCGGCAGGCTTACGTCTACGATGTTCGCGCCGAGCTCCTGGAGCGTCTTTGCCGCTTCGCGGACCGCTCTCTCCACCTCCGTGTCCATGCCGTCGATGAAGTATTCCTTCGGGAGCCCGATCTTCAAACCCTTCACGCCCTTGGCGAGCGCCGCGCGGTAATCGGGGACGGGAATATCACTCGTCGTCCCGTCGAGCGGATCCCTCCCCGCGATGGCGCCGAGCAGGATTGCCGCGTCCTCAACCGTCTTCCCGAACCCGCCGATGCTGTCGAGCGAGCTCGCCATGCTCATCACGCCGAAGCGGCTCGTCCGTCCGTACGTCACTTTCAACCCCACGCATCCGCAGAAGCTCGCGGGCTGGCGGATGGAGCCGCCCGTGTCCGTTCCCACGGCGAAGATGCATTCGTCGGCGGCCACCGCCGCAGCCGATCCGCCGGAGGATCCACCCGCCACGCGCGTGAGGTCCCACGGATTCTTCGTCACGCCGTAGCAGCTCGTCTCCGTACTCGCGCCCATTGTGAACTCATCGGTGTTCGTCTTCCCCATGCTGATTGCCCCTGCGGCTTTCAGGCGCTTGGTGGTCGTGGAGTCGTACGGCGGACGGTAGTCCTTGTTCCGGAGGACGTTGGAGCATGCTGTTGTGGGGACGCCCTTCTCGCAGAAGACGTCCTTTGCGAGGTAGGGGATGCCGGCCAGCGGATGATCTGTACTATTTTTTGAATCAAATTTCTTCGCTTCCTCCAGGGCTCTATCAAAATTCCTATGGACAACGGCATTCACCACTTTATCCCTCTTCTCGATGGTTTCGATGCACGACTGCACGAGCTCCACGGAAGAAATTTCCTTCTTCCGAAGCTTGTCCGCTGCCTCTGCAATCGTGAAGGAAGAGGGGATCATCGTTCACCGTGAGCGGAAGGGGTCATAATCTGTTGGTCAACAATGGGGAGGGGGCTCGTGGCGAGCATCTCTTCCGTGGTCGGGACATCCGCCACGATCACGTCCTCGCGGAAGCGGTTATGCAGCCCCGTCACTTGTGCCGTGGGTTCCACGTTCTCCGTGTCCACCTCTTGGAGCTTTTGGACGTACGTCAGGATGGCGGCAAGTTCCGGCGTGAATTTCTCCACCTCAGCATCCGTCAGGCGGAGCCGGGCGAGCATGGCGATGTGCCGGACA
The DNA here is from genome assembly GCA_964502425.1 of uncultured Candidatus Peribacteria bacterium. Lineage (GTDB taxonomy): Bacteria > Patescibacteriota > Gracilibacteria > Peribacterales > Peribacteraceae > CAIKAD01. The sequence continues at coordinate 10,053 of CAZCWV010000023.1, read as the reverse complement.
ATGGCAGGGGTGAGTTGCGTCATGTCGTGATGAAGAATAGAGGGAATCGGGAAGGATTCCAAGGATGCAGACTCTCCTTCACTTGCGTGCTTCGGACGGGCAAGCGATGCCGGGGATTTCGAGGAAGGAATTCCACAGGCGGAACGAGGGAGGTATTCGTGAAGTTGCAAATAACTAAAAATACTGTATAATATAAATTGAACACCACCATGCGCAACAGCCCATTCCGTCCACGGTACCGTCCACAGGAAAGGCAAGGCGTTGCCATACTTTCCTCAACGGAGATAGCGCAGGAACTCACCAACGTGCCTCATACCTATCGCGGGCTCTTCGCCGATACGCTCGTGGACTGGTTCATTGCCGCCCGGAACGCCGGTGAGGACCCGTTGGTGCTGGGGGAACGGGTCGCGGAGATTAACAGGGCGTTTCATCAATCGAAGGAGAAAGTTCCCGTTTTGGTCAAGGCACTCGTGGACACTTTGACGCATGAAGTTCATGAGTACGAGTCGATTGCGCGCGAGCTCGAAGCGGAGAAAGAACACCAGAGAGAAACGGTGCAGCAGGATGGCAGCAAGTGGCGGATATGGAAGGATCAACAGGAATTCGGGCAGAAGCACCGTTCGAATATGGCGCATCGCGCGGGGCTCACCGGCAAAACTCCGCCGAAAGTGGTGAAGAGATGGTGAGGGGCTCATTTCCTGCAGGAAGAGAGGGATTCGGTGTAGAAGCAAGCATCGTGGATGCTGCATCAAGGGAAGAGGGATGATTTGCCTATTCGCATTTCAATATTCTTGATTCATAATTCACTCATGCAACTCTCCCGCCTCCGCGGCAGGAAAATCGTGGACCGCGTCCTCAGAAAGGGCCGGGTGTGGAAGGGCAAGCACATGCTCATCCGTTCACTTTCAGGCGCGCCGCGCCATCCCGCCGCGGATCCGTCCCGCCCCGGTATCTACCTGGGCCTCCTCACCTCGGCAAAGCTGGACAAATCCGCCGTCCGCCGCAACCGCATGCGCCGCCGGTGCCGCGAGGCCTGGCGCGTAATTCTTAAGGACTGTCAAATCCCGTTCCCGCACCAGTTGTTGATCTCGCCCCGTTCCTCTAGTCTACAAGCCCCGTTCGCCGAACTCGAACGCGACGTCCGGTGCTTCCTCTCCACGCTCCCAAATGCCGCAAACGCCAAGCAAAAGCCGTAACTTCATCCAGTTTCTCCTCATCTTCCTCCTCGTGTACGTGGGGAGCCAGTTCGTGCTGGAGCGGTTGTTCCCCAGCCGGTTTGGGGATCAGTCCGCGCCGAAGGCTGCCGTAGAGCTCACGGTTCCCTACGTGAAGGGTGGCCACCATCCCATCCTCACACTCAAGAACCACACCGCCGTGCCCCTCACTCTTCCGGACCGCTGTCCCTTGCCGCCCGTGGACGTGTTCCGCGTGGGCGGGGAAGGAGTCTCTTCCGGGTCCGTCGTCCCCCTCACGCCCGCTCTGGGGACGGAGAACGCCGTTCCCTGCGAACCGGTGCCGGCGATTGATCCCGGCGGCTCGGAGCAGATCAGCCTTGCGCCGTGGAAGTACTCGCTCTTCTCGGAGTACGGGACGTACGAAGTGCGGCTCACCTTGCCTGCGGAGATAGTGCAGGCCCTCCGCGCGGCGCAGACGGGAGCCACGGTCACGGACACGCTCACGGCGCGCTTTGGGCACGGGGAACCCGGTGCCTTCACCAAGGCGTTCCGCACGTTCATCACCAAGCCGTTCCTCAACTTCCTCATCTTCGCCGGGTCGTGGCTCCCGGGCCACAACCTCGGCCTCGCCATCATCATCCTCACGCTGCTGGTCAAGATCCTCCTCTTTTTCCCCACGCAGCACGCGCTCGAGGGGCAGAAGAAGATGCAGATGCTCCAGCCCAAGCTCGACGAGCTCAAGAAGAAGCACGGGTCCGATCCGCAGCGCATGCAAGAGGAGACCCTCAAGCTCTGGAAGGAGTACAAGGTGAATCCCTTCCAGTCGTGCCTTCCCACGCTCATCCAGTTCCCCATCCTCATCGGGCTCTTCTACGTGATCCGCGACGGGTCGGTGCTCGGGCTCTCGCGCCACCTCATCTATCCCTTCTACCAGGACCTCGGCTGGCAGTTCGGCACCATGTTCCTGGGGCTCGATCTCCTCAACCCCAGCTGGTTCATCATGCCGCCGCTCCTCGTCTTCTTGCAGTTCATGCAGATGAAGCTCACGTTTGCCATCGCTGCACGAAAAAAACGCAATGCAGCAGGGAAGGATGCGGAGAAGAAGATCATCGATGTCGGCGAAAAGAAGAAGGAGCCGCTCTCCGCCACCGATATGCAGCAGAAGGTGTTCCTCTACGTGTTCCCGATCATGATCGGCGCCTTCGCCTTCCAGTTCCCCGCGGCCGTGTCGCTCTACTGGGGCGTCTCCACTCTCTTCGCCATCGGGCAGCAGATCCTCGTCAACCGGGAGCACCTCAGGGTATAGGCATCTCCTTGGACGTGGCGTGGACGTGGACTGGCGTACCAGTAAACCAATCAACGCGTTAACTGGTTAACTGGTTTACTGGTTGCTTCTGCTTGAAGGTTCTTTTGAGTTTGGGATCGAGCGTTTGGAGGTGATGGATCAGGCTGGCGATCATGCGTTGCACTTTCCTGCATTCCTCAGCGAGCGAGGTGAATTCCTCTTGCGTGATGTACTTCTCATCGAGCGCATCGAATAAGTGTGACCGGACTTCGGCGGCGGATCTCTTCGCATAGCCAAGGAATACGATGAATTCCGGTGAGGTCATCGCATCGCTTCCCTCCGCGATATTTGCGGAGATACTGCGGACGGATCGTGTGATTTGATCGACGAACGCAAAGTCCCTTGCAGCATTTGAACGCTTGCATATCGCGCGGATGATTCGAGTCAGCGACCGCGCTTCTTGCCAAACATTCATGTCTTCGAATGCGTAGAATTTGGTCATACGAGTCCACCAATAAACCAGTAAACAGATAACTTGGCAAGATCCGGTCGTCCACTGAAGGGACACAATCAGCCCTCAGAATAAACAAGGCGGTCTCCAGAGAGGAGACCGCCCGTCGCTCGCAATCAAAGGCCAGTCAACTGGGAGCGGGAAGAGGGAGGCAATCTCGCGAGGAGACTACCTCTCGTTGCACACGCGCTGGAGAGAGAAGGAGCGTCGTTGGTTATCCAGGCGCGAGTGCAGGAAGGATCTACGAAAAGCATAAATGCCCCCCGACACGCTGCATAGCATTTTGAGCAAGAAATAAGGTCTCGTGTCGTGTGTGGTAAGGGGGTAAATGGCCATAAGAAAAATCCCCCGGGAGCGGAGGAAGAAGCGTGAGAATGATTGTACGCTATGATCTAGAACGTCCCGCTCCCGGGTTTGCCAGCTCAAAAAATGAACTGACAAAGAATATTGAACCTTCTATTGATAAAAGTCAAGCCCAGTCGAGTTGCAGGGTAACACTGGAAAGCAGCCCAATGGCATTTCCCATCGCCCGAGTCGCGGTCACGCCACCGTCACTTCTTTGCAGCGGTAGACGTCCTGTATGGCGTGGAGGAGTTCCACGCCCTGGTCCATGGGCTTCTGGAAAGCCTTGCGTCCGCAGATGAGCCCCGTGCCGCCGGCGCGCTTGTTGATCACCGCGGTGCGCACGGCCTGCGCCAGGTCGTTCTTGCCGGAGGCGCCGCCGGAGTTGATGAGGCCGATCCTGCCCATGTAGCAGTTGGCCACCTGCCAGCGCGTGAGGTCTATCGGATGGTCCGTGATGAGCTCCGTGTACATCCGCTCGTCGAACTTGCCGTACTTGCCTTCCGGACTCATGGCCTTGAACCCGCCGTTGGTCTCCGGGAGTTTCTGCTTGATGGTGTCGGCCTCGAGCGTCACGCCCAGGTGGTTGGCCTGGCCGGTCAGATCAGCCGCCACGTGATAGTCCTGAGCTTGCTTGAAATCCTTATTGCGGAGATAGCACCACAGCACCGTGAACATCCCCAGTTCGTGCGCCCGGGCGAAGGCCTGCGCCACTTCCACGATCTGTCTGCCGGACTCCGGCGAGCCGAAGTAGATCGTCGCCCCCACGCCCTTTGCCCCCATGTGGAATGCCTCCTCCACGGTGCCGAACATGATCTGGTCAAACTTGTTGGGGTAGGTGAGGAGCTCGTTGTGGTTGATCTTCACGATGAAGGGGATCTTGGCCGCGTACTTCTTGGCGACGATCCCGAGGACGCCGAACGTGGACGCCACCGCGTTGCAGCCGCCGTCGATCGCCAGCTTCACGATATTCTCCGGGTCGAAGTATGCGGGATTCCTGGCAAAGGACGCGCCCGCGGAGTGCTCGATGCCCTGGTCCACGGGGAGGATGGAGAGGTAGCCCGAGTTCTTGAGTCGGCCGTGCCCGTACAGGTCCTTGAGGTTCTGCTGTACCTTCTTGGAGCGGTCCGATGCGCCGAAAATCTTGGCCATTTGGCCGGGGCCAGGCAGGTGGAGTTGCGCTTTAGGGATGGTGGAGCACTTGTGCGTGAGGAGATTATGGGCCTCCTCGCCGAGCAGCTTCTTGATGTCCTTGATCGTCAGTGCCATGGGAACGAAAGGGGAAGAATTGTGAGGATCGTAGCACGAACAGCCGCCCTCCCGGTCAAATATTTTGACTTCCACCCATCGCTCCCTACAATGCGCGGGCTTCCAGGCTTGCTTGGGGGCATCGCTCTGTGAAAGCTCCGGTTTGTCTCGTGACAATTCACTGCAGGCTTGATGGCAACGTCAATCGCGTTGTGAATTGTCATTGGCAGAGGAAGGCCATTCTTTTATCACTCCCAAATAGGGAGAAGGAGGTCCAGATGTTGGTTTTGAGTAGGCAAAGAGATCAGTCGATCGTGATTGGTGACAATATTATCATCACGATTGTCGACATCCGTGGGGACAAGGTGCGCTTGGGGATCACCGCCCCGAGTGAAGTACCGGCCCACCGGCGAGAGGTCTTCGATGCCATCCGCCGCAACGAAGCGGCGGAAAAGGAGAGGAAGGAGGCATGGGAGAGGAAAGTCTCCTCCTTGTAAGGCTTCCTGGGGGTTCACAGAGTTTATTCTTGCAGTCACTTGGCTGCAGGAATGAGGCCCGGCCGATCTATCGGTTGGGCCTCTTTTTTACCAGCATTCTAAGAATTTCCCATCAGCTAGGGCTCCGCACGAAATTGACAATAGTAAATAATATTCCTTGATATATAATATTGTTTACGATAGAATTTATGCAACCGGCGTCCAAGCAGGGTTGCTTGATACGACGACCGGGTGGCTCAAGAAAATGGAGGTGAGCCATGCTCGTTCTTTCCCGCGACCAGGATACCTTTGTTCTTGTAGGGTCTGTTGTCGTTCGTCTGTTGAAGACGGGCGGTAACAGAAGGGTAAAGCTTGGCTTTGCCGCTCCCGCGAATGTGCCCGTTCTTCGTGGAGAGTTGCTTCTCTCCATGATGGATGAGGAATTGAAGCAGGAGATTTCCTCGGAGGAACGGACTGCCTTACAGGTAGTCTCGAATCTCCTCAGGACTCCGAAAGCCGATGATGATCGGCTGATGGAAGCCTTGCAGCATCCCGCGGTACAGGAACTCCTGTACAGCGGTACAGGGAAAGAAAACTTCGTAGCGGTCTAGGCCGCTGCCCCATCCCGGAGGACGACGGACCCAGTCCATCCTCCGGGTTTTTTCGTTGCCACTCCTCTATAGTATCCCCGTGGCCTCTCCCGCATCTTCCCTTCGTCTCTACAACACCCTCACCAAGTGCGAGAAGGACTTTGTGCCGATCAACGGTCAGCGCGTGCTCATGTACACCTGCGGCCCCACGGTTTATGGACGTCCGCACATCGGGAACTACTCCTCGTTCCTCATGGCCGACCTCCTGCGTCGGTGGCTGGAGGTGAAGGGGTACGACGTGACGCATGCGAAGAACATCACCGATGTCGGGCACCTCGTCGCGGACCAGGATGAGGGCGAGGACAAAGTGGAGAAGCAGGCGAGGGAAGAGCGGTCAGCGATCAGCGGTCAGCGGTCAGTGGACGTTGTGAGCGGGGATGATGTCCTGGCGATTGCGCGCCGGTATGAGAAGCAGTATCGGGAAGATGAGGAGGCGCTGAACATGCTGGAACCATCTGCCCGTCCCCGCGCCACGGAGACGATCCCCGAGATGCTCGCGATGGTCAAAGAGCTCCTCAAGAACGATCATGCGTACGAGACCGATGATGGGATTTACTTCGACGTCACGACCTTCCCCGCGTACGGCGCCCTCTCCGGCAATACGCTGGAGAACTTGTCGGCGGGTGCCAGAGTTGCCGTAAAGGAAGCCAAAAAACACCCGGCGGACTTTGCGCTGTGGAAGAAGGCAGTGGGGGAGAACGCGCGCCATCTCCTGCGCTGGAACTTCGACACGGGCGAGCGCGTCGAAACGACCGGCGACGATCCCTCCTCCGGTTTCCCCGGCTGGCACATCGAGTGCTCGGCGATGTCGCGCAAGCACCTCGGCCCGCAGATCGACATCCACACCGGCGGCGAGGACAACATCTTCCCGCACCACGAGAGCGAGATCGCGCAGAGCGAGAGCACCGGCCCCGCGCCGTTCTCGCGCTTCTGGGTCCATCCCCGCCGCATCGACATGGGCGAGGCAAAAATGAGCAAGAGCCTCGGCAACATTCTCACCGTGCCGGACATCGTCGCCAAGGGATTCAGTCCATTGGATGTGCGCTACTACTTGCTCTCCGTCCACTACCGGACGAATTTGAAGTTCACGTGGAAGGGGCTGGAGGATGCGAAGAAGGCACGGCGGAAAATTGTGGAGTGGATGGAGGAGAGTGACCAGCTGTCAGCGGTCAGCGGTCAGTGGTCACCCTCCTCCGCCGAGGCTACGGAGGGCGGGGTGGTCAGTGGTCAGGTAGATCAGTATGTCGCGCAGTTCACGGAAGCGATGGATGCGGACTTGAACACACCCGCCGCGCTCGCCGCTGTTTTCGATTGCATGGCGTGGTCGCGTCATCAAGATCGATGGTCACAAAAATCACGGGATGACTTGAATAAGTATCTGCTCATGATCCGTTCCACCTTCGGCTGCTTCGAGCCCGAGGAAGAGGAAGCGATTCCGGTTGCAGTCCAATCGCTCCTCGATCAGCGCGCCGCTGCGCGGGAGGGGAAGGATTACGCGGCATCGGACCGGCTGCGGGGCGAGATTGAGGGTCTGGGATACGTCGTCAAAGACACGTCCGAGGGGCAGAAGGTGGCCAAAAAATGACCGTCGTTCCCGTCTCGTCCGAGGAAAAGGAGGGGAAACGGCGTGGGGGCGGACTTTCCTATGCAATGGATAGACGGATGACTGCGCCAAAATCCGAACAAAAATTGTATCCAGCAATGTGCGTTTTTGTCAGGAAAGGTGGTTTTTGCAACCGGATTTTCTATTGCGGCCAGAAAGGGTGTTTCATGGGTCTCCACTGCGGAATTCACACGGAGAAAATGGCATGTACATCCGCTTCCCGCCTCCTGCGGTCCGTGCGCGCTGGATGCCCGTGTAACAATTCCCGAACCGAAGCGTTCTCTGGGATGCCACCGTATGGGGGTGCGGAGACTTGCGAGAGGAAGAGCCTCTTCGCTAGCATCTCCGCTGATCCGTCCCAACAAGAAGGTGGGCGAGATCTCTGTCTGTGATCCTTGTCATATCGGCGCTTGCCCTGTGCCGCCATCCGCCCAAAGCGGACGCGCTGAGCAGGACGAGTTTTCACATCCCACTCGTTGGGATCGTGCTCCTCAGAGAGTGCTCCCTCCGCATGTTTGCATGCGGGTTTTCGGTTTTATGCTCCTGATGTCCGGTGTCCGCACTTTGTGTGTACTCTTTATATTTAAGGAGGAGCCCCGCGCCTACGATGGTACAGGGCATCTCACGACGCAAGACGCGGATACTTTCGGAGCAGCACTCCCTTTCCCTCCCTTGCCAACCAACCCCCCCATTCACAACACATACCATCCCATCCTTCCTTCTTTTTTTTATTTCTTCTCCCTCCCATCCTTATGGATCTTTCTCGCTTGAAGAAAGTCCTCGCGGGGGTTTCCGTTGCAGCCATCACGCTCACGCAAGTCTCGAGCGTGTTCGCGGCTTACAGCGATGTCTCCGCAGGTGCCTGGTTTGAGGAAGCCGTCCAGATATTCACCGACGCCGGCTACCTCGACGCCTCGCAACCGAGATTCCGTCCGAGCGACACGGCCAACCGCGCCGAGTTCGTGAAGCTCATCGTTGAGCTCAACGGCGGCATTCTCTCCACTCCTCCCGCGGTCCCCACGTTCGATGACGTCAACGCATCGGCGTGGTACTACGGGTACATAGAAGAGGCGGCGAAAGAGTTGTGGGTCAAAGGCGACGGGAACTGCGTAGGTACGCATGCCTGTTACGCCCGCCCTGGCGCAAACATCAGCCGCGCCGAGGCAGCCACGCTCATCGTGCGCTCCTTCGCTCTTGATTCCACCGGCGACGCGCCGACCTTCGTCGATAACCCCTCCGGCCAGTGGTACACGCAGGCGATTCAGACCGCCGCGGACCATTGCGTCCTCCAGGGTGATTCCACGACGGGACGCGTCCGCCCAGGGGACAACATGAACCGCGCTGAAATGGTCGTCATGCTCAACCGTGTCGATCAAGGCCTCGTCTACGGCGAGGACTGCGGTGGTGGTGTTACACCCGCGACGCCGGCCCTCTCCACGGTAACGGCGACATCCACCACCAAGGTGGAAGTCGTTTTTAACATGCCGGTGGACGAGACGGCGGCCGAGACGGTCGCCAACTATGCAGTATCCCCGACGGCTACGGTCAGTTCGGCCACGCTCGTGTCCGAGAAGACCGTCGAGATCGTCATGTCCGAGGCTTTGACCGCCGGCAAGGAATACACGCTGACGGTCTCCAACATGAAGACCAGCGAGGACGCGACTTTTTCTGATTCCGAGACGTTCACGGGCTACAGCACCCTCCCGCAGGGTAATGGCACGCTCGAGGTCTCGCTTTCGTCCAGCAATCCTGCTGGCGACACGGTGCCCAAGGGTGCCAACCAAGTCAGCATGCTCTCGTTGGACCTCACGGCTTCCTGCGATGACAGCGTGACGCTGGAGTCCCTCACGGTTCTCCATGAGGGCTTCGGTGCCAAGACTGATATCACCGGCGTCTATGCCACGGTCGACGGCGCACGCGTTTCCCGCGAGCGCTCCATCGATTCCACGGACCAGACGGCGGCTATCCGCTTCATCACCCCGCTCGTTATCGCTGCATGCCAGACGACAACGGTGGACATCGTGGCTGACTTCACCACCTCGGCCCAGGCCGCTGCGGAGCACAACTTCGCGGTGGAACTGCAATCCGATTTTCTCTCGAACGCCAAGACCGTGACGGGGAACTTTCCCATCCGCGGCTCGACGTTCAACATTGCCGCCATCACGAGCGGTCTCGTGACCCTCACCTACCGCTCCGTCACCCCGAGCCAGCTCGAGGTAGGCGACAAGGCGGCGGTGATCGGCCGCTTCGAGGTCTCCACGAACTCCGTGGAGGACCAAACGCTCTACACCATGACGCTCCACCAGAACGGCACGGTGTCTGACGGCGACGTGGCGAACATCAAGATTCGCCGCACGGATGGCACGATTCTCACGAACGTGGCAACCCAGTTTACGAGCAAGTTCGCAACCCTTACCTTCAACCCGCCCTTCACCATCCTTGAGGGAGACAAGATCACGCTCGAGGTGGTTGCCGACGTCGTCGGCGGCGCGGCCAAGACGATCCAGACGGACTTCGACGAGACGTCGGATATCTTCTCCGTCGGCAGCCTGTACGGCTACGGAGTCAACGGCCAGCTGTACGGTTCCCAGGTCACGATTGGTACCACCGTTGCTGCCACGTCCCTCACAGTGGACGCCGGCCAGTTCACGGTGGAGATCAACGGTCCTTCCCAGCAGACCTACACCAGGGACCAGAATGACGCCATCCTCGCCAACGTGATCTTCACGTCCGGCGGAGAGACGGTGAACATCAAGAAGCTCT
>CAZCWV010000022.1:0-13443 GCA_964502425.1 uncultured Candidatus Peribacteria bacterium | reverse complement strand
GCCGCGTCCCTGCCGATCCTCCCCATCACTCCCGCTGCCGCGTCCCTGCCGATCCTCCCCATCACTCCCGCTGCCGCGTCCCTGCCGATCCCCCTTATCCACCTACCCAACCATCCTATGTCCCCCGTCTCCGCCGCCGACATCGCCACGTTCCGCGCCCTGACCGGCGTCCCCATGCTGGCATGCAAGGAAGCCCTGGAAGAGGCAAAGGGCGACCAGGAGAAAGCCATCGAGATCCTCCGCAAGCGGGGTATCGCGCAGGCCGTGAAGAAGGCCGACCGCTCGCAGAACGAAGGGGCGCTCTTCGTCGCACAGGAAGAGAATAAGGCCGCCCTCGTCTCGCTCAAGTGCGAAACGGACTTCGTGGCGCGCAACGCGGACTTCGTGGCGCTGGGAGAAGCCATCGCCAACATGCTCTTGCAGAACGGCATGGACGCGGCGAAGACGGAATCCGAGAAGCGCATACCGGAGTTCGTGCAGAAGTTGGGGGAGAACCTCGCACTCGGTGAGATGCAGGAGGTGACAGCTGTTTCCGTCGGAAGCTACGTACACAGCAACCGGAAGATCGCCGTGATCATCGGGCTCGACCAGCCGGGCTCGAGCGCCGCCGCCAAGGACGTTGCCATGCACGCCGCCGCCATGAACCCCTCCTACGTCTACCCGGATGACGTACCGGCGGACGTGCTCGAGAAGGAACGCGAAATCTGGAGCGAACAACTGAAGAACGAGAAGAAGCCCGAAGCAATCCTGCAGAAGATCATGCTCGGCAAGGAGAAGAAGTTCCGCGAGGAGAACGCCCTCGTCAAGCAACCCTTCGTCAAAGATCAGAACATCACCGTGGAAAAGTACCTCAACGGCGCCAAGGTGGAGAGCTACGTGCGCGTGGTGATCTGATACGGCTCTGCATTTTGAACGCCGTGAATGATTGCTCGATACCTTCACCCCCATATCGGCGGCAGCCTCGGCGCTGCCGCGCAGCGACGGGTAGCTTCGCCGGTATTCGTGAAGCCGCACCAAAGCTCACAGATGTTCTTTACATTGCGAAGCCGAATACTTAGTTCTTCCTCCCGGGATACTCGAATTCCGACAGCGGCACTTCCTCGAGGCTCGCTGGGGGCCGGCGGCGCAGGAGGGAAAGCAGAAGGGACAACTTTTTTCGCTGGAAGTATCCCATGGCACCGAGGACGCCGAGGAAGGCTACGCCCGCAGCTGCTCCCGTCGGCGTCAGGAAAAACTGTAGGGCAACGACGCTTTTTCTCGTGCAGGTGGGCGTGCAGGCATCTCCGCCATCGCACTCCTCCCCCGAGTCCGTCACCCCGTCACCGCACAGGGGACGCAAACAATTGACGCGGCAGGAGTCGGGACGGGTATCGGAATTCTGTGAGCCGTCATCGCATTGCTCGTTCTTCTGGAGGATCGCATCGCCGCAGCGGGGATTCTTGCACTCGTTCGTGCACAGGTCGTCCGTAACGGTGTTCCCGTCGTCGCATTCTTCGAGCGTTTGCTTGATGCCATCGCCGCAGCGAGACTTGCGGCAGTCGGTGGTGCAAGCATCGTTCTGGACGGTGTTCCCGTCGTCGCATTCCTCCCCCAGCTGTACGACGCCATCCCCGCAACGGGGCAGGCGACATTCCGCCGTGCAATTGTCGTCATCGTTCGTATTGCCGTCGTCACACTGTTCCCCCCGATCCCGCACGCCATCGTTGCAACGAGCCAGGCGGCAATCGCTCCGACACGTATCCGAGCGCGAGTCGGAATTCCGTTCGCCGTCATCGCACTCCTCCGTACGGTCTTTGACCCCGTCCCCGCAAAACGGGACGAAGCACGTTGTCCGGCACGCATCCGGCCTAACATCGGAATTCCGTGAGCCGTCGTCGCATTCCTCGCCGCGGTGAAGGACCCCGTCTCCGCAGGTGGGATAGGTACACGCGTTCGTACAGAGATCATCGGTGACGGTGTTTCCGTCATCGCACTCCTCATTCGTTTGCTTGATCCCGTCCCCGCAACCGGGCAACGCGCAATCGTTCGTACAATTATCTGTATCCGTCTTGTTTCCGTCATCGCACTCCTCATCCGCCTGCACGATCTTGTCGCCGCAGCGCGGGGGCAAGCAAGCATTGGTGCAGCCGTCATCCTGTACACGATTACCGTCGTCGCATTCCTCGCTCCGATCCACCACGCCGTCACCGCAGGAGGGAAGACGACAGTCCTTGCGGCAGGCATTGGCTTTCGTGTCCGAGTTGCGCGCGGCGCCATCGTCGCATTCCTCATTGGATTGACGGATGGCATCCCCGCACCGTGGAATCGCGGGAGACGATGCCTTCCGCGAAGAGGAAGACGACGTAGTGGACAATGAGGAATTGCTGCCGGGCGGCACGGAGGACGAAACGCCCGCCGCTGCATGCTGTTCGGATTCCTTGGAAGAGGAGGCCTGGGATGATGCAGGGGGCGGAGGAACGGATGATGGCGCAGGGACAAATGGAACGGCTGCGGAGGATGCCGAGGATGGGCAAGCGGGGAAAAACTGGCGCTTGCAGCCCCCCACGCATGTCCCATCGGCACTACACACGGGCAAGGTGCAGGACATCCCGCACGAGGGAGCGTACCACTGTTCCTCCACGTACGGTGCTCCCGTCACGGGATTCACCAGAACCACCTGCCGCTTCTCGGGCTCGCACTGCTCGCCCAAAAACGGCGATACGGTGCCATCGCCGCAGGAAAGGATCGTGCAATTGAGCGAGCAAAACGATCCGCCATTGAGTTGGCCGTTGTCGCATTGTTCCCCGGCATTGATGATGCCGTTTCCGCAGAGCGTAGGATTCATGGAGGCAACGGAACTGGCACTCGTCGACGTCACCTGTGCGAGGCGGATGACATCCCCGGTACTATTGGATGACGATGCGTTCCGCATGCCCGCCGCGAGCACGACGCTCACGAGGGAGAGCCCCGTAATGGCCAACGCCAGACTGTGTTTCTGCGTATGCATGTTTCCCATTATTCTAGCACAAAACTAGTACGGTAACACGACAATTTTTCACAAGGATCCTCAATGCGCAATCGCCTACAGGAGCGGCGATTCCCGAATCGCCGCTCCTTTGGACGCCAATGGTTCACCAGACTGACCGAAGGATAAGCAGGTTGGCACTAGCTTGTGAGCCAGATCCCCTCTTGCCCCTCCCCTACAGAAGAGCTCTGGTATTCGGACGGATTTTCCGGTATAATGCATAGTTGAACATGGCTAAAGCAACCATCATCTTCGCGGAGGACGACACGTTGCTCCGCAACATCTACACCAAAAAATTCACCCTCGCGGGGTACGAGGTCAAGCCGGCTGCGGACGGCGAGGAAGCCATCCTGCTCCTCTCCAAGGAACCCCAGCCCGACATGGTGGTACTGGACATCAGCATGCCGAAAATGGACGGTTTTCAAGTGCTGGAGCGTTTCCCCAAGAGCTCCCGCTCCTTCCCCGTGATCATGCTCACGAACTTCGACCTGGAGGAGTACCGCAAGCGCGGCAAGGAACTGGGGGCCGACGACTTCTTCGTGAAGAAGGACATGACGATCCGCTCGCTCCTGGACATGGTGGAGAGACTTCTCCTGCTGAAGAAGGCAGAGAAGGATATGCAGAAGTGACCCCTTCAAAGCGTTGGTGGGGGAAGTTTTTCGTTCTTTTTTGAGATAAGCCACAAGTACCAAGCAACAAGCACCAAGCTCCAAGTACCAAGTACCAATTCCACGTACCAACCATTGAAGCAGATTTGGTGCTTGTTACTTGGTGCTTGGTACTTATAACTTCAACCACGCCAGGAACCTGCTCACCCAATGGAACGCCGGGAGCGATTGGAGCGGCCGGCTCTTGAGGATGTCGGCGCGCATGATGTCGCGGAGACGCGAAACCGCCGTGCTGTACCGGCCTTCAATGAGCACGTTCACCTCCCCGATCTCGTCGAGAGATTGCGGCACGAGGTTGGCGGAGCCCAGGAAGGCCCGCTCGCGGTCCACGAGGATGGCTTTGCCGTGGAGGATGCCGGGATACATGAAGACGCGCAGGTGCTGGAGCGAGCCTTGGGAGAGGAGCCGCCCCACGGTTTGCATGTTGCTGTGCTGGTGGATGTCGATCTGCTCCGGCAGGATCACCGTCACTTCGACGCCCTTCCGGCTGCTCTCGACGAGCGCGTCCACCACTGCGGCATCGGAGAAGTAGCAATGCTCCAGCACAATTCCCTCCCGTGCGGAACGCAGGAGGCCCATGAGCGCCTTGCGCATTTCCTTGCCGTTCTCCGTATTCATCACAAGCTGAACCGGGCCCCGCGGCATGGGGAACTCCCCTCTCGAGAGGTACCGTTCCACGGCGGCGGGCGTGTGCAACTCCACCATGAAGTCGTGCCAACTGTCGTTGTACTCGTCGGCGATGTTCATGCCCGTCACGAGCATCGTGCGATCGTCAATGATGTACACCTTGGCGTGATCGTTGTGCGTCGCATGCGCAATGCGGATGTTGGGATGCGTCCAGAAGCGATGCCACATTCCCCTCTTCTGCCGCTTCGTGGAGAGGAAATCCTGGTTCAGTTCAAAGGCATCGCCCACGGCTTCCTTGTGCACCGTCACCTGGACGCCGCGGTCGGCGATCTCCGTGAGCAGCTCCGCCATCGCGCGGCCGGTCGCATCGTCCTTCCAGATGAACATCTGGATGATCACCGTGTGGCGGGCTTTCCGCAGAAGCGCCATGATGCGCGGGAACACTTCGCGGTCCGCCCACAGCCGCGCGCGCGGCATCGACTGGGTGGCCCACGCGGCGCTGCGGGAGAGGAGCGGCACCATCATCCGCAAGCGGTAGTACTGGCGGAACCCGTGGACTTTCCGCTGCCCACGCCTCCCGAAGAGGTAGCGCGTCGTCCCGCGCCACATGGCACGGATGGACCGCCGCTGGAGGAACCGGGACCATTGCATCGCTGCGTAGGATAGGACGGAGGAGGAGGGAGTGGAAGGACGCTTTCGTTGAGGATGCCGAGGAATCCGAAGATGCCGACGATGCCGAGGAAGGAGATTCCCCACACTCCGTAGCGTTCAATGCATCAACCCCTCGGATTCTTCGGTTTCCTCGGATTCCTCTCAAAGAGCCCTCACGGTAGAGCGGTAAATCTGCTATAATGGTAGGATACGTCTGTGACGGACTTCCTCGCCATTCTCGGCGTACTCCTTGCACTCGCGCTCGGCGCGTGGGGCTGTCTCGTGTTCCTCCGCTGGAGGGAGGACCATCGGCGCGAGCGGGACCTCGTGTTCCTCCAGGTGCTGAGCCCCAAGAAGGAGAGCAAGGAGGACAAGGAGGTGGAATCCGAGCAGTTCTCCACGGGCAAGGACTTCCGCGAGGTGCTGGGCGTGATGGACCACCTCTTCCAGTCGCTCCACGCCGTGTACAACAGCCGCTACTCCCGCTTCGTCCGTGGGCAGCACTTTCTCTCGGTGGAGTACGCCGCGCTCGCGGGCGAGATCCTCTTCTTCGTCGTCTGCCCGCGGAAGATCGCGCGCGGCGTGGAGAAGCTCCTCACCTCGTTCTACCCGGACGCCATCGTGGACGAAGTGGAGGATTACAACATCTTCACGCCGCAATCGATGGCCACCGCGGACATCCTCCTCCCGTCCAAGCCGTGGACGTCCGTGTTCAAGACCTACCAGCACCTCAAGAGCGACCCGCTGAACAACATCACCAACGCCTTCTCCAAACTCAAGCTGGACGAGGGCGCGGCGGTGCAGTTCGTGCTGCGTCCGGCCAAGCCTGGCTGGCAGGCCAAGCTGCAGGAGGAAGCGACGAAACTCATCAATCCCAAGCGCCGGAGCCGCAACTGGTGGAACCCCCTCACATGGATCTTGGCCATCGTGGACCTCTTCACCCCCGGCGGCGAGAGCGGCGACGCCAAGGAGAACGCCCCCACAGGGGAACGCGTGTCGCAGATCGTGGAGGAGGTGAGCAAGGCCGTGGACGACAAGGCATCCAACCAAGGTTACCACTGCACCATCCGTCTCCTTGCATCCGCGGGATCCGCGCCGCGCGCCGGCCAGATCCTGGACGACGTGGCCGCTTCGTTCGCGCAGTTCACATTCATCCGCGGCAACTCCTTCCGCCGTCCGCACCTCCTCAACCGAAAGGTGGTGGTGGAACGCTTCATACGGCGCTGCCCCCGTCCCACGCCCTGGTTCCACGTCACCGCCCCCAAGCTCCTCCTGGGGACGACGGAACTCGCGAGCTTCTTCCACTTCCCGAACATCAAGTACAACAAAGTGGAGACTATCAAGTGGCAGAACTTCAAGATGGCCCCCGCGCCCAAGAACGTCCCCGAGGACGGCCTCTTTCTCGGATGGAACAATTTCCGCGGAGAGAAGCGGAAAATCCAGATGAAGAACGAGGACCGCTTCCGTCACTTCTACATCATCGGACAAACCGGCACGGGAAAATCCTCCATCATCCAGCTCATGGCCCGGCAGGACTTCAACACGCCCGGTTGCGGCGTGGCCATCGTGGATCCGCACGGTTCACTCATCGAGGACCTGCTCCCGTACATCCCGCGCTCCCGCGCCGATGACGTCATTTACTTCAACCCCGCGGACACCGAGCGGCCGATGGGATTGAACTTGCTTGAGGGCAAGACACCGGAAGAGAGGGACCTCATCGCACTCGACGCCATGAACATGATGGTCTACTTCCGCAACGGTTGCTTGACCCTCATGGAGGACGAGGAAGAGGGCGGCGCCATCACGGACCTCGTGCGGCTCTTCACGGACGACGAGTGGCAGCGCTTCAAGGTCGCCAAGGTGAAGAACGCCGTCGTCCGCTCCTTCTGGGACAAACAGATGGCCGCCACGTGGCAGCGCGAGAAGCAGGAGATGATCCCCTACTTCGCCGCCAAGTTCGGCCAATTCACGACCAACACGTTGATCCGGAACATCGTGGGCCAGACGAAGAGCGCCTTCGACGTCGCCGACGTGATGAACAACGGCAAGATCCTCCTCATGAACCTCTCCAAAGGCTTGATCGGTGACATCAACTCCACCCTCCTGGGATTGATCGTCGTGAGCAAAATCCAAGTGGCCGCCATGCGCCGCCAACGGCAGGACGCCGCCGCGCGCAAGGATTTCTTCCTCTACATCGACGAATTCCAGAACTTCGTCACCCCGTCCATCGAGTCCATTCTCTCCGAGGCCCGCAAGTACCGCCTTGGGCTCATCCTCGCCCACCAGTACATCGACCAGCTGGAGAAGGAGAGCAAGATTTCGGGCTCTGTAAGCCTCAAGGGCGCGGTCTTCGGGAACATCGGCACGATGATGTTCTACAAGATCGGGCCGCAGGACGCCGAGACGTGCGCCAAAGAGATGGCTCCGGTCTTCTCCGAGCAGGACCTCGTGAACATGGACGCCTTCAAGGGCGCGATGAAGCTCAGTATCGACGGCCAGCCCTCCCGCCCCTTCTCCATCGAAGTCCCCCGCCCCTGGCTGGACAATACGTTCACGAAGGACGCGCAGGCCGGCGAAGCATTCAAGCAACTCTCGCGGTTGAAGTACGGCCGCGCGAAGGAATTCGTGGACCGCGAAATCATGCGGAGGATCGGGGGGTGAAGCCAGCTCCAGTCCACAAACATCTATGGATCAACCCCAAGAACAACTGCCGCATCGTTTACCGGAAAACAACTCCCCTCTGTCCGGTCGTGATGAAATCCGCGAAGCAGTGCGACAAGCATTGACTCATGACCCAGAACTGACGCTTGAACATCTCTACCAGGACTACACCAGCTTCATCACGAATTCGAACGCCCCATACGTGAACGATCTCCCGTCGGATGCGATTTCCCTTCCACTCGGAAAGCGCTTCACCCTGCGCATGGGCTGTACCCATGACAACGGTCAGGGTTCCTACGGCAAAGGCCATTTCGTCTTGATGCACCTCTACGACAATACCCAACCACCCGATACCGAGCCGGTAGCGGCATTCAATTTCCATGAACGGTCCCCTGGTCATTTTGAACTTTCTCATCGCCTCGTTGATCAAGATTACAGAGAGACAGGCATCGGGAACTGGATCCTGTCACTCATCGGGGGATTCGCACAGACTGCTGCAGACCAGCGTGGCCTTGAACAGACACTCGAAGCAACAGCCGGCCAGTACGGTCTCATGAATTTTCTCCTCAAGCATGAATTTGAACCTAATGATCCTGCACGGATGCAATCCATACACGACGGAATGAAAAACGCGACGTTCTTGGAATGGAGTCCCCGTCCTGACGGAATGCCGTACCTCTACAAAAAGGAAACACCTCTGGAGGAGCGCAAGGGCTTGAATACATCTCCGAAGTATGGGGTGCGGATTCACCTGAAGAAATCATTCATGCCGAGACAAAAATCGGAAGGTTAGCCTCACACCGCCCACGCCCCCGGCTTCGGCGCCGGCAGGATGCTCTTCACCACCTCCTCTTCGCGCACGACGTCCTCCAGCTGTTCCCAGGCCTGCTTGCGCATCGCCTCCAGTTTCAAGACGCCTTCGGGCGTGGGGTGCCGCAAGTGCGCCGCGCAGGCCGCCCATACCTCGCGCGAGGAGAGGTGCAGGCCCGTGTCCGTCTCCAGCCGCCCCCCGTCCTTGTCCAGTAATCCGAAGCGGATCCCCATGGAGTGGTGCCACTCGAAGTTATCCGTGAGGGTCCAGAGCAGCATCCCCACGAGCGGCACCCCTTCCTCCGCCGCGCGGATGGCGTGCACGACGCTCTCGAGCAGCCATGCCGGCCGCTTGCGGTCCGAACGGTCCGCGAAGCCGAACTCCGTGAGGAAGAGTGGAAGGTGCGGGAACAGCCGGTGGGCGCGGTGGAGGACGTCGCGGATCCCGGGCGGGTACACCTCCATGGCGGGCGCATCACTCCACATGCGGGGATCGAACCCCGCCAGGCTCACCGGGGGCCAGTCCGGGCGGAACGCGAGCTTCTCGCGCGTGTAGTACTGGATGCCGAGGAAATCCGACTCCTGCCCCCGCTCCATGCGTTCCACCATCCCCCATCCCGCCACGTGGTTGAGGACGGGGAGGAGCGATCCCACCACGCCATGCGCCATCCCCAGGCGCGGCGCCCGTGCATCGGGGATTCCCCGCTTGCGCGCCGCCTCGTGGAACGTCCGGTGCATGATGCCATGCATGTCCCGCAGCTTCCGTTCCAGACGCAGCGCCGTGAGAATGCGCCCGTGCTTGTACGGCGGAAAATGCCCCAGGACGTAGGGAAACACCGTCATGCACATGGGCTCGTTGAGTGTCACGAACCAGTCGCAGAGCGGTTTTCCCGTGGCGACGCGCTCCACGAAGTCGTCGTCGAACGCACCACGCAGCGCCTCACGGATCGTTGCGGGATCGTACAGCGCCTCCGCCACGTGTTCGACGTAGAATCGGAAGTGCGACATGATGCCAGGATGCTCCAACGGACTCTTCCGGAGCCGTCCCCATTTGTCGTACACACCGAAACTCTTGGGATGCGTCCAGTGATGCAGCGTGACGACGGGCACCAACCCCAGGCGCCGGCACTCCGCCAGCACCCGAATGTAGTGCGAAATGAGATCCCCGCGGAACACGCCCGGCTGCGGACACAGCTCCGCGAAATCGAACGACATGCGGAACGTATTCCCGCCCGCCTCCGCGGCCCGCCGGACGATGGTCCGCCAGTGCGTGTCGAAGGAGGGCAAATCCTTCCCCATGAACGGGATCCGGATCCCCGTGCGTTCCCCCTTGAGCGCGCGCCGCACCTCCTCGCCCCACTCGCTCGCGTCGTGCCGCGGGTTCATCTGCCAATCGCTCGTCGCGGTGCCCACGAGGCCGAGGGGATGGCTCAGGGAAAATGTCGGAGGGGAGGCCGGGTTTTTGGGTTGTTTGTGCGACATCTCGATCAAGATATTATACCATTTTACCGGATTTATGTCCATTTTCTTTTCTCACAAACCACCGCTCCTCCCCATAACCAGCGCGGGCCTTTTCAAGAACCAGCGCGGGTCTTCGACCCGCAATACCAACGGACACGACGGGACCATCACCAGGAAATCGGCGACACATCCCACCTCCCGGAAGCCGATGACCACGGATAGTGCTCCGGTTGTTCCACCCACCCCTTCCGAACCGGATTCTGATGAATGTACCGGATGGCTGCTCCAGCATCGTCAGGGCAACGAATATGGAACCGCGGCTGCCACAACGGCCCCCTGCCCATGTTGAACGCCAGCCCCATTTTGTACGACCGCATGACATGGGAAACGGAACCGGGAGCAGGAACATGGAGAAGCACATGGCAATGGTCCCACATTATGACAAAGGAGTAGAGAAAGAACGGCTGCCTCTCCTGTACGCGATACAGATGTTCCACGGCTTCGCGTGCGTACGTCGGATCCCGGAAGTGCGGTACACGGTTCTGCGTCACCGCCGTCACGAGCATCAACATGTCATTGCGAAAGGGATGTAATTGGGACATGCGGACAAGAAGAAGCTGCGGGTCGAAGACCCGCGCTGGGGGATGACTGAAGATTGAAGCTCATGTTTTCGAAGAGACATGGCCTCATCCTACGTCCCTCTGTCACCGTGTCATCGGTATCCTTGGCATCTTGGACATCCAATCCACGTATTTCATCTTCCCCAAGCGGAAAAATACGTTCTACGCCACCAGAGAACCCCCCCCCCTCACCGTGCCGCTTTGCCGCCTTCACACACTCCCCCCCATAACCAGCGCGGGTCTTTTCAAGAATCAGAGCGGGTCTTCGACCCGCAGGATTCTTCAACGCGCCGCCACGCTCTCCACCGGACTCGCGTGGACGAGGTAGCGTTCCTTGATGCTATCCGGCGGCCAGCAGGTGTAGAGGATGAGCTCTTCCCCTTGGCCGGAGAAGTACTGGAGATCGTTGACCGGCACGGTGTGCTTGTAGGTGACCTCGTAGGCGTGGAGCTTGCCGCCGTACGTCACATACACGCGGTCGCCGGCATTGAGCTGGTTGATCTTGCGGAAGATCTTGGTGTACTTGGAGACGTCCCACGCGTACCCACTCGAGTGGCCGTAGATCATGATCTTCCCCGCACTGCCCGGGTAGCTGAAGAGGTGCCCCACGCCGGTGGCGAGAACCGCAAGGAGACCCTTCTGCGAGGTGGGATCCACAGGATGGGTGACAGTGAGGTCGGTGATGGCGAGCGAAGGTATGGTGATGGCGAACTCCTTGCCGGAAGGCTGGACGGAAACCGTCCCCTGCTGTTGCTGTGGTTGCTGCTGCGCCACGAGTGCGGTCTGCGTCGGGGTGATGACTGGCTGGACGGGAGGGGTCCACGGCGGCTCGGTGAACGCGACGAGCTTGTCGCGCCGGACCGTTTCCGCGCGATAGGCGATATCAAAGAACTGACCGCGCGTGAGCAAATTGCCGAGCCGCAGCCGCTCGTGCGGCGAGCCGAGGTTCTTGCTAAAGGATTTAGCTACGGCATTGTCGTACCAAGGCTTGCCGAGATTCTGTTGCGGCGCATCCTCCCCCTGGCTCCGCATGAGCATCACGATCCCCTCCTCCGCCCGCACGGGATTCGCGGGGCGGAACAGGTGGTCAGGATAGCCCGTGACAATACCCGCCTCGAACGCCGCTTCAACGTACGGGGCGTACCATGCTCCCTGATCCACATCGGGGAAGAGCGCGATGGGCGGCATGTTCGCCTTAAACCACTGCGCGCGCGCTCGGAGTTCCGGCTCCAGTTCCACGATGATCTTGAGTGCTTCCACCCTGCTGATCACGGCGTACGGCCGTGCTGTCCCGTCGCTGTAACCGTTCACCACGCCAAGACCCGCGAGGGACGAAAAAGCGTCGGCATACCGCGTGCCCTGGACGTCCGTGAACGTCACGGTCTGCGCCGCGGCACCGCCCGCAAAGGAGAGCGCAAGCGCCGTGGCAATGGTGAGAGAAAGGGCTCTTCGCATAAGTGAAATATTTTACACATTCCTACGATTCTGTCAATGTCTCATCATCCTTTCCTATTCTCATAAAACCGCGATGGAAAGGCAAGAAGATGGCCTCTTTACTACAACACTTCAACTATCTCTCCACTGCCCCCCCATGCCGTCCAGGTACAGCTCCCATGGGGGGGATTCCCGCCGCCGTGGGGGGTGAAGGGGTGTCGCGCGTTCCAGGGTACGAGAACCCTGTGAGCCTTCACCGGATCGGGGAATGCAGACAACGCGCGACCCTTCTGCTCACCCTCGCTGCCGCTCGGGTTCGCTCAGGGCAAGCGGATGGTGCTTGCCCTGAGGTGAGCGGAGCGAACCGAAGGGTCGCCCAGACAAAAGAAAGGAGGGAGGGGATACGTACTACTTCGCCTCGCCTCCCCCGCCCCCTCTGCTATCCTCCTCCACGATGCCTCTCCGAATCGGAATCGTCGGCATGCCGAATGTCGGGAAATCAACCCTCTTCAACCCCGCACCAGTCGCGGAGTGTACCCCGAGTGCCCCCGAGGGGCTCCGGTGCGGGGCAAGCGCGCAATTCCATCTCTTGTCACTATGCCGCTGAGAATAGGCATCGTCGGCCTTCCGAATGTCGGGAAATCAACCCTCTTCAACCCCGCACCAGTCGCGGAGTTTACCTCGGGTGCCCCCGAGGGGCTCCGGTGCGGGGCAAGCGCGCAATTCCATCTCTTGTCACTATGCCGCTGAGAATAGGCATCGTCGGCCTTCCGAATGTCGGGAAATCAACCCTCTTCAACGCGCTTACCAAAACGCGGGCGGCAGCCGCGGCCAATTATCCGTTCTGCACCATTGACCCCAACGTGGGTATCGTGGAGGTTCCGGATGAGCGCCTCCGCAAGCTCGCGGATCTCGTCTCGCCCAAGAAAATCGTCCCCGCCACGGTGGAGTTCGTGGACATCGCGGGGCTCGTGAAGGGGGCGAGCAAAGGGGAAGGATTGGGGAACGCTTTCCTGAGCCACATCCGCGAGGTCAACGCCGTCTGCCACGTCGTGCGCGCCTTCGAGGGCGAGGTCATCCACGTGGAGGGGAGCGTGGCACCCAAGCGCGACCGCGAGACCATCGAGATGGAACTGGCGCTTGCGGACCTGGCGACGATGGCCAAGCGCCTGGAGAAGATCGAAGGCAAGGCGCGCACCGGCGACAAGCAGGCGGCTGTTGAGCTTACCGCCCTCAAGAAGATCGAAACCGCGTTGGAGGCTGGCAAACCCGCGTCGGCTGTCGCGCTGACGCCGGAAGAAGCGGTCTTCGCCCAGGACTTCCAGCTCCTCACGCAGAAGCCCGTGATCTACGCCGTCAACGTTTCGGAAGATCAGGTGAAGACGTACACCCCGGACCGGGCGCGGACGGACCTCGGGCTCCCGGCGGACGCCGATGTCGTGGTGATCTGCGCCAAAGTGGAGGAAGACCTGCAGGAGCTTTCGGACGAGGAAGCGAAGGAGTACCT
>CAZCWV010000021.1:9640-13456 GCA_964502425.1 uncultured Candidatus Peribacteria bacterium | reverse complement strand
ATGGTGCCACGGGCCGGGATTGAACCGGCGACCCCAGGCTTATGAGTCCTGTGCTCTACCAACTGAGCTACCGTGGCACAAAAGATGAGAAGAATGAACGGACAAAGTGCCTATCCAACTGCCTGTCCTCCGTAGCTCCGCAGAGCGAAGTGGGGAGCTACCGTGGAAGCGGCACGGGCAAGTATGCCGTAGAATGGGTTTCGCTTGAAGGGGGTTTTTGCAGTTCCATTGTGCAACGTGAAGTCTTTCGATCGTTCTGTTCTGTCGTGGGCCAGCGGTGACGAGGTAAAGTCAACGTAAGATTCTTCGCTGCCGTTCGTCATATACGCAACGGGCGCTCCAGCGCACGTTCCCCATTTCCCCCATTCTATCCCATGTTCAACTTTCATCTATTCCTTGCCTCAGCCGCCCTTCTCCTCCCCCTCACCGCCTGTACTGCCTCCACGTCCGACGGGCCCCCGTCCGCGTCCAACATGTCGAGCAGTGATGCGTCCATTGCATCCTCCGCGCCGTCCGCGCCGCCGTTCACATTCATCCCGTACACCGAGGCGTCCCCCGCGCCGGAGGCTGACGTGCGCGTGGTTGACGTGGAGGTCCAGAACTTCGCGTTCATCCCGAATGCCATCAGTTTGCGGCAAGGTGAGAAGGTGACGCTAAAAGTGACCTCCACAACCGGCGACCACAGCTTTATGGCCGCTGACCTCGGCGTGAACGTAAAAGTATCGGAAGGGCAGACGGTGTACGTGGACATTCCGACGGAAGAGGCCGGCACCTTCTCTTTCCGCTGCGCGGTCCCCTGCGGTTCCGGGCACATGGACATGACGGGGACGATTGTCATCGAGTAGTCGTCCTCGCCCTGGCCAAGCCAAATCTTCCTCCTTTCCCGTTCCCCATGCAGCGACGGGCATCGTGGGATGATGGGCGCGCTCCTATGCCAAGCTTAGAATGTTATTCCGATCTCATGTCCAGTGTTCGTAGTGGCTGTACGGCGTGAGGTTGGTATGATGCACGCCTACTTGTTTCCCACACATACCATGATCTTCCGTACACGCACGGTTGTTTCTTCTTTAGCACTTCTCCTCGTGCTCGCAGGTTGCAGCACAACCCAGACAGTGGAGGAGCCCACTCCCCCTGCCGAGGAGCAGCCCGTTCCCCCGATGGAGGACATTGTTCCCCCGCCAGAAGAGCCAGCGCCGTTGCTCGAAGGCGCCGTGGAGGGCACGGTTGAGGGTTCAGTTGACGAAGGCACGACGGGCGACGAGGTGCCTGCCGAAGGCGCTCCTGAGGGCGGGGAAGTCCCTGCCGCAGAATAATCGGGTCAACCCCGTTTCATGACGTACCGCTCCTCCGGGGCGGTACGTTTTTGAGTGTGCGGATCGTCATTTAGGGGATCACGTGAACATCCGCCCGGAACATGCCCATCGAGCATGTGAGGACGAAGTCATTCTGGGGATTGACGATGGGGCCGAGCCAGTTCTCTCCCTGTGCGATGGGCGTTTGGATATTGAAGGCGGGAGCTTGGAGGAACGTGGCGCAGCCGCCCACCGGGAGCGGCGCGTAGGCGCGGATCCACGTCTCGCGACCCGCACGGATGGTGAAGGCGCCCGGTTGGTAGCCCTGGTCCGTGACGGTCAGCGAGACGATCTGTTTTCCCTCTGCATCCACTGCCACGTTTGGGTCCTGTTCTACGGTGAAGGAAGATGGGAGGAGCGACTGGACGTCGATGTTGAGCAGGAGGAGGCCGCCTTTGAGGTTGAGCAGGCCGAGCACCACGACGAGCATTCCCGAGAACGCGAAGAACCATTGGAGGAACTTTCCCCGTGCCAGCGAGCTCACAATGCTGATGCCGATGAGCGAGGGGAGCGTGCCCAGTGCGAACGTTGTCATGATCAGCGCGCCGCCCAGGAAGGACCCGGCGCCGAGGGCGAGGAGCTGCGTGGACTGCGTGAAGCCGCAGGGAATGAAGAACGTGAGGGCGCCCAGGAGGAAGGCGGCGGGAGTGCTGCCGCTGCGGGTCAGCCGCACCATCTGTGCGTTGAGATGCTTGGAGAAGGGGTTGCGGACGTGGAGGCGCGGGAGCAGGCGGAGGAGGTGGAGGCCAATGAGGACCATCGCCGCGGCCACGAGGACCGTCAGGATGCCCGTGATGCGCGGGGAGGGATGGAAGGCTGCGCCCAGAAGCCCGATGGCGCCGCCGAGGATGAAGAAGCCCAGGAGCCTGCCGCCGTTGAAGAGGAGGAGGGGTTGCAGGCGGCGCCAGGGCGTCTCCTGCTCGGAGAACTCGCGCCAGGTGGCGGAGAGCGAAAGGAGGAGGCCGCCGACGAGGCTCAGGCAGCTGCTGAGGGAGGCCGCGAGGCCCAGGAGGAAGACGGTGCCGAGGCCCGTGACGCCGTTGCCGGTGAGGGCGGCGGTCCCCACTCCTGACCAGCCGAGGAGTTTGCCGAGGACCACGATGAGGGCGAGCATCCCCGCGAGTTCCACCCAGTCCTGCAATGATCGCGGTTTGTGTGGGGAGCAGTCCGAGCAGGAAATGTGTGGGATGCGGTGCGTCATGGAGCCCGATTGTATACCAATCACATCCGCTTTCCGAACACTCCGCAAACGGTTATGAGTCATGAGTCATGAGTTATGAGTCTTGTGTCATGGGTGCTCATTGCGTGCGTTCTGCTCATCTCATACCCCTTCGCGTTTGAAACGTTACCATTGGATCATAGATATGTGGCAGCTATTCTTGGCTTGAGTAAACGCTACCCTCCTCCGCTCGCGAGCTACGGGCGGGCAGGCGGGGTACGAGAGGTAGATGTATTTGGTTCTCTTGAATAGTTGCTTTTCAATTGCAGCTTGGTATCACAACTCATAACTCACGACTTTTCAGTGGGGTATTCGATGAAAGGATGGATGGAACAATGCGTAAAACTGAGTGGAGTTGGTATTACAGATAGCTCGTTTGCTATGATGCGGAAGTCATGGAATCCAAGAAGACGCAGAAGAAAGCATCCCCGCAGGCCGGCGCGATATCGCCGGACCAGGCGCGTATCCGGGAACTGGAAGCGCAGGTGAAGCAGCTGACGGAGATCGCGGGGCGCGCGCAAGCAGATCTGCAGAACGCCAAGATGCGGTTGGAGAAGAGCGCCGACGAGCTCCGCAAGTACGCAGCGGAGGCGTTCCTCAAGCGGCTCCTCCCCACCATCGACAACTTCCAGCGCGCGTTCCGGCACCTTCCCGTCGCGGCGCAGGATCCGGCAGTCAGCGAGTGGATCAAGGGGGTGACGGCTATCGAGCAGGAGCTCCTCCGGCAGCTCACCGACATGGGGCTCACGAAGATTGATGCACTGGGACAGCCGCTCGATCCCTCCAGGCACGAGGTGCTGATGCAGGGGCCGGGGGAGGGGGGCACGGTGACGGAAGTGTTCGAGGAAGGCTACGAGCTCCACGGGCGCGTACTGCGGCCCGCCAAGGTCAAAGCGGGGGATGGATCGCCACCCCAAAGCACGCCGCAGCCGGGTGACGCGACGGTGTCTGCATGATCACGGGAGGAGTGTTTCCAGCGCGCGTTTTCCGGAGGGGGAATCCCTGCGCAATGCTTCCTCAATATCCTCCGTGGAGAGAGATTGGCCGTTCTGCAGCACGAGTCTTTCCTTGGGGCGGGCGCTCTCGTGTACCCACTCGATTTCCCGTTCCTTCCGAAGCCAGCGGGCGGAGTTCTTGAGCGCCATATCACCTCCACTGTATGCAGAGTGCACGGTATTTCAAGTATCTTCGCAAGTATTTTGGTTTGGGCTTGTGTGTCGAAAGAACGGCGCATGATGCCTCTTC
>CAZCWV010000021.1:0-9540 GCA_964502425.1 uncultured Candidatus Peribacteria bacterium | reverse complement strand
GCAATTTCCCGTTTCGCTTGTTCACACTCTTCCAATAGACGATGGACGAACTTGCCGCGAGCTTCTGCTGCCGCATTTTCCATATCTGCGAGAGTCAGGAGCCCGTCCAGTCCCATCCAGAGTGAATCTGACATGGAGGCGGCGATTGCACCACCCGTGTTCAGTGCATTGACCACGCGCCGCGTAGTATCTTTGCAGATTTCTTCCTCCGCAGGATCCACTGCATCCCGAACCTTTTCCCAAATGCGATCACTATCAAGGGACATGGCGTCGAAATCTTCCATGCAGCCAGCGTAAAAACTCCATTTATTTCAAGTCAACAATGGATTTCTTGAAAATGTTTCCTCTTTCCTCAAAGTTTTTGAACACCCCGTAACTCGGCGAGGCGGGGGAGAGGAGGACGATGGGAACGTTGATTGGTTGACTGGTTGATTGGTTGGGTGGTTGATTAGTTGATTGGTTGATTAGTTGATTAGTTGATTGGTTGATTGGTAGATCCATTCCTGTTTTCTGCTTTGCAGCGGCGACGGCTTCTTCCATGGAGTTGACCTCAAACATTTTCGCCGATGTTCCTATGCGCTCGAGGGCTGCGCGGATGCGCGGGCCGGAACCGGGGAACAGGATGACCATCGTCACCGATGACTTCTTGAGCCGCTCCGCGAGTTCCGTGAAGTCGTACCCGCGGTCCTGGCCGCCGAGGATGATGGTCGAAACGCGGTCACCCAGGGCATCGAGCGCGGCTATGGCCGATTCCGGCGTGGTGGAAATGGCGTCGTCGACCCACGCGATGCCCCCGACCGTTCCGATCCGTTCCAGCCGGTGCGGGAGCCCCCTGAACTGCGTCACGGCCTTGATGACGGTCTTCACGGGGATGGCGAAGAGATCCGCGACCTTGCAGGCGGCGGCGATATTCTGGAGATTGTGCCGGCCGATCAAATGCGTTTCGTCGATCGTGACGGGGGCATCGTTCGCGGAGAAGGGGATCTTGCGGCCGTCCCCCTCCTTGGCGATCGTCGCGGCACTCGGGGAGTCCGCCGGGAAGAGGACGATATCCTCGGGGGTCTGAAAGCGGGTGATGTTCTTCTTCGCTTCGCGGTAGGCATCGAGGCTGCCGTGGTAATCGAGATGTTCCGGGAAGAAGCTCGTGATCACGGCGATGTGCGGGCTGCGCGTGACGTGCATCAGTTGGTAGCTGCTCATCTCCAGCACGAAGACGGTGCCGGGGCGCGCCTCATCAAGATGCGCAATAGCCGGGTCGCCGATGTTCCCCGCGAGGTGCGCGTCCTTCCCCCCCGCCTTCAGCGTTGCGGCGATGAGGCTGGCCGTGGTGCTCTTGCCCTTGGACCCCGTGACGCCGACCACCGTGACGTCCACGTCCGCGACGGTGTCGAGGAAGATCTGGGTGGCGCTGGTCAGCTTCTCCTCCACCTCTTGGAATTCCTTTTGGGGCGGGATGCCGGGGGAGGTGATGATGGCGTCGAACTTGTTAAGGTTATTGAGCCAACCCGTTCCGGTTTGCATCCAGTGGCGGTGATGTTCGGCCTTGAGAGTGGCGTTTTCATCCGCGATCGTTATTTCACAATCCGGAGCGCATTGCTGCAGTGCCTTGACCATTGCGCGCCCTTCCTTGCCGAAGCCCAGGACGCAGACATTCTTGCCGTTGAGGTCCTGGATGCGCACGTTTAGGGATTGGGAATGAGGTTGCGGAATGCTTCGGGGATCGCGTGATCTGCGGAGGAAGAAAGGACGTCCCGTACGAGGGCGTCGGGATCTGCAATGGAAGGGAGAATTTCCCGTTCGAAGAAATCCATGACTGGCGTTCCCTTCCATTCCTTCCGCTCGTGTGCGAGGTAGAAAGCGGCCTTTGTCTCGTCCGGTGTCCCGACGCATTCAAACGGCTTGAATCCTTCCACCCCCAGGAGTTGCCGGTAGATGGGGAGGAGGGAGGAATCCGAAAAGAGGTCTTTTCCCTCACCCCTAGCCCCTCCCCCGAGTAAGCCTTTTCCCTCTCCCCTAACCCCTCCCCCGGTGGGGGAGGGGGATGTTTTTGTTTGTAGTTGTTTGTTATCACCAAAGAGGGCTGTGAGAGTTGAGCGCGGGAGGAACGCGGCGTAGAGGGCGTAGACGAAGGCGCATTTGGGGCATTCTCCGCACCAGAGGCTTTGTCCGGGTTCTGTGCCGTCACCCTCACCCCTAACTCCTTCCCCGAGGGGGGAGGGGGATGTGTGTTGTTTGTGGTTGTTTGCTACGTGCTGCGAGGATTGTGCACGTACGATGCGCCAGTTCTTATTGCAGCTTGTCGTCAGCGGCAGGTACTGCGGGTGCTTGAGGAATTCCTGGACGATACGGAGTTCGCTCCACGGGCGCAGCAAACTGAAGTACGTCACGTCCGCCGTCACGTATCGGCGCGCGTAGGCCTGCAACATCCGCTCGAATGCCAGCGACTTGCTCCACTGGTGGTTGATCTCCTTGTCTTTGTAGACCACGTTCCCTTCGCTTGCGCTGCGCTCGTTGCTGAACACCACGGCATCGAAGCCATAGAGGTCGCCCAGGACGAGGCTGAGGAACGAAAGGTACGCGGTTACCGGGACGTGGCCGTTGAGCGCGCCCGCCTCGTTGAGCTTGAAGAGGTTGGCGGAGAGCGCGCGGTCCACCGTGAGGAGCGGGAGCCCCATTTCCTTGGCCAAGCGGTCGATGAGGGGGTGCTTGCCCACACGGAGGAGGGTGACGTCGCAGCCTGCGGCGCGGAGGAGTTCCACGGTCACAACGGAGTCTTTGCCGCCGCCGAGGGGGACGAGGACTCTCTCCCTCTCCCCTGACCCCTCCCCCGGGGGGGGAGGGGAAATGTCACCAGCAGTTTGCGAAGGAAAATGGATGCGGTCCGCGGGGTCGAGGTTGTTCCTGAAGAAGAATTCCCCGAGGCCGTTCCCGTAGACCTCGTTCCAGAAGCGCGCTTGTTCCTCGGTGAGGGGCTGGGTGCGGATGTCGATCTGGGGCGGGAGGCAGGTTTTGTAGTAGCTGATGCCGCCGATGAGGTGGAGGGCGTGGAGAGTTGTTTCGAGGGATTGGGGGTTGGGGACGGGGGATGGGGATGACGGGAGCGTGAGGGTCTCCATGAAGGAGATCTCATCGTCCAACGTATAGTTCAGCGCGATCTTCCCCTCAACGGGATCGAAGACAGAGGAATCGAAAATGAAGGTGTGGTAGGGCTTCATCGGACACGCATAATAGCGCATTATCGTGGTCCTGTGCGGTTTATCTTCTTGGATTGGCGCGGCTCCCCAGGATGAGAGAAGGCTGGTGCCGGAGGAGGGACTCGAACCCTCAATGCCTTGCGACACACGATTTTGAGTCGTGCGCGTCTACCAATTCCGCCACTCCGGCACGGGGACTATGGTACGCGAACCGAGGGATATCGAAAAGTTGGTATAGGAAGGGAAGAAGCGCTTGGGCGTGAGATTGCAATATAACGATAGAAATGTTATAATATATGATACATGCGCCTCCCTCGCCCACAATTCTATCTGAGGACAACGGTGGCCATTGCGGTGCTCTCGTTCGTGACGTCGGGGGTGGCGCTGACGTCGGCGTTGAAGCTGGGTTCCGATCTCACCTCTTCGTACACGAAGAGCCGTGATGCGTGGCTCACGGTTGGACACATGGTGCGGGAACCACAAATTACCATGACGGGTACGGGGAGCGGAGAGTCCGTATTTGAGGCAAAACCGTTCGTGGGGGAGTTGCAGGGAGAACGGTAATTGCTGTCCAATCGGGCAAATCCGTTTGTTCCATCTTCATGCTGCTTGGGGGCCGCTACGAAAGAGGAAATCGGGGGGCAGAGCATTGTGTCGATCTTCGCCTCGTTGAGCCGTTCTTCGATATGGTGGGGCTTTTCTCCTTCCATGTGTGGAAAAATAACGCAGAGGGAAAGCACGTTCGTCGCTCCCCACTCTTGACTATTTGACCAGAATAAATTGCATAGTATGTTTGGATTATCTCTGCCGACCGCGGTTCGGACGACATTTTCATCTCCGCGTGCGCGGGGGGGTGTTGCTCCTTAACCTTATCGGCTTTTATGAAGAGGTGATGTGATGTTAGTCAATCTGCGAACGGTTCTGGATTTTGCATTCAGGAATGGGTTTGGTGTTCCGGCGTTGAACGCCAACAATCTCGAACAGGTACAGGCAATCTTGGAGGCAGGACGTATCACCGATTCACCGGTGATCATCCAGCTCTCGCGTGGGGCAAGGAAGTACGCCGGCGACTGGGCTCTGCGGGCGTTGATGCTCGCGGCAGCCGAGACGAAGGAGTACGGGCATATTCCTCTCGTGGTGCACCTCGATCATGGCAATAGCGTCGAGACCTGCAAGAGCGCCATCGAGAACGGCTTCACGTCCGTGATGATGGACGGTTCGCTCCAGGAAGACGGCAAGACGCCATCGGACTTTGCGTACAATGTTCGTGTCACCAAGGCCGTTGTGGAGATGGCCCGCGCAAGGGATGTTTCCGTGGAGGGGGAGATCGGATGCCTCGGCCACCTGAAGACGGGGGCTGGAGAAAAGGAGGATGGCCACGGCGCGGAAGGTCCGCTCACGCGTGACCAAATGCTCACGGATCCCGAAGAGGCGCGGCGGTTTGTGGATGCGACCGGCGTGGATGCCCTGGCCGTTGCCATTGGCACGTCACACGGTGCCTACAAGTTCGACGCTCCGCCAACCGACGACGTACTCGCGATTGGGCGCGTGGAGGAGATACACCGATTGATTCCGAGTGTACCTCTCGTGATGCACGGAAGCTCCTCTCTCCCACAGGGATTGCGTGCGATTATCAATCTCTACGGGGGAAAATTGAAGCCCGCGTGGGGCGTTCCGGTCCGCCAGATCCGAAGGGCGATCCAGTCCGGTGTCCGCAAAGTTAACGTGGATACCGATAACAGGTTGGCCATCACCGGGGCGATCCGGAAAGTGCTCATGGAGTCGCCGGAGAAGTTCGACCTGCGGGACTATCTGAAGCCCGCACGTGAAGCCATGCAGGAAGTCTGTGAGGAACGCATGGTCCAGTTTGGGTCCGCCGGATGGGGTGAAAAACTCCGGGCGCGTCTCCGAAAGTAACAAAGCCGATTCGACAGAGAAGATTCCCGCACCTTTCGTCAGAGGGGTGCGGGATTTTCATCGTGCATACCATAGGTTTGTTACAGGGAATTTCTCCCGCGTCGTACTCGACGAAATATTTCCACTCGTGTACGTTCCCGCCATGCCCCCATCCTCACCTTCCGCGCGGACACCGTACCAACGCTTTCAGAAGAATCTCGTCGAAGTCATGGACATCCTCAAACTTTCGGAGACGGAGCGCACGAAGCTCCTGGAGCCGCAGTTCATCCATAAGAAGGAAATCGAAATCACGCGCGACAACGGATCCAGGCAGCGTTTCCCCGCCTTCCGCGTGCAGTACAACGATGCGCGGGGACCGTATAAGGGCGGCATCCGGTTCCATCCCCTCGCGGATGAGGACGAAGTGAAGGCCCTCGCGGCGCTCATGGCCGTGAAGACCGCGGTCGTCAACATCCCCATGGGAGGGGCGAAGGGCGGCGTGCAGTGCAATCCCAAGGAGTTGAGCAAGAAGGAGTTGGAGGCGGTGTCCCGCGCGTACGTGCGGGCGTTCGCGGAGCACCTGGGTTCCGGCGTCGACGTCCCCGCCCCGGACGTCAATACCACGCCGCAGATCATGGCGTGGATGCGGGATGAGTACGAGACGATGCACAAGACCTTCGATCCGGCGATGATTACGGGGAAGCCGATGGCGTACGGAGGGTCGCTGGGCCGCGACACGGCCACGGCGCGGGGCGCATTCTTCATTCTCGATGCATACGTCCGGTCCGCGGGGCTCAAGCCCAAGAAGCTCCGCGTTGCCGTGCAGGGCTTTGGGAACGCCGGCGCGACGATGGCCGCTTTCCTGCATCAGGCGGGGTACGTCGTTGTCGCGGTCTCCGATTCCCGGGGTGGTATCTATGAGGAGAAGGGCATCGATCCCGCGCGCATCGCGGAGATCAAGGAGGAGACGGGGTCCGTTGCCGGCGCAACGGACGGCGGCCGCTCCATCACCAATGAGGAGTTGCTGGAGCTTCCCTGCGACATCCTCATCCCCGCGGCGCTTGATAGCGTCATCCACGAGGGGAATGCGGACAGCATCAAGGCCAAGGTCATACTGGAAATCGCCAACGGTCCCGTGACGCCGGAGGCGGATGCGATCCTGGAACGGAAGGGTGTCACCGTCATCCCCGACGTCCTGGCGAACGCCGGGGGCGTCACGGTAAGTTACTTCGAGTGGAGCCAGGGGCGGAGCGGCGAGCAGTGGACGGCCGAGACGGTGGACGAGCGCCTCCGCCGCATCATGCTGGAATCGTTCGCAGCCGTCCGCAAGGAAGCGACGGAGCGGACAATCAGCCACCGCATGGCGGCCTTTGTTGTTGGCGTTGGGCGGATCGTTGAAGCGATGAGAGTTCGGGGCTGGGTGGTTGGGAATGATGAATGATGAATTGTGAATGGTGAATTTTGGACGCTGACCATCTTGCACAATTCAACATTCAAAATTCACTATTCACCATTTTCATCTTCCCTTCACGTATCACTCCCATTAATCTTTCTACCTATGGTTGACGTCCTGATTATCGGCCTTGGCGCCGCGGGGTACACGGCTGCGATTTATGCGGCGCGGTACAAGCTGAAGACCTTCCTCGTCGGCATGGAGGAGGGGGGATTGGGGATTACCGCTGCGGAGGTGGGTAACTGGCCGGGAGACATCGAGATCATGGGGCCGGAACTCATGGAGAAGTTCAAGAAGCACGCCCTGAGCTTCCCGGACCTCACGCACAAGGTGGCGCGCGTGGAGAAGATCCAGAAGACGGCAGCCGGGTTCATCGCGAGGTTGGGCGACGGGGAAACGGTGGAGGCCAAGACGGTGGTGTTGGCGACGGGGTCCAGTAAGCGGCATCTGAACGTTCCCGGCGAGAAGGAGTTCGCCGGCAAGGGCGTGAGTTACTGCGCCACGTGCGACGGGTTCTTCTTCCGGGGGAAGACGGTGGCCGTGCTGGGGGGAGGGGACAGCGCGGTGGAGGGGGCGGCCATCGTGGCGCAAGCGGCCGCAAAGGTCTATCTCATCCACCGGAGGGGCGAGTTCCGCGCGGAGCCGTATTGGGTGGACCGCGTGAAGGCGAAGGAGAACATCACGATCGTCCTGGGGAGGAACGTGCTGGAAATCCAAGGAAACCAGAAGGTCACGGGCATCAAGCTGGACAAGCCGTTCGACGGGACGGACGTGCTGGCGGTGGACGGGGTTTTCGTGGAGATCGGGTCCGATCCGGCGTCCGCACTTGCCAAGGATGTAGGGGCGACGGTGGACGCGAGGGGATTCATTATCGTGGACGCCGGCATGCGTACGTCGGTGGCAGGCGTGTTTGCGGCGGGGGACGTGACGAACGGAAGCAACCGCTTTGCGCAGTTCGTCACCGGGGCCGGGGAGGGGGCGGTGGCGGCCAATTCCGTGTTCTCCTTTCTGGAAGGGGGTGGGGCGGGGAAGGGGGCGGCTGAGGGGGGATGATGCTTCGCATGGGTTGGTGGGTGTGTATCTTTCGTTCGGAGGGAAACCGCTTGCCCTGCCTGCCCTGAGCTTGTCGAAAGGGAACCGGAGCCCCTCGTGTCTTCTCGGGGTAAACTTTGCGACTGGTTCAGGGAGGAATCCAAAGAAACCGATGGAGGAGTCGTCATTTTGTATGGCTTGCGCTCCTTGCATGATCCAGGTAAAGTCACCCGGCTATGCCAAGAGGAAAGCGCACCGTCTTCACCATGAGCTGCACCGAGAGCGGCAACCGCGTCGGGACCGTCCGGCTCCATAAGCAGAACCAGAAGGGTATCGGCTGGAAGGATTTTAAGCGGGAGAAGTACTGTCCGGTGTGCCGGAAGCGGGTGAAGATCAAACTGAAGGAGGAGAGGCATGCCAAATAGAGGATGCCGAGGATTCCGAAGATGCCGACCCTCCTTCGCTTGCGAGCTTCGGAAGGGCAGGCGATGCCGAGGATCGGCCGCCTATCGTGTTTTCGTGTTGGGATGGAAGTAGTTCCTCGGAATCATTGGTGCCCTCATGGCATGCTACCGCTTCTCCACCGGTCGTCCTATAGTATGGCCATGAAGGACGTCTACCGGTCGGCCGCGTCCGTGATGGTGCTCCGTCAGGCGTCGGGGGACGGCTTTCAATTTCTCCTGCTCCACAAGCCGCGGAAGAACGACGCGTGGCAGCTGCCGCAAGGGGGGGTGGAACAGGGGGAGAATGTAGAACAAGCGGCGCTGCGGGAGCTTTTGGAAGAGGCGGGAATTACCTGCACGTTCCTCGGGAAGAGCGAACGCGTGTACCAGTACGATTTCCCTCCGCGCTACCGGCGCTTCCGTCCGGATAACGTGTGCGGGCAGCGGATTTGCTACGTCTTCGCGCTGGCGGATCCTGACGCGCAGGTGACGGTGGATAACAAGGAGGTGGATGGGTTTAAGTGGATTGATCCGTCGCGGATTCCCGCGTACGTGCATCGGAAGGAATATGTGGATATCGTGAAGGGGCTGTATGAAGAGGCGGTATCCCTGGTCAGAAATGACAAAACTTGATCAGTATTAGAGGATGCAGATTGGGCACTGGCTATGGAGAGGGGAATACTCAATACTCCATACGCAATACGCAATACTCTTGTGCGTCTTCTCTCCTTCCACCTCACGCAGTTCCGTAATTACTCCTCCCTTTGCTTGGATCTCTCCGGGGGAAACGTGCATATCTTCGTGGGGCCCAACGCCGGCGGCAAGACGAACCTGGTGGACGGCGTGGCCATCCTCTCGCAATTACGGTCGGTGCTGGGGCTGGAGGAACGGGATCTCGTCCAATTCGGCACGGAGTACTACCGCATCCGCGGAGCGGTTTGTTCCGAGGCGGGGGAAGAGGGGACGCTGGAGCTCACGAGCCAGATCATGCCGCGGAAGAAGAAGGGCTTCTTCATCAACGACGTGAAGGTCCAAGCGGCGGACTTGGTGGGGCGGCTCCCCACCGTGGTGTTCCTCCCGCAGGATCTGGAGCTCTTCCGGGGGCCGCCGCTGCACCGCCGGCGCTTTCTGGATGACATCCTTTTGCAGGTCTCCCCCGCCTACTACCACGCCCTCATGGAGTACCAGAAGCTCCTCAAGCAGCGCAACGCCCTCCTCAAGCGCGTAGCGGCGGGTGGCGCGACGGTGCGGGAACTGGATCCCTGGGACCGCGGTTTGGCGGAGAAAGGGAGCCTCGTCACCGTCTCGCGTCTGGAGCTGATGGAGACCTTCTCTCTCACGTTGGACGAGG
This sequence comes from uncultured Candidatus Peribacteria bacterium, assembly GCA_964502425.1. Classification (GTDB taxonomy): domain Bacteria; phylum Patescibacteriota; class Gracilibacteria; order Peribacterales; family Peribacteraceae; genus CAIKAD01. Next base: position 171 of record CAZCWV010000021.1, on the reverse strand, counting down.
AGCTGCGGACGCTGGGGGAGGCCTGGGGGGAGGTGCGGTTGCACTACGGGCGGTCCGGGATGGCGCGCGAGGCGGGTGCCCTCGCGGAGGAGCTGGAGGGGCTCCTGGGCGCGGCGCGGGAGAAGGACGTCCTCCTCCAATCCACCTCCGTGGGGCCGCACCGCGACGATT
>CAZCWV010000020.1:10681-13497 GCA_964502425.1 uncultured Candidatus Peribacteria bacterium | reverse complement strand
GGCCGTGCGGAGACAGCGGCCAAGCAAGCGATTGCGCTGGATAAGGACAGCTACACCGGGGAGTACATTCTGGGCTTTCTCCGCTCGCGCACGGAGGATTGGACGGAGGCCGTGTTGCACCTGCGGCGCGCCAATCTCCTCAAGTCCAATAATCCCGAGATCCTCCGCTGCCTGGGGTGGGCGCTCTTCAGCAACGGGGAGCGCGCGCAGGGCATCGTGACGCTGGAGCGGTCCCTCAACCTGGAGGACGATAGCACGCTCACGCTCTGCGACCTTGGGATCGCGTACCTGGAGCTCCGGAACTTCGCCAAATCCCACGCGCTCTTTCTGCGTGCGTTGGACCTGGATCCCGAGAACACCCGGGCGCGCGAGTGCATCAAGGCTCTGGAGCGGTTGCGGGCGGCCCTGACGACGGTCCAGGAGAAAGTGGCATCATAGCTATCCGTTTCCGGTGATCAGGCGGCGGACAAGTGGACGAAGGCCCGTAGTCGATTTCAGGTGTCCTCATTCCGTCGAGGTATCCTTGGAGGATGTTCTCATTTCCGGAGGTTGCGGTCTTCATTCACTCCGCTGATAGCTGATAGCCCACCATTAAAAACGGACAACTGTCAGCAACCGCTTATCGCTTCTTCGCAATTCCTCCTGCTTTCCGCCGGCGGGATTCGCACTATACTTCCCTACCGTGAAAGCTCACGGATTCGTTCTCTTCCGGCGTGGGTTGCGCCGCGGTGTGCAAGCGTTGCGCAGGGAGCGTGGGTGGGGCTTATCCCTCGCCGCGCTCGCGTGCGTCCTCTTCGCTGTTCAAGTGATCCTCGCCGCGCAGTGGAGCATCGCAGCAAAGGAAACGGCGCTGCGCGAGCAGGTGCCGTTCCGCGTGGAAGTGCGCGAGGGTGCGGAGGAGCGGGCGATCCAATCCCTGTACGGCGCGCTGTGGCGCCAACCGGGTGTGTTGCAGGTGGAGTACGTGACGCGCGAGCAGGCGCTGGCGCGGGAGCGCGGGCGGGAGCCGGACTACGCCGCGCTGCTCGACCAGTTGTATCCGGTCAAGAGCCCCTTCCGCGATATGCTCGTCGTGAACATCCGGTCCGCCGTGGATGAGGAGAAGATCTTCGTGATGCTGCAGGGCAAGACGTGGGCGGATGTGGCGGACCCATCGTCCCTGGCGCGGATGCGGGAGCAGCGGAGCGATGCCAGGTCGATGGCAGACTTCCTGCAAGCGTGCCGGGCGGGCGCGTTCCTCTTCCTCGTCCTCCTCGCGGCCATCCTCCTCCTTACACTGGCGGACATGGCGCGCCGTCGCGCGATGGAGCGCAAGGAGGAACTTACGATGGGACGTCTGGCGGGAGCGCGGGAGCTCCTGGTTTACCTGCCGTTCGCGGTGGAAAACGCGTGTCTCCTCTCCCTTGCACTCCTCGGGAGCGCCGGGATTTTCATCCTCCTCCTCGCATTCCTCCCCGTCCTCCCGGAACTGGGTGCCCTTGGCGTCCTCCTGCCGTACGGAGTGGTCGACTTGTTCACGGCGCCGTTCCTGTGGATGGCGGCCGTGGAGATTCTCGGTGTTCCCCTCTTTGCCTGCGCTGCGGCGCGGATAGGGGTGCAGGCATTCGTGAGGGGGCGATGACAGTGAGGATGCCACTCGTGGTGAGCGGAAGCGGAGCCATAGCATGGCGTCCTTACGACGTCTCCTCTACCCTTTTCGCATGTCGAGGACACTAACGTGCGAAGCACTCATTCTGCGGACGTACGACACGGGCGAGGCCGACCGCTTTTGCATCCTCCTCACCCGGGAGCAGGGGAGGATCACCGCAACGGCGACCGGCGTGCGGAAGATCACCGCGCGGCTCGGCGGGTACCTCCTCCCGTTCCGCCACCTCTCGCTGCAGTTGCGGGAGAGCAAGAGCGGATCGTCCAGCCCGCATTTCTACATCGCGGGCGCCGTCCCCGCCGATCCGCCGCTCGACGGCCTCACGGCAGTGGCATCCTTCGCGCAGGCGCAGGAGGGCGTGGAGTTCCTTCTCACGCTCGTCTCCCATGAAGAACCGGATCCCAGCATCTTCGACGCCGCCGTGACATTCCTTACGGCATGTCGCGCCCCCTCGCCCGGCGGTGTGCCCGCGTTCCAGCTCCGTCTCCTTCATCTGCTCGGGCTCCTTCCCGATGACAGGGCTCTGGAGAGTGTTTTGTCGCTTTCACGCGAGGAGCAGACGTTCGTCTGCGCGGCGCGGGCGAGCGAGGGTCCTGCTCCCCTGTCGCCATCCTGCCTCCCGCGCGTCCGCGAGCTCTGCCTGCGGTGCTGCGCCGATCATCTGACAGGGACGCTGAAGGCGCCGTCAGTCATCGGCGCCATGATGGCACAGGGTTGACTCAATCCTCCATGAATACCGTCGGCACCACCGTGCCGGTTCCCGCCGCCGTTTTCGGCAGCTTCTCCACGCCGATGATCGTGTAGAGGGGGCGGGCTGCGTAACTGGAAAAGACCGGCTCAGCGTTCTCCTCCGCTCCCCGCGATACGAATCGGTACCAAAGCGTCTTGATGCCCGGCACGCGCTCACCCATTTTCTTCCGTTCGCCCGGCTTGAGCTCCGTGGTGTACTCCGTGCGGTCGGGCGGCGGCGGCGTCCTGCCCCAAGAGAATGGTCCCACGATGCTGCTCTTTCGGTCGTCCCGCGTCCCGTAATATATGAAGTAGGCAAGATCGCCCTCGCTGTGCGTTTGGATGAGAAGCGAACCGGAGGAGTCGTTCTGGAATTTCAGGTCCACGGCGGGCGGGTAGACGGTGGCATCCGTTCCCTGCGGGCTGTAGTGGTTTACGGTGT
>CAZCWV010000020.1:0-10671 GCA_964502425.1 uncultured Candidatus Peribacteria bacterium | reverse complement strand
GGTGTAGCTGTGGTTCTTGCGCTCGACGATGGGGAAGCCGTACTCCCACACGCCGCGGTAGGCGGTGGAACTCACCTGGCAGAGCCCCCCGCCGTAGTCCGGCTCCGTCCTGTCGCCCTTGATCACGAGCTCCTTGCGGTACCCCGTGGAGGCGTCTACGGGGCCGAGGACCTTGCCGAAGGAGAACGTCTCGCCGGGGGCGATGAGGTGGCCGTTGAACTTCCGGAGGCCCACGGCGATGTTGTGGCGGCGGTTCACCGGCGAATTACTGAAGTTCGATTCCCCCACGGTCACCACTTCCGTGATGCCCTGCGCGGCGAGCAGGGGATCCTCCACCGTAATCCGCGGCTGCGTCTCGATCACCGGCAGCACGATGTCCGTCACGCCTTGTTCCAGGGCATCGATCGTCAGATCCGCTGCACGCGCCAGGTCCACGTGCCGTCCCGGCATCCCCACGCCGTCGAAGACGATAGCCCCGCTTCCTCCCGGCCGCTTGATGGTCACTTCCCCGGCTTGCCTCTCCAGCGCCTTGCCCACGGAGGCGGCGAGGGACTGAGCGATTGCCTCACGGTTCCACCCGTCCGACCACTGCACCGCAACGCCATCGGGGGGCGCCGGGACGTCATCCCCGTCCACGAGGAGCGCGGCGGGAGGGAAGAACGGCCGGCCGTTGAGCGTCCATGTCCGCTCTTTGGTCTTCCACGACGGCACGACGTGCACGGTGAAGAGGAAGTGCTGGTGGCGGTAGAGGAGCGTGGGCGTCGCCGCTTCGGCCTCCGGCGTTGCGAGGAAGAGGAGGGGCAGGAAGATGAGGAGACAGAGACGGCGGTGCATGGCAGGATTGTACGTATGGGACGTAAAGGAAGCGAGGAGATGGTTCGTTAAAGGGACGTCCCAGCGGAATCGAGGTAGAGCTGAGGGTGTCGTGGGGACGTCCCGGCGAGACGTCCTTACTACCGAAGTGATGATGGCGGCGGCTGCGTCGGTGTTGCCTTTCGGTAACTTCGTTCCTGCTCGTTGAGCGCTTTGTTGACGAGCGCGTCCGCGCGGAAGTTGTCGTTGCGGGGTATGTGCTTGAGGATGATGTCCGGGAATTCCATCGAGAGTTTGCGTACTTCTTCCACGAGCGGCTGGAGCGTGAACATCTTCACCGCGTACTCGCCGGCTACCTGCTTGACCACGAGCTCGGAATCCAGATGGCAAATGAGCCGATTGGGATGGTAGTCCAGTGCCACCTTGAGCCCCTCGATGAGCGCGCGGTACTCGGCGATGTTGTTGGTCTCCACGCCGATACACTCCGCGTGCTGCTTGAGGATCACGCCTCGCGTGGGGTCCTCGATGATGTACGCGATGGCTGCCTGGCCGGGGTTGCCGCGCGAGCCGCCGTCGGAGAAGAGGTGGAGCGTCCCCCCCACGCTTTCCGGAAGATCTTCCCCTGCGATAGCCGGCAAACCATCCAGCGCGCCCTCCACCACGTCCGCCACAAACTTCTCCCTCTCCCGTATTTTTGGGATGAGTTCCTCCAACCGCCGTTCCAGCGCCGCAGGGAGGCGAATCATGTTGGGAGCAATGATAGCACGGAGTGGGGGGAGGTATAGAGAAAGGTGAGGGGAGGAGTCCGAAGAATCCGAAGAAACCGAGGAATCCGAGGGGGTAGCTTCACACGCTCCGAAGCCCCCTATGTATCAGTTCCTCGGATTCTCCTCTCGGCCCTGAGCTCGAGGCCGAAGGGTCGGATTCCTTAGTTTCTTCTCTGTACCAGAACTCGCTCCACTTGCCACCAGTCTCGCATCCTTACGATTTCCGGATATCTGTCGGAGATTTCCAGCGATACGCGGCGCTCGTCCCCGGGCTATCCGCCGTGACGTAGATTTCCGTATCGAAGCCGTTGCGCAGGAGAGCCGCCGTGGCGCGCGACGCGTGATCCTGGGGTCCCGCCGTGCCGGTGTTGACGATCGATCTTCCGGTTACCGTACGGATATCCGGTTGGTGCGTGTGGGAGAAGACGACGGTCTGCACCTCTCCCTGTTCGTTCTCTTCCCATTCTTGAGCGAAGGCGCTGACCAAGCGCACGTGGATGTCCAGCAACTGCTTCCGAACGGATGCATTCCTTTTCATGAGGATGGAGACCAGTGAAACGATATTGTCATGCATCGCCTGGATGGCAGTGGGAGCTTTCTTCGGTTCTTCAGGCAAGCGCACAGGATCGATGGATAGTTCAGTAAGGATTTCCCGTCCTCTTGTCCGTATGAGGTTGGTGATCTGATGGAGGCCGTCACCGTGCGTCATGAGGAGCTTCCGGTCCGGCTCATAGAAGACGCGTTTGACCTGCATGCGGAAATCTTCCGCATCGCTGATGTCCATGGCATCAAGGAGCATGCGCCATTCTTTCCGACTGGTTATTGCATCGGTATTTCCGGTGACGAATATTGTGCTTCCGGTGGATCCTTTGAGGTAATCGCCCATCGGTCCAAATTGTCGTCGGGCTGATTGCATGTCCTTGGTATGGAAGCGGTCCAGCAAGTAGTGCCAGACATCGAAGGTATCCCCGTTCAACACGAGGTTGGCTTGATTGTTCCGTTCCAGGAGATCGATGGTGTTCCTCATGGCGCGTTGAGCCAGAGGGTTATCCATTTCATGGAGTCCCAGGTGCATATCCGAACAGACGAGCCAATCGTTCGAGCGTTCTTCCATAGAGAGTAATAATACTATAATACAATATCAATATATGTACAATCCTGTGTTGCGGAATATCCTCTAAGAGCCGCTCCGAAGCTCCCTATGTATCAGTTCCTCGGATTCTTCGGATTCATTGGTTTCTTCGGTTTCCACTCAGGAGAACCTATTCCAGAGATATCAATCCGGAAGATCGAGCTTAAACCTCCCCTCGCGGAAATCGATCGTCGCACCGCCGATCCGCCGGAGCGTGATGTCGTCGGCGAGGATGCAGACACCGGATTCTTCCGCGTTCGTGAACGTTCGCATCCCGTCGGGGAGGGCATCCTGGAACTCCATGCAGAACCCGCCTCCGCCGTCCGCGGTGACGAGGAGCAACACATCCCGCCCCTCCGATTCCGCCACTTGCTTGGCCGCGCGAGCGGCGTCGAGTGTCACGGTGAGTTCCTGCGGCCGCTCCGGCATCTCCGTGAACAGGGTGTTGAGATCATCCACCAACTCCGTGATCTCCTCCTCCGCGAACCCATGGAGAAAGCTCCCTTCCTCCAGCGTCTCCAGCCCGCCCATACTGCATCCCGCGCAGTGGATGCCATACTCGGCAAAGACCCGTTCCGCGCCGGGAACCAGGGCGGTCACGTCCGCCACGCGCATGTGCCGGGTGATGGATGAGGCTTTTGGGGGGACGCCCCCACGGGGTGTCCTTACGATCCCCGCCTGCCCTTTCACGGAACCTGGTGGACTTTTTCTCTTCCCCTGATTGTGCCGCTTCTTCCGAGCGTTTACCATGAGCCTATCGTAACGAGTCCCGCATCGGTTCCCAACCCCTTCATCCACATTCCATGCGTCGCTTCCAATCGATCATCCTGTTGATTCTTCTCCCTTTGGTTACGCTTACGGTCGGATGGAGACTGCGGGGCATGTATGAAGCATGGTTGTGGGAAGGGGAGGCCATGGAGGTGGAGACCGGGAGTGGCACGATCCTTTCCGATCCCGAGGAAGAAGCGGACATCTCGCTTCTGTGGAGTGTGTGGCGGCTCCTCCAGCGCCACTACATCGATCCCGGGGAGCTGCAGGCGGAGAGCATGATCAACGGCGCCATCCGCGGGCTTGTGGCCGGGGTGGGGGATCCGTACACGGCGTACATGCCGCCCAAGGAGAATGCGCAGTTCCACCAGGCGTTGGAAGGAACGCTCACGGGGATTGGCGCGGAGCTGATTTTGGATGGAGGCGCGGTGACGGTGGTTGCGCCGCTGCGGGGATCGCCGGCGGAACGCGTCGGCTTGCTGCCCGATGACATCATCGCGGAGGTGGACGGGCAGAAAGTGGACGGCCTCACGCTCGACGATGTGGTCAGCCGCATACGGGGGAAGAAGGGCACGACGGTCACGCTCCTCGTGTACCGCGGGGACAATATGCGGCCGCTCACGCTCTCCATCGTGCGCGAGGACATTTCCGTGCCCAGCGTGGAGTGGAAGATCCTCGCGTCCACGGGCGGCCAAGTGGGCTACGTGGCCCTCAACCAGTTCGGCGAGCACAGCATGAAGGAGATGAAGGATGCCCTGTGGCAGATCAAGGACAAGTCGCTCGCGGGGATTATATTGGATCTCCGCTTCAACGGCGGCGGGTACTTGGACGGCGCTGTGGAACTTACGTCGATGTTCCTCGGCGAGGGCGACGTGGTGACGGTGGAGAGCAGGGACAAGGGCCCCGACCGTCTCCGCGTTTCCGGTGATCCGGTGTTCCCGGATCTCTCCCTCGCGGTGCTCGTCAACCAAGCGTCGGCCAGTGCGTCGGAGATCGTGGCGGGCGCGCTGCAGGACCACGGACGCGCGACGATCGTCGGCATGCAGAGTTACGGCAAGGGGACGGTACAGGAGGTCATCGATTTGCCCGGCGGCGGCAGCCTGCGCGTCACCACCTCCCGCTGGCTTACGCCCAAGGGGAAGAACCTGGCGAAAGAGGGGATCACGCCGGACGTTGTCATTGAACGTGGGGAGAATGATGTGATGGGCAAACAGGATGCTCAGTTGAACGCAGCGATCCAGATTGTTCTCTCCGGCGGAGTGGATTGACTTGTTTGCGCTGGGGAGCGCTTCCTTTGTAGAAATTGATTAATACTGTATATGATGTATAATATCCATATCCTATGGATGAAGCATCTCCAGAAGCGATACAGTTCATTGATCTCGTCCAAGAACACGTCCGTCTTGTGCAAGGAATGAAACATGGCCAAGAGACACGGATTGAACACGGCTGCGGCGGCTTTGTGCGTCCCATTGCCGTTGGACAACGCATGTTCTTTGGCAGTGATGATGAGCATGTGTATCGGACGAGAGTTGTCACTGCTATCCGTGCCCTCAATGGAGGGAGCCTTGAGGTGCGTACGGGGGATCGGGAGAACGAGAGCGTGTACCGGGTAGACATTGTCAAAGAGGATGCAGACAACACTATCGAGCCGAAGCTTTCATCCGACCGTGATGCGTTTGCCGATCGCCTATCGGATGTATCGCGTCCGGACGAAGATGTGATTTGAGTTTTCCTTTCTCTGTGTTCTATTCGGGTCATCTCACCTGCGGGACGGTTTTTCCATACATAATAGCGTTGTGGATCAGACGGGCCGGAGAATGACATTTCAGCAGAACCAAGCTAAAAATCGTCTTTGTGTTGCATGGATATTGACTCCGGGGACTTTCGCTCCATAATGCCGTGTCATTATGCGTGAGACACGTACAGAATCCGGTTCTCCAACAGTGCAAAGCGCTGACATTCGCGGGAGGGAAGTGCACATCGTCCAAGTGGATCCAGAGGCCCTGCGGAAGAAACTGGCTTTCGGCAACAGTATGGTTCTCTCTGCCGTCGTCGTGGGGGCACCGCTATTGGTGAGCTACGATAATGACGGTAAGGTTCTGAGAACCAGTCCTATTTTTAGCATCATTCCTGTCGATGGGGTCGGCTACGATGTGCACACAATGAATGGGAGCGTGTACCAGATCAGGGGCATCGGGCCCGAGCTCGCTACACGGGAAGAAATGCCCCTTCCTGATACGTTCATCGGTCGCATTTCGAAATTGTTGCATCGTGCCGATGCCTCTCTTCCTTCGCAGGGGGATGCGGGGCGGAGACATTGCGTATCCAGGTAAGCTCTTCGTACGCAAACAGTTCCTCTATCCCGATGAACCGCTTCATCCGGCTTCGCGGCGTGAGAGTCTCTGGTCAGTAGGATGCGTCCCTGTCTTGTGACCTACAATCCCGCTTCGCCGAGGTTTCGCGATTCAGTAAGAAAACAATTCGTCTTGTGTAAAGAATCGCACAACCTCCTTCTCCGCCGTCTCCGGACTATCGCTCGCGTGGGCGACGTTGACCATTTGGTCCACGCCGTGTTCGGCGCGGATCGTCCCCGGCGCGGCTTTGCGGCTATCGGTGACGCCGAGCATATCCCGTACCTTGGTGACCACGTCTTCCCCTTCCAGCACGAGCGCGATAACGGGCGTGGAGCCCATGAACTTCTCGACCTCGGGGTAGAAAGGCTTGTCCGCGATGTGCGCGTAGTGCTCGCGCAGGAGTTCCTTCGTCGGGCGGATCATCTTGCAGCCTCGGATGGCGAAGCCCGCCCCTTCGAAGCGCGCGATGACTTTGCCCACGAGTTTCTTCGTCATGGTATCCGGCTTGAGGAGGATCAACGTCTGTTGCATTGGGAGGGTTGGTGGAGGCGGAGGGAGAATACGGAGGAAATGGAAAATTGAAAATGGGAAATGGAAAAGATCGCAGCCCTATGCCGTTGGGGGCGCACCCCTGCGCCCCCCATTTCCTTCGCCTGTCATCATTGTGCATCTACTTCACAGTTGGATCATGAGGCCCCAGCACGCCCCCCACCGCCCCTGCTGCCGTCTGTTTTCTTGCGCCGTCATAGCGATGGGGGGCCCATGCGTTGTTTCATATCTGTATCTCCAATGACGGGGGAGAGAGGCGAAGGTTACACGTGAACCGTTGACACTTGTCCCGTATTTTCTTCTACATTCAATCCACCTTCGCTCCTGAGGTAGCTACGGTGGACGGGCGGCCTGGTTGCGGTTTCGAAGCTTGCGAAGGTGCTGGTTTGATTCCCCGGAGCTTGCTCCGGAAAAAGGAGTCCAGAGCTTGCTCTGGGGTTCATACCAGTGATCAAGCAGGTTCGCAAAGCGGTTCGAACCTGGCGGTGATTCATGAATCGCCGCTACGACGACGATGCGTCGCGCGGTTTCAAACGAGCAATTTCTCCAATTTGGACACATTGCTCTCTTTGCCGATCACCGAAAGGCGCAGTTCTTCCAGTTTGAGGACGCGCTGTGCGAAGGTGTTCAGGCGGATTTGGGTCACCGCGTCAATCTGACCGAAGTACTCGGGGACGTCCCGGGTTTTGGGGTAGAGGAGCTGCTGCTTGCCGTAGAAGTGCGCGCGCTCCTCGCTGTCCTCCAACGACAGGGTGATCTTCCCCTTGAGGTAGGCTTTGGCACGGGCGACTTCCTCTTCCGTCACGCCTTTTTCCGCGCAGCGCAGGTACTCCTCGCGGATCGCCGTCACCGCTTCTTCCAGACGCGAGGGGTCCACGCCGGCGCGCGTGGAGAGGGAGCCGGCATCCAGGTAGCTGTCCACGTCCGTGGCGATGTAGTAGCAGAGCCCCTTGGCTTCGCGGATGTTGAGGAACATGCGCGAGCTCATGTTGCCGCCGAGGATCACCGAGAGGAGTTTCTGCGTAAAGTGGTCCTCGTGGAGCGCAGACACGCCCGGTACGCCCAGAACCAGGTGGGCTTGTTCCGTATGCTTGGTCCGCAGGAACGCGCGCTTCTCCCCGTACTGCGTGAAGGGCTGGAAGAGCGGCTTCTCCGTGCCGGCGAGGGGAGAGAAATACTCCTGTGCAAGCGCCATGGCAGTATCCGGCTCAATCTTCCCCGCGAAGGTCAGCACCAGGTTGTGGGGGGAATAGAGGAGCGCCTTATGCGAGCGGAAGTCCTCCTGCTGCACCCCGCGGATCACCTCCTCGGTGCCGATGGTGTCCCATCCCAGCGGGTGGTTGCCGAAGAGCAGTTCCTCAAAATCCCACCCCGACCGATACATGGGCGTGTCCTGGTACATGCGTTCCTCCTCGATGATCACCCCGCGTTCCTTCTCAATTTCCTCCGGGGGGAAGGAAGCATGGAGCAGCATGTCGCTGAGCACGTCGCAGGCGAGCCGCACTTGTTCCGCGGCGACCTTCACGTAGTAGCCCGCATACTCCTTGCCGGTGAAGGCGTTGAAGTCGCCCCCAACGCCGTCAATGGCCGCGCTCACGTCCCGCGTGGTGGGGTACTTCTTTCCTCCCTTGAAGAACATGTGTTCCAGGAAGTGGCTGATTCCGCGCAGCTGCTGCGTTTCGTAGCGGGAGCCTGCCCCCGCGAAGACGAGGACAGTCACCGATTCCGTGCTGTCGCTGGGGGCGGTGAGGACGGGGAGCTTGGAGGGGAGGCGGGCGATCGTATACATCGGCGTGAGTGTACGGGAGCTCCATGATGAGAGCTAGCGAGAAGAAGCCGGGGAAACCGAAGAATCCGATGTAACCGAGGAATCCCATTTTCTAAAGACATCTTGCCAAATTGCCCCTTTACGGCACTTCGTAAATTCTGTACTCTCGCTCGGCTATGTTGAACAAGTTACGTTGGCGCAGGCGGCTCCGCGTGCACGGGTACCTCAAGCGCAGCAAAACGAAGAACGGACGCAAGGTCCTCGCGCGTCGGCGTAGGCAGGGGCGCAAGCGCCTGACGGTGCAGCATAAGCAGAAGCGGGGACTGTAGAGTATTGAGTATTGGGTATTGAGTATTGAGGGGGGATTTCTCCGCAGTCTGATACATTCCATACTCAATACGAAATACGGGAGGTACAATACTGTCGATGCTCCGGGCTCTCCACCAGGCAGCGGCCGTCGCGTTCTACGCCCTCGGCTCCTCATTCTTTCTCGCGGCGCTCCTCCTCCGGAATACGGTGGGGGGGGGATGGCCGGCGTGGTGGATCCAAGTCGCCGATTTGCCGCTTGCGCTCTCCGCAATTCTCTACGCGGGGCTGAGCCTCTACGAGAGCGTGCGGCCGGCGGAGAAACACTCACGGGCGCTCGCCGTGGGGATCACCGTACCGCTCGTCACGTTCTTCCTCCTCATCGTCACGCTCAATTTCTGGCCGACCTAATGGCTTCGTGATCCTAGCATTTCCTCATACGCTTTAATCACATCCTCTTCTGTAACGGTATACTCACCGGGGTTGGTATCGCGTTGTGCTGCATTTGCGGCTGAGCATTCAAGAAGACTTTTGCGGATTGAAGAGATGAGCAGCTCAATCCGCAGGCATTCACGAATGGGGAAGTGTTCCCGTCGTGTCCCTAATGGGCATTCAGGCGTGTTACCAGGCATAGAGAGTGGGAAAGTAACGGCAATGGTATCCTTCGTTTCTTCCTTGTAAAGAAAAGGATTCAGTAGACCGCTTTCTGCTCTTCCACGCCTCCCTTTTTGTTCACCTTCCGCGCGGCGAGGAAGAGGTAATCGCCCAGGCGGTTGAGGAAGATGATTGCTTCGGGGTTCACTCCATCTACGGGTCGAAGACCCGCGCTCTTGGACAGGGCGACGGTCCACCGCTCCGCGCGGCGGCAGACCGTCCGTGCCAGATGCAGCGCGCTCCCCGCCTTGGTCCCTCCCGGGAGGATGAAAGCGGCGAGGGGAGGGAGTTCTTTTTCCAGCAGCTTGATCCATCGTTCAATGTCCCGCGTCTGCGCGGGTTCGATCCTCTTCATCTTCCGCAGGCCCATCGGCGAGGCGAGGTCCGCGCCCAGGCGGAAGAGGAGATGCTGGAGCTTCTGCAGTTGACCGCGGAGATCGCCGGCCACGCCGCTTTCTGCGAGTGCGGCGCCGAGCGTTGCGTTCAACTCATCCACCGTGCCGATGGCGTGGAGGCGGGGATCCGACTTGGGCGCGCGGCTCCCGCCGACCAATCCCGTGTAGCCGTTGTCCCCGGTGCGCGTGACGATGCTCATGAAGTGAAAGTATACGTCAGAAACAGGCAGGTGTTCATCGGGAATGCCGGCGGAGGCGCGTGTGGACGAATTTGGCTTTGCGGAGGGAAAATTTTTCATCCGCACTCCTTCAATTCCCTGCGGGGAATTTGACCGGGCGGAGAAGAAGCGCTACAATAACATGAAAATTCAAATCCATACCCACTCCATCCATGACGCCGTCGGAAGCCGCACTTGAGAAGGTGCATACGCTCTACATCCTGCAGACCAAGTTCATCACGTCACTCGAGGGCGGCATCCGCAGCTCCACTCTTCGCGAAGAGCTTCGCGGCGACGTCCGCAGGTTCCAGCGGCTCCTCAACCAAGCCGACTGGCGGTACATGGGCGGGATGGACGTGATGGATTCGCTCAGGGAATTGCATGGCGAGGTGAAAGCGAAGCTGGATGTGACTTCGACGAAGAACATCAAGAATAAGAAAGTGAAGAAGAGGAAATAAACGGACGTATTTCGTATCTCGTATTGCGTATTACGTATGGTGCTGAGTCGGGTTATGATACGAAATACGTACTACGAAATACGTCATACGTCATTCAAGCTTCTTGGATCCTCACGCTCCTCGCCTTCTCTTCTTTCGGGACGTAGACCTTGAGGATGCACTCCTTTCCGAAGGTCGCCTTCACTTTCTTGGGGTCGATGCTGCAGGGGAGGGTGACGCTCCTCTTGAAGGGGCCCCAGAAGCATTCCTGCAGGTAATACTGGTCGGCGGCGATGGTATCCGGTTGCTTGCGGTTCCCCTTGATCGTGATGACGTTATCGTCCACTTCGATATCCAGGTCCGCGAGACGCACGCCCGCGATGGGCGCTTTGATGATGTAGTAACCGTCGTACTCATAGATATCCACGGCAACTCTGCCCATGCCGGGATCCTCCTGCTCTGGCGATGGAGTGGGATCCCCCTTCACCGCCCAAAGAGCATCTTCCT
>CAZCWV010000019.1:3538-13567 GCA_964502425.1 uncultured Candidatus Peribacteria bacterium | reverse complement strand
AACCTCTGCGTGATCGGCGATCCGGACCAGAGCATCTACGCCTTCCGCGGCGCGGACATCCGCAACATCCTGGAGTTCGAACAGGAGTACCTCAAGGCACTGCGGATCAAGCTGGAACAGAACTACCGTTCCACGCAGATCGTGCTCGGCGCCGCCAACGCCGTGATCAAGGTCAACCCCAACCGGCCGGAGAAGGACATGTGGAGCGCGCGGAAGGAAGGGCCCCGGATCGTCGTCCACGAGGTGCGGGACGAAAAGGCGGAAGCGGAGGAAGCCGTGGCCGCCGCGGAGAAGCTGAAGGAAGACGGCACGCCCTACAACGAGCAGGTCATCCTCTACCGCACCAACGCCCAATCCCGCCTGTTTGAGGAAGCCTGCATGCGCCGCGGCGTCCCCTACCGCATCATCGGCGGCGTCAAATTCTACGCGCGCAGGGAAGTGAAGGACGTCCTGGCCTACCTCCACGTGGTCCTCAATACCGCGGACACATTGTCGCTCCTGCGGATCCTCAACGTCCCCGCCCGCAAGATCGGGCAGACGACGCTCGGCCACATGCAATCGTTCGCGACGCAGAACCGCCTCTCGCTCTGGCACACCCTCAAGCAGGCGGACGGGATCGGTGCGCTCAACGAGGGCGTCCAGGCGCGCATCCGATCCTTCATGGAACTCATCGAAAAGTACCGACAACTGGCGGAAAGCCTCACGGTAGCGCAATTGACGCTCCAGCTTCTGGATGACATCGGACTGGAGAAGTGGCTGAAGGACGATGGAACCGACGAAGGGGTGGAACGGTGGGGCAACGTGCAGGAACTCCTCTCCGTGATGCACAAGTACGACGCCCTCGACCCCCACACCTCGCTCATGAGCTTCCTGGAGGAAGTGACGCTCGTGTCGGAAGTGGACAAGCTGAGCGAGGTGAAGGACGACGCCCTCACCCTCATGACGCTCCATCTCTGCAAGGGCCTCGAATTCGAGCACGTCATGATCGGGGGGTGCGAGGAGGGCATCTTCCCGCACGCCTCCAGCCATTTCGACCGGGAGCAGCTGGAGGAGGAGCGGCGCCTGATGTACGTGGGGATGACGCGGGCCAAGACGCACCTGCGCCTCCTCCTCGCCCGCAGCCGCATGCTCTACGGCACCGTGATGGAAAACGCCCCCAGCCGCTTTCTGGACGACCTGCCGGACGAGCTCACGGAGAAACGCAGCGACCAGCTACTCTCCGCCTTCGCCTGGGCCACGGAGAGCGGCGTCAAGCGCGCGACGACACAGCATGTCGAACCCTTTCGGCAGCACAGCGTGGAAGTGGACTTCAACCAGGACCTTCCCCAGACTGATGACGTGAACCAGGACGGCCCCACGCTGGAGAAAGGCACGCGGGTGCGGCACAAGGCCTTCGGCGACGGCACGGTGGTGGCGCGGCGCGGGGACGTGGTGACGATCCAGTTCGACAACGGGAAGAAGAAGGACATCGCCCTCAACATCGCGCCGCTGCAAGTCATTGGCTCATAGCAGCTCTTCCCATAATGCGATCAATGGCGTCCGCCGTGTCGCGCAGGAGCCTTTCCGTATCATCCCATCCCAGACAGGGATCGGTAATGGAAAGGCCGCCGCGATCCATGTTGGGCGCAATCTTCTGATTGCCCCGCTTCAAAAAACTCTCGACCATGAATCCTCTCACCTGCTCGTATCCCTCATGCCCACGTTGTATGCCGCCCAGAACAGTATGCACAACGTGTTCCTGCAGTGTGGGATCCTTCCCATGGCCGTTCTGGCAGTTGTCATGGCTCGCATCCACAATGACCGCCGGATTGCGGATGCCCCTCTTGGGGTCCGTCATGAGCTTCCGGGCCAGGGCCAGCGATGCAGGATCGTAGTTGCTTCCGCTCTTGCCTCCCCGGAGGATGAGGTGGGCGTAGGGATTTCCCGCGGTCTCCACCTCCTGTCTCCGCCACGCGAACGTGTGCGGATGCTGGGCGCACTCCACGCCATCGATGCCCACTTCGATATTCCCATCCACGGAATTCTTGATGCCAACAGGGCAATCATCCTCCTCTGCAAAGAGACCGGAGGAAATGAACCGGTGCTCCTGGTCCGCCGTGCTGCGCGCGCCAATGGCGATGTAGCTGAGTCCATCAACGAAATACCCCTCGTTATTCGTGAACAGCATCTCATCGGCAAGAGGCAGTTGCCGTCCCACGCGGCACATCATTTCCCTGCACTGCCAAATCCCCTTCTGCATATCCGCAGGAGCCAAGGGATCCGGCTGCGTCAACGGCCCCGGCCATCCCAATGTGGTCCGCGGCTTCTGGATGTAGAGGCGCATGACAATGAACACGCGTTCACGAATGTCTTCGAGAAGCCTGGTGGCCCGGTCCGCGTACTCGTACACGGCTTCCTCGGGCCACGCAGAACAGGGGCCCACAATCGCCATAAGGCGATGATCGGCACCCGTGAGGATATCGCGGATCATCTGCCGATGCTCTTCCACGCGGTGATCGGGGCCGATGGGAAAGCGTTGGGATACTTCTTCCGCGCTCGGTAACTCTCGGAGGATACGGTAGGCCATGGGAGAGAGGAGAAAAGGACAAAAAAAACGCCTTCGCTGCGGGAGGAAGGCTCTGCTGGGAACGTCGGTTTCTTTCTTACGATAGACGCAACAGCACCTTCCCCGCACTAAAGGCGAACCAATAGGTGCCGAAGAAGGTGAAGGACTTGCTCATGGGAGCGTGGCTAGTATACGAAGACAGAAGGTTGCGTCAACGATAATCAGAGAGGGGGATCCCACGTTTCGGTCACGGCATAAGAGCCGTGCTGACCAAGAAGACCTGTGAGCCGTGCAGCCAACTGTGCCCGCTGGGTTTCCGACATGCGATTGATGTGTTCCATGGCGCACGTGAGAGACGTTACGGGCGTATCCTGGATGCGCAGCTCACCATTCCCTCCCTGACGGGAGTAAGCCAGGTACTCACCCAGACCGCCTAAGAGATCGAGGGAGATGGAACCGTGGGATTGTTGGTCAGGAGACATGGGAGAAGGGGGAAGAACATACAAACCATGCCGCGCAAAAAACCCGCCTGCGCGGCGCCGCTGGGGGAAGTCTCCGGATGCGGTATTGCTCTCAGCTCAGGCGCACCGGCTCCTTCCCCGCGCTAAACGGGAAGAAGAAGGAACCGAAGGCGAAGGCCTGAGTGGACATGTGAGTACATGGTAACAGAGAAGACGCCTGAGTCAACGACGGTTTCTTGCTGAAGGCATATGAGGCCGTATGGAAAAGAGTGTGCCGATTTTTTCCTGTATAAGCTTCTGAATGGCATCTACTGACTTTCCGTTCCCCACGGAAACATCTATGCCCTGCAGAGCCAATCGTTCCGCGACATCGTACTTAGACTTCCAATTGCCCGTCCCATTCGCCTCTCTGTGAGACTGTTGAATGTAGCATCGACAGTCCTCATACAGGGGATTGATGCGCCGAATCGTCGTCCTGCCGTCATGGATGTTTCGGAGCAAGCCGCTCTTGGACAGGATGACGAGTCGCTCTGCATGCATGAGGGTCGTGAGGCTTTCCGCCAACTGGTCATTATCCGAGTTCTTCAGTTCTTCACTATTGACGGGGTCGTTTGCGTTCACGATGGGGATAACGCCTCCCCTGTCCCACATTGCCCGAAAGGAATCCTTTATCGTTGGGTTGTTCGCATCCGTATGGGCATGTGCGCTGGCACGAATATCCTTCTGCGTCACGAGAACCTGTGCCGTCACCCACTGTTCTTTCCCTGTTATTGAGGATAGTACCTCTTCGCATGCCCGAACGACGCGTGGCATGCCAATGGAACAAAGCACCATTTTTTCAACGATCGATTCATCCTCTCTCTTCTGCACGCCCAATGCCTTTCGACCTTTTGCGGCAGCTCCCGACACCACGAATATGATGGAAATTCCTTCCCGCGTGAGTTGCACGATTTCTCTCATGCGGTCCTTGATGACTTCCATGTCCAGCGATCCTTCTTTCTTGACGAGCACATCAGTGCCCGCTTTCACGATGATCACTCTGCGTTCTGCTGTGGAATGACAATTGTTCATGGGAAGAATGGGGAAACGCGAAATAAACCTCTCCGCTGCTGGGGGAGGGATATCGGGATCGTCCCTGGAGGTCAGGCACGGCGACATCTGCTCCCCTGTCGCGGCGGCCGCGGGAGGGAAACGATGCCGAACGTGTAAACCTGGCGGATCACGACGCAGATTGTATACGGACAGGAGAACAAGTCAATGGTACGCTTCTCCCATGGATACGCTCCGCGACGAAGTCACGCGCTTCCTCAAGCACCATGGTTCGGCAAGCTCACCACAGCGTGGGCTTCGGCTGAACACCGACCTCGGCCAGCACTTCCTCGTGGACGAGCACGTCCTCGCCTGCATCGTGGAAGCGGCGGGGATCACGGCGGAGGACCGCATCGTGGAGATCGGGCCGGGGATGGGGATACTCACCCGGGAACTGGCCAAGAAGGCGAAGAAAGTGAGCACGGTGGAATTGGATGAACGACTCATTCCGTTGCTCAAGGATTTCCTCTCCGGCGAGGACAAAGACCTCCTGACCAAGGTGACGGTGACGCGTGGAAACGCGCTCCATGTCCCCCTTCCCTCCGACCCTTACAAGATCGTCGCCAACATCCCCTACCACATCACCTCTCCCCTGCTCCGGCACATCTTCCTGGAATCGAAGACGATGCCGCGAACGATGACCCTCCTGATCCAGAAGGAAGTGGCGCAGACGATCTGTGATGCGAAAAACGCCGGCATCCTCACGATCCTCGTCGGCCTCTTCGGCACGCCGCACTACGTGTGTACGGTCCCCCCTTCCGCCTTCCTTCCCCCTCCCAAGGTGGATTCCGCCGTCCTACACGTGGATTGTTTCCCCGCGCCGCTCGCGACACCCGATGTGATCGAAAAGATCTTCACCCTCACGAAAATCGGCTTTGGGCAGAAGCGGAAAATGATCCGCAATACCTTGGGGAAGCTCCCGGAGGGGATGGAGAAACTGGCGAAGGCGGGGATCGATCCGGAACGCAGGCCACAGACGCTGTCCGTACAGGAGTGGATAACGGCTGCACGGATATTCGATGGATCGGATCGGGAGTGATGAGAGTGTTCCGTGCGGCCATAGAACCTCTTTTACGGCTTCGGCATGCTGAAAAACGAATAGAAGCCCCACAAAATGACCGTGATGGTCTCGTCGACCGCGCTGAGAACGTCCACGCTGTTTCCCCATGCGTCCATCCGCCCTCTCCTACGCGTTCCTCCTCGCGTTTCTCTGCGCGGCCTTCCTCCTGCAGTGGATGCCGGGGGCATCGCGGTCCTTCGTGACGTGGACTGCGCTGATGGCGTCCCTCGGGCTCTGCGTGATCGTTCCCGTTATGTTTCGGAAGTCGCAGCCGCGAAGGACTGCCGCCATGGTCGCCATGCTTGCGGGGACGCTGGGCATTATGGCTGCCTGCGGCGCGGTCGCCCGCGCGACCCTCCCCCCGCCCCTTTCCCATATCTCGTTCCTGACGGGAACGGAGGGCATCACGCTCGTGGGGACCGTGGCCGCAGAACCGGACCGGCGGCCGAGCATGACGCAGTACACCGTCAAGGTTGAGCGGATGCAGGATGCGGACAACGCCGTCCGGGATGTGACGGGGAAGATCCTCGTGCGCGACAGCAAGGGCTGGCCGCGGTACCGCTACGGGGACCGCCTCCTCGTGCAGGGAAACCTGAAGGAGCCGTGGAGGATCGAAGACTTCGACTACGGCAAGTACCTGGAGCTGAAGGGCATCTCCGCCATCCTCACCTCCGCAACGCTTGAGTTGGTCGAAACAGGGAAGGGATCACTATTCTTCCGCGCACTCTTCGCCCTCAAGGAGAATTTTGAGATGCGCATCGAGCGGCTCCTGCCCGAGCCGCATGCATCCTTCTGCGCGGGGCTGCTCACGGGCGCGCGGCGCAGCATCCCCAAGGACGTGCAGGAGAGCTTCACGGCCACGGGAACCAACCATATCCTCGCGATTTCCGGCTATAACATCACGATCATCCTCACGCTCATCGGCAGCATGCTCTTCTGGCTCCCCTTCCGCGCGCGGTTCCTCCCCTCCCTTGCCGCCGTGGCGGCCTTCACGCTCTTCACGGGCGCCAGCGCCTCGGTGGCGCGCGCTGCGGTGATGGGGAGCCTGGGGCTCCTGGCGCTGCAACTGGGGCGCAAGCAGGAGACCCGCCTCTCCATCCTCTGGACGGCCTTCGCCATGGTCCTATGGAAACCCCAGTACTTGTGGCAGGACGCCAGTTTCCAGCTCTCGTTCCTCGCCGTCATCGGCCTGTCCGAGGCGTCAGCGCTGATCCGCCCCCTCACCGACCGCCTGCCGGAGACCCTCGGCATACGGGAGGCGTCGCAGGCAACACTCTCGGCGCAGCTCATGACGCTCCCCTGGGTGCTCCTGCTCTTCGGCCGCCTCTCACTCATTGCGCCCGTGGCCAACCTCCTCATCGCCCCGCTCATCCCGCTGGCCATGCTCGCGGGATTCGTCAGTGTGAGCCTCAGCTTCCTCTCCCTCCCCCTGGGGCAGATCCTCGCCTACGTCGCCTGGGGCATCCTCCACCTCATCATGGGTATCACGCGCACCCTCGCCTCCCTTCCCTTCGCCTCCATGGACATGCGCATCAACGTGGAAATGACGGTGGGGCTCTACGCCCTGATCGGGGTGCTTCTCTGGGCGATGCAACGGGGATCTGCGGGTCAGAAGACTCGCGCTGATTGAACAGGAAAACCCCGCCACTCTTAGAGACCTGCGGGTCGGAAGACCCGCTCTGATGAATAACGAGGTTGAACATGATGACCCCCTCACCACTCGTAGAGATAGATCTTCTTCTTCCTCCTCCCCACAGGCACTTCCGCCATCCGCGCCGGCTTCTTACCGGGGAAGCGGAAGGTGTGGGAAATGACCCGTGCGCCCTCCTTGAGCTCCCGGTCGAACTTGGGTTTGAGGTTCCGCATCATCTCCGGCCCCACGTACAGGAACACGGCGTCCGCGCGCGCCAAGTTCGCCCGTCGACCGTCGCAGAGGAAGAACCGGATATCCTTGCCGGAGAGCCAGATCCGCACCTTGCCGAACAACCACACCCCCGGCGCATTTTCAAATCCGACGGCGGTGATGTCGCAACAGGCATCCTTCGCCGCAATGAGGATGCGTCCGTCCCCCGCGCCGATGTCGCACACGTTGTGCCCGCGACGGAGGCCCGCGAGCTTCACCATCGCCTTCCGTACCGCCGCAGGCGTGCCGCCGTAGGGCGTGGCCGTACGCATGTGCGCAAAGACCGTCAGTAGCAAAATTGCCAGGACGAGAATGACGCATCCCAACACCACGGCCGCGAGAAACTCCTGAACCATGGGGCTCATGGTAGCAGAAGCGACACACGGTAAGAATTGCCCCCCATCCCCGTCATTATCTGCAGCCGGGGTGAGGACGGCCTCGTATGGGGCCGTCTTCATGTTCTATAAAAATGAATCGTGACGCTCATACCACTTCGCGTTTGAATCGTTATCCATGACTCGCAGAGATATGATCACTGTTCTTGACTCTGGGAAACGCTGCGCGGTACGGGAAGAGGGAGTAATCGTTCTCTCTGATTGATTACCATTCTATTGCATCTTGGTATCATGAATGCAGCAATACGTACCCGTAGAGGAAAACGGTTGATAGGACGATGGAGAGACCGCCGACGGTGAAGAAGAATATTTCGTACCCCGGTACACGTTGGGAATGGGACGAGAGGCGCATAGGGGAACGCGGGAAGACACCAGTAATGACGCACCAAGGCATCCCGTCATTACATTTTCCCCTTGCATGGACGATCGTTTTCACAGAATGCTCATATTCCGCGCAGGGCGGACTACCAGGATTGGAGATACCGAAGATTCCGAGGTATTGTCCCGCAGAGAGCTTCGGGTATTGCAGTCTGATTGCCCCTCGGCTTCTTCGGTTTCTCCTGCCCGTCCGAAGCTCGCAAGCGAAGGAAGGTCGGTTTCCTCGGATTCCTCACCCTCAGCAACGCTTGCGCAATGAGCACCGTCCATCATTCCTTCCATTCTTCAATGGTCAACACCACCGTCTCCTCCTTGCCGGCGCGGAGAATCGTGAGCGTCACCTCGTCCCCCGGCGCTTTGGTCTGCACGATGCGCAGGAGTGATGTCCCCGACGAAAGCTCGTTGCCGTCGATTGCCAGGATGATGTCCCCTTCCCGCAGCCCCGCTTTGTCGGCGGGTGACCCCGGCAGCACGGCCAGGTCTGCTTCGGTCTCCCCCCTCGTGATGAGGACGCCGTAATCGACGGCAATGCTGTTCTTGGACCGCAATTCCTCCGTGATGGGCACGTAGCGCACGCCGAGGTACGGCCGCACGATGCGTCCGTACGTCTGGTAACTTGTGAGGACGCGACGCAATTCCCCTGCCGGGATGGCAAACCCAATATTCTCCGCATCCGCGGCCACCGCGGTATTCATGCCGATTACCTCCCCCCGCGTATTGAGGAGCGGCCCGCCGGAATTGCCGCGGTTGATGGCGGCGTCCGTCTGGATGATCTCTTCCAGACGCTCCGTGGAGCCGTCCTGCGCCCCGCCCGCCGTGATGGAGCGGCTGAGGCCGGACACCACGCCCACGCTCACGGTATTACGGAATTCCCCCAGCGCGTTGCCGATGGTGATGGCCGTCTGACCCAACATGAGCTCATCATCCGGAGCGACCTCCAGGAACGGGAACTCCTTCCCCTCCACCTTGAGGAGCGCGATATCGTTGGTGGCGTCCCGTGCGAGCACGGTGGCCGGCAGCTTGCGGCCGTCGTTGAGGAGCACCGTGTACTCCGCCTTGTCATCCGCCACCACGTGCTTGTTCGTGAGGAGGAGACCATCAGCAGCCACGAAGAACGCCGTCCCCCCGCCCACCTCCTGCTTGCGCGTCCCCTTCTGCACATAGCGCGGCACTTGGAACTCAAACCCCTCACCGAAGAAATCCCCGAATGGCGAGGGGATGGTCTGGATCTCCCGCTCCAATACGGGCAGTTCCTCCGTAATGATCACGCTCACCACGGCCGGATCCGCCAATCCAACCGCCCGTACGATCTGGTCCTCCGTACTCACGGGCGTATCCGTCGGGCTGGGCACGGGGACTGTCTGCACAACGCCGGACAAACTGGACGCCCCGCCCCACGGCCACAGCCGCCATTCCGCGTTGCCAACGTTCACGAGGAGGAAGGATGTAGCGAGGGAAGCGAGGCCAATGGTGAAGAGCGCGCGGGAAGCGAGGGGCTTCATGGGAGATGGGGGGAGAGAATGGAGAATTGTGAATTTTGAATGGTGAATTTTGAATTGTGAATGATGAAGGCACCTATTCCACATGCACAATTCTCAATTCATTATTCATAATTCATCCGCGACGGAGAGTCAATGATTCCTCAAAGAGAACGATCGAGGCACTCATCGTACGTACGGAGGATTAAGAACGGATTAAGATGATCCGATCACTCAGGCCGCAAGGTACCCGCCGTCCACGAAGAACAGAGCGCCTGTCACGTAGCTCGATTCCTCGGAAGCCAGGAACACGACCATGGCGGCGATCTCTTCCGGCGTGCCCATACGCCCCAGGGGGATGCGGGAGGTGATGGCCTTGAGGACCGCGGGCGGCAAGTCCGTCTGGTGGACCATGGGCGTGTCGATGGCGCCCGGCCCGATGACGTTGACCGTGATGCCGAGCGGCGCCCACTCGAGGGCGAGCGTTTCCGACATCCCCACGATGCCGCCCTTGGACGCCGCATAGTGCGCTGCGCCGGGGACGCCCACTCCCACCTGCCCGCTGGCGATGGAGGCGATGTTGATGATGCGGCCGTACTGCTTCTTCGCCATCTCCTTGGCCGCGCGCTGCGCGCAGAGGAATTGCCCCTTGAGGTTCACGGCCAGGGTGGTCTCCCACTCCCCTTCCGTAAGCTCCAAGGCGGGTTTGGGACGGTAGAT
>CAZCWV010000019.1:0-3438 GCA_964502425.1 uncultured Candidatus Peribacteria bacterium | reverse complement strand
CCGGTGACGAGGGCGATGCGGCCGTTGAGATCGAACATAGCGCGGAAGGGAAGGGATGCATTGATGGTAACGGTGAAATGGAAAATGGAAAATTGAAAATGGTAAATGATGGCGGGTATCCCTCATGTTCAATTTTCCATTTCCCATTTTCAATTTCTCACTACTGCTGCAGGAGTGCTGCTACGAGTTTCTCGCCCCAAGCGTTGATTTTCGCTTCCTGCCCGTACGGCTCGTCCACGATGATGAGCGGGGGGAGGAGCTGCGTCCCCTTGGCGGCCATGCGGAACCGCTGGAGATACTCCGCGGCGCGCGCCGTGTAGTAGTAACGGCTGTCCCCGAGCGCGATGAAGGCCATGGGCTTCCCATGAAGATCCACATCCCCCGCCCTCGCGAACAGCTCCGCCATATGCGGGTTCGCCTGCCCTTCCACGCCGCCCGTGTTCCACGTCCCAGAGGCTAACAGAAGAACATCGCCGCGCCGGAGGTCTTCCGGCTTGGCCTGCTCCGCCCGCTGGACTTCCACGGCGACGTGCGGAGCCTTCTCCTTGAGGAAGGAGACGAGCGTGTTCACCACGTGTTCCGTGTGGCCGGACGTGGAGGCGTAGATGATGTGAAGCGTGGACATGACGCTAGTGTAGCACCGAGTGGTAAGCACCAAATCCACGTGCCAAGTACCAAGTACCAACCGTCAGAGGGAGATTTAGTGCTTGTGGCTTGGCACTGAAGAATGTCGTACTTCCCTTACGCATTCTTTACCCCAGGCACATCACACACGACCTTCAACGGATGCACTTCGTGCTCCAGGGGCTTCCCCTCCAGCCACTGCTCGATAGAGAGGAACGCGTCCAGGTACATATTCCGCATGCTGTCATCCGCGTAGAAAGCGATGTGCGGCGTGGTGATCACATGGGGATGCCCGATGAGCTTCCGGTTCTCCTCGAAGTTCTGCTCATGCTCCAGGACGTCGAGGAGGGCGTAGCCGACTTTGCCGCTCTCCAGAGCCGCGAGGAGAGCCGCCGAATCGATGAGCGAACCGCGCGCGGTGTTCACGAGGACCACGCCGTCCTTCATGAGGGAGAAAGCGCCGGCGTTGACCATGTGCTCCGTATCCGGCAGGGCGGGGGCGTGGAGGGTGATGACATCGCTGGCGGAGAAGAGTTCCTCGCGGGGAACGTACGTCACCTGGAGCAGCTCCTCGAGTTCCAGCGTGCGGCACACGTCCGTGGCCAGGATCTTCATGCCGAAGCCATGCGCGATCTGCGCCACGCGCCGCCCGATCTTGCCCGTCCCCACGATGCCGATGGTCTTGCCCCTAAGCGCCATGCCGCGCAGCCCGTGGTAGTCGAACGTCCCGCTGGCCACGCGCGCGTCGCCCTCGGGAATGTGACGGAGCGTACTGAGGAGCAGCGCGAACACGTGCTCCGCGATGACGTGCGATCCGTAGTCCGGAACATTGCAGACGCTGATCCCCTGCTCCCGGCACGCCGCAACGTCGATGTGGTCGAACCCCACCGAGCGCGTGACAATGAGCTTGAGAGCGGGCAGCTGCTCCAGGAGCGGTTTCTGGAACGGCGTCTGGATGAAGCAGGATACGACTGCCGCGTCCCGACAGGCTCCCGTAATGTCCGTTTCGGCAAAGTGGCCGAAGATTTTGGCGGACGGGAAGCGTTCCGTAACGAGATGCTTATCGAGGTCGTCGACGTCGAGGAAGACGGGAGGGGCTGCGGGAGAAAGAGACATGAGTGGATAGTACAGAAGGAGCTGCGATTCGGGAATCGCCACTCCATTGCCTTCTCCCAGACTATTCGGAATAATGACAAGTGATGCGCCGTTCACGAATGTCTCCCCGTAAAGAACACCATCATGGCGCACGTCGCTTGAACTCCTCCACGCTCATCGAGGTCCTCCTCGTGATCGCCATTATCAGTCTCCTGGCCTTCGTCGTCCTGCAGGGGATTGCGCCGAAGCGGGTGATTATCCGCGCACAGGACACGGCACGAGAGCACGCGGCGCAACAGCTGGAAAATGCCGTCAACCAGCACGCCATCGATAACAGCACACCCATTGGTGACAACCAAATTGGCGAAGGGAAGGAGAACGGCAAACCCATCTGCAGGCAGGGGGTGAGGGATCCCTCCTGCGTGGATGCGAGCGCAATCGTGGGCCTCTACCTCCCCTCCATCCCCCGGGACGGCGCGGAGACGGATCCCCGCCTTTCGGGATACGAACTCTACAAGGAGAAAGAGCGCCTCTTCGTCGCGACATCGCACTTGGGGGAACCGGGAGGGAGCGGTGTGGAGAATACGGCAGTGTCCTTTGGGCCGGTGGACGCCGGATGGGCGGAGGAGGATCCGGATGGGGAGGGGGTACCCTGGAACAATGCAGGATCCGCAGCCGGCAGCGATGACCAGTACGCATCCACGGAACCGCCCGACGGCATCTTCTCCCGTTCCCTCATTGCCTCCCAGTTCGGATTGGACATCCCGGAAGGGGCGACGATCACCGGGATCGTCGTGGAGATCGAGCGGCGATCCGCCGGAGGCACTCCCTGCTACGTCGATGTCCGGCTCGTCTCGGGAGAGACAATCCTTGGTGATGATCAAACGTCGTTCTGCCCTCAACCAGCCGAAACGGGGATCTTCTTCGGCAATAACACGGATACCTGGGGGGCATCCTTGACGCCGGCGGACGTTAATGCGCCGAGTTTTGGCATCGCTTTCACCATCGTCGGCAGCGCAGGGGGCAGTGAGGAAATCGACTCCATCCGCATGATCGTCTTCTACGTGCCCGCCACAACGATCGGCCAAGCATCGCCCAGCAGCGGAAGCAGTGTTTCTT
Source organism: uncultured Candidatus Peribacteria bacterium (assembly GCA_964502425.1). GTDB lineage: Bacteria > Patescibacteriota > Gracilibacteria > Peribacterales > Peribacteraceae > CAIKAD01. Next base: position 600 of record CAZCWV010000019.1, on the reverse strand, counting down.
CGAGTAGTGCAGACTCCTCCAGCTCGGAATACCAGGGCGGCGGCGGAACCAGCAGCGCAGCTTCCAGCACGAGCAGCACCACCTTGTTATCGAACATTGCACGGGTCTACAACGGAGACAGCCAAACCCTTGTGGTGAAGACGAATGGGTCCGCCTGGGCATGGGGAGGGAACAACGGCGGGGAACTGGGAGATGGCTCCTACTCGCCCCATGCCTTCGCCATACCGGTGCTGGACATCGGCGGTGTAACGGGGAGCACGCTCACGGGAGTGGCGGAAATATCCGCGGGGGTGCTCTTCTCCGTGGCGCGCAAAACGGACGGGACGGTGGTGGCGTGGGGGGCGAATGACTACGGCCAGTTGGGGGACGGGACAACGTCCCCGCGCACCTCCCCCGTGCAGGTGAAGGACGTCGGAGGAGAGGGGGTGCTCTCGGACGTCGTGAAGGTGGCAGCGGGTGGGCGCCACGCTTTCGCGATCAAAGCAAACGGGACGGTGGTGGCGTGGGGGGCGAATGACTACGGCCAGTTGGGGGACGGGACAACGTCCCCGCGCACCTCTCCCGTGCAGGTGAAGGACGTCGGAGGAGAGGGGGTGCTCT
>CAZCWV010000018.1:13424-15245 GCA_964502425.1 uncultured Candidatus Peribacteria bacterium | reverse complement strand
CCTGTTCCCCGAACGCAATGAGCGCGTTGCGGTAGCCTTCCGGCGTCCCGGTATCCAGACGCCTCCCCTCGCATTCGTACCCGTAAATCTCGATGTCCTGGAGCTGGGCAATGAGGGCGTCGATGAGGCGGATCTCGCCGTCTTTGGCGGAGGATTTGACCGTGGGGAGCACCGCAAACGTGGACCGGGGGATGAGGTAGCGGCCCACGATCCCGAGCGTGGAAGGCGCCGCATCCGGCAGGGGTTTTTCCACGAGTCCTTTGACCTTCTTGAGGCGAGGATGCTCTGGATGATCCGATGCTACATCGATGATCCCGTACTTCGGGGAAAGCTTCCGGGGAATGTTCTCCACGGCAATGACCGCGCGCTCCCCTCCCCCGACCGCTTCATAGCCGGACGAAAGTTGCCGGAGCCCGCTCGCCGCTCCGATGAAGAGGTCGTCGCCGAAGAGCACGGCGATCTCCTCGCTCTCCACCCACTGCGCAGCCTGCAGGATGGCATGGCCGTCACCCAGGAGCTGCTCCTGGTACACCACGTGAAACCGCGTGGCATCGTAGCGCTGGAGCTCCTTGAGGAGATCGGATTTCCCCCGCCTCGCCAACTCCTCTTCCAGCGCGATATCCCGGTCAAAGTACTGCGGGATCACCTCTTTGCCTTTGGAAATGACGAAGCAGATATCGCGGATCCCCAGCTCCAAGCATTCGTCCACGAGGAGCCCGATGATGGGCTGCGTCCCGATGGGAAGCATCTCCTTGGGCACGGCCTTGGTCCACGGAAGAAAACGTGTCCCGAGTCCGGCTATGGGGAGGATGGCTTGGGTGATGGGCGACATACGGAGAAGGGTACCGGAGAAAGGAGCATGGTGCATCAGAGACATGTGAAGAAACCGAAGAATCCGAGGAAACCGAGGGGAAGAGTTTCCAGGCACTCCGAAGCTCCCTATGCATCCGTTCCTCGGATTCTTCGGTTTCATCGGTTTCCTCGGATTCCTCCCTGTACAATCATCACCATGAAATGGGGTCTCGCCCTCTCCGCCGGCTCCGCCCTCGGCATGGCCAATGCCGGCGTCCTCCAGCGCCTGGAGGAAGAGGGGCTGCGGCCAGACGCCATCGCGGCGAGCAGCATGGGAGCCATCATCGGATCCCTGTACGCGCTCGGCTATTCCCCCTCCATGTACCGTTCGCTCGCCAAGGACATCAACCTCACCAACATCGTGCAGGCGAGTGATGCGCCATTCAGGGGCGGCCTCCTGCACGGCGGCATGCTGCGCCAGCGTCTGCGGGAGCATCTGGAGCCGTACATCGGCAACGCGAAGGTTGGTGACTGTCGGATCCCATTCTACTGCGTGGCGGGCCGCATCAAAGAACCCATACAGTGGCAGAGGATCATCCTCCAGGAGTTCGCGGAGCACGTGACGTCGTGCATGGAGACGTACGTCTTCCCCCCAGAGACGCTGCTCTTGGACGCCATCATGGCTTCCAGCGCCATCCCGGTGGTGTTTTCGCCGGTGACGATCGGCAACGACACCTTCGTGGACGTCTGCAACTTCGGCGCCATCCCCGCGCACGAGCTCCGGGAACACGCCCATCCGGACGTGGTGATCGCCACCAACACCCTCCCCGTGTACCGGTTCTGGAAGAGCCGGGGACCCCGGTTCCTGCGCCAGTGGCTGGAGTGGACCGAAGGCCTGCTCGCCGCGGGCATACGGGAAGCTGACTTGGTGATCGCGCCCAACCCCGTCGCCGCCTCCTTCCGCTTCGACAAGTTCAAAGCCTTCATGCGGGAGGGGTGGAGGGCGACGGACGAGGCGATGCCGGAGAT
>CAZCWV010000018.1:0-13414 GCA_964502425.1 uncultured Candidatus Peribacteria bacterium | reverse complement strand
CCGACGCTCTATCCAGTTGAGCTACAAGCGCAGTGTGGAGAAAGAACAGTTGCTAGCCAGTTGCCTGCCCACCGAAGCTCCTCAGAGCGAAGGTGGGAGCTACAAGCGCAAAGCGGCTTCTTTTCTATTCTACAGCCAGCAGAGGTAATTCAAAGTCCAAAGAACCGCACCGCATTCACCGTCGTCACGCGGTCCACCTCCTCCACGGCAAGGCTTTTGATCTTGGCAACGAGCTTGGCGACTTCCGTGACGAAGGCCGGCTCGTTCCGCTCTCTGCGGTGCGGCACGGGCGCGAGGTACGGCGCGTCGGTTTCGAGCATCATCTGTTCCAGCGGACACTGCTTGATCGTTTCCCGAACATCCCCGGCGCTCGGGTACGTCGCCATACCCGTGAACGAGAGCAAGTACCCCTTCTCTACGAGCGGCTTCACGTCCTTCCAGCGTTCCGTGCAACAGTGGAGGACGAGCGCGGGAGGGACAACGCGGTTGATGATCGCGAGCAGATCGGGCAGAGACTCGCGATTGTGCACGACGGCCGATATGTTGATTTCTTTCACTAAAACTAACTGATCCTCAAACGCCAGTTTCTGGTCCTCCCGGGAGGGAAAGCTTGTCCTGAGCGGACGCGAAGGATCATAGTGGTAATCCAATCCAATCTCCCCGATCGCGCGAACCTTCCCGAACCCCTCCACCATCGCACGTAGCTGCTCCCGATCCCCTTCCACCCACTCCTTAGCATGGTGCGGATGGACGCCGACGGCACAGAAGACGTCCGGATGCTTCTCCGCAATCTTCACGCACGCGCGCGATTCCTCCATCGAATCCCCAATGGTGACCATGCGGCCGACGCCCACCGTACGTGCGCGCAAGATCACCGCATCAAGATCGTGTGCGAATTTCCTGTCGGCAAGGTGGCAGTGGGTATCGATCATCACAAGCACTATCCCTGAGCCATCCCATACAAACAAGCCACCCTTGACGCAGTCGAGAGGTGACGGTGGAAATCGATGGTAACCATGTGGATCAAGAATGACTCCAGAGCCTTCAATGACTCAATGCTCTGTTGCGCCTTGCAAAGTGAGTCGTGCAAATGCATCCCTAATCACCTCTATGCGTGCAACTACTTCTTCCCGCTGCTTCGGATCCTGACGCAAACGAGTAATCATAGCCTCTAGTGCCTGGTCTGCAGCATTGGGGTCTTCACGATATTGACGTCCCGCCGCTACAGCTTTATTCCAAAAATCAGCCACTTCCACTGTATCATCAGGGAAACGCTCAAAATGTTTATCGATGGCTGTGCAGGCTGCTTGCTCAATAGCAGGTAAGGAGAGATCGCGCATGGCTGCATAGTATATAATACTTTACCCTTGTCAATGTCTCCTGTTCCGTGGCTTTCGGGAGCGGTATAGTTACAGAACACAGAGATGCTCTTTCTGCATTCGGGTCAGTAGCTCAGTGGTAGAGCAGTGGCCTTTTAAGCCATTGGTCGTGGGTTCGATCCCCACCTGACCCACCACTCGACTCCGCGCTTCGCGCTCCGCTCGCCGTTCGAAGGCCCTGAGGGCCTCTCAGGCCCGAATGGGTGGTCTGCGCTCCTCGCTCACGCTCGGAGCTCCGACCACTCATCGAGCAAGAGTGTCCCGAGCGAGCGAAGCGAGGGGCAAATGTAACCACCACATTCTCTCTCCAATACATCGTGCGGATTTAAAAGCAGGCGTTAGGTTTTGGGTGTCCGGAGTTCAGAAGAACTTCGGCAGTCTGCATTTCGTCATGCGTGTGTTCTCCAGTGAACAGTTGCCATTGAGTCTTCTGAATCTTCCGCGGAAGTCGGTGAAGGAGGCGATCAACATGTCGTGCATCACGATTTCTTCGGGTGTGCGTCTGGGTTAATACGCCCGATACACGGACAGCAAGGGAATGCCTTGGTACCCTGAAACCGTGCCAAGGAGAGAGGCATTGAACTGCAAAGTCTTGTCCGCGTTCCCATCTTTCCAGACCACGTAAAAGCGCTCTCGGGGAACCATGTGCTCCGACGGGAATTGTTCATTCGGGAAGCAGTCGCACGGCCACCCGGCTCCGTCTATTGCGCGAACGGCGTAGTCTTTCCCAGCCAAGTACTTGAGCGGCCAGAAAATCCACCAATCTTCCGTGAGCACCATCGCGGGCGCGTGCGGGTCATGATTGCGCGCAATGATTTCAAGGGCGGCCTGTTTCGGCTCGACCGCGCCCGTCAGGAACGTAATGTGCGATGAAGAGTTGGACTCTTGCAATCGGGAGAGATACTGCGAATGGAAACTCACAAGTAAGAGCAAACACGCGACGACCGTCGACCACTGGCAGAGCCTCCCGGCCCGTCCGGAAAAGCGGTCGACAACCATGGCGATCCAGAGGCAAATGGGGAAGATGAGCCAGGATCCCCGGCGTTCCAGATGCGGCCCCAATTGTGTCGGGCCAGCAATGAAAAAGAAGATGAGGACGCTGACGATGAGCCCAATAGTCACGAAGGATGACAAGTGGCGCGGCCGCTCGGCCACCCAGCCAAGCGATGCTATGAATACGCTGCCAAGGAGCACGTAGGTGAGGGTAAGAAACAACGTGCGAATTCCATCGGCCACGTCTCCGACGATGTACGTGTACACCGTGACTCCGTTCGTAAAATGCATCAGCAGTTCCAAGAAGGACAACAACTGTTCCAGTGAGGAAGCGCGAGACAAACCGTCTTCCAGAAGGACCGGAACGCTGAACCACGAACGGAAGAACCCGACATACAGAAATGTCAGGGCGATCGCGAACGCCGCTATCAGCAGAAGCAGTTTCCATGCGAAAGAGCGTTTGTGCATCATTGCGTGTGCCCCGTTCAGGTATCGCTCGGCCAGGATGGCGAGCAGGAAGGGCAGGGCAAACACGTTCGTCGGGTACACCGCGATGGCCACGGACGCGATGAGGAAGAGCGGTATCGGTCGCTTACGCAGGGCGCACCACGTACACAGGAGCAAGTAGAGAGGGCTCTGTGACGGCTCCTGCGTCAGGCGCGCGTACGCGATGGAGATGGGAAGCGAACTCAAGAGCAGCGCCGTAAGGAGCGCGGCGCGCCAACCGATTTCTTTCTTGAGCAGAAAGAAGCTCCCCGCGATGGCCAGGAAACTCGCGAGCACGGACGAGAAGCGCAGCTCGAAAAATGACGGGTTGAAGAGCAACCGAGAGATACCCCAGGTGGTCGCAAGGAGAGGATCGAGCACTCTTCCGCTTGTGGCATGGAAGAACGACCCCGCCCGCAGCATGTTTTGAAGCACCGCTTCATCTCCATTGATCCCAGGCAAGTGATCCAGTCCGTAGAGACGGAAGAAACCACCCATGCACAAAAGGAGTATGGCAACGGACACGAATGCCGCGTCTGAGGGACTCTGTCGGATGACAGCCGAGAACCCGCGCATGGCCGACCGTAACAGCGTTGAGAATGTGTGTATGTGTGCAGTGGGTATTCCTCTCATTATACTCCCATTTCGCTTTCTGCTGAATTCTCAAATGTTCCTGAGTTCAAGAACGAAGTTGAACACCTAGGGTAAATCCTTACCCTTCTGTTCATATGGCTTCCTACACCCATTTCTCCCAGGAGGAGCGTTGCGTCCTCGCGGTATATCTTCGGGAAGGATTGAGCCTGCGGGACATCGCAGGAAGGCTCCAGCGTTCCGTGGGCGGCATCCTGCTTGCCTCCATTCCTACGTTCCTGCTCCTCGGATTCTTCCGTGCCGGCAAGACCACCGAACAGATTGTCAAAGAGGCAACGACGGAGTGAGGGTCGGTCATTCCGGCATTACCACAACAGCAGCTTCTCCCGCACATTAAAAATCCATCAGCCCTTCCATTTTCCGAAGGGCTTCGACGCGCCGTACTTGGATATTCTCCTGTCGATTCGCCTCTTCGCGTGCCTTGCACTCCTGCAATCTGTCCGGATACTCTTCGAAGATTTCTAACAGGATTTTCGCGAATTTATCGCGTGCAGGGTGCGTTTGGAGATCAACCTCCTGCTGGTCGTATCTCACCTTGAACTTCGTACGATTGCCATCCATGACCGGATGAATCGTGAGGGTATGCCGTTCTTCGCCAGTACCCTTATCAACATAAATATTTGTTCTAAAGGGGATGCCTCTCAATGTTTTCTCCTTCACCATCTGACCCGCTTCGTTATAGAGCACGATAGCGTTGAGATGTCGCTCATGACTGAGTTCTACATCCTTAACGATCACATCCAGTCCATTCTCGTTCAGCATTGCAGAGTCGGGCGACCACGTTGCAACGCAACGGAACAATGCTTCCGCGCAAGCCTGAGGATTCGTTTTCATCTCCTCCCGTAGTTCATCCACCTTCGCGCGATGCTGATCAATGGCCTGATGGTATTGCATTTCATCTTTATCCATACGTACATTATACCATTTTATCAATCGTTTTACAATTCTTAGATTTTAGGATTCTCAAGCCCCCTAGCGCAGCAGCAGCTTCTCCCCCCGCTTCACATCATTCCTGAGGAGGTAGTCCGCCAGCGCGTTCTCCACCCGCGTGAGGAGGGTACGGTACATCTCGCGCGCGCCGAACTCCTGGCTGTAGCCGGCGGCCACGAGGGAGGCGAGCAGCTCCGGGGCTATTTGGACTTCGATGCCGCGCTTCCGGCGGATCTCCCCCAATACGTCGTTGAGCATGAGCGCGGCGATGCTCTGGACCACGGCCGGCGTGAGCGGGCGGAAGAGGATCACCTCGTCGAAGCGATTGACGAACTCCGGGGAGAAGATCCCCTGCTGGAGGATATGATCCACCAGCGCCTGCTTGAGGGCTTTGGGGTCCGCGTCCGCGTCCTTCCGCACGGCATCGCGGATAAAGAGCGCACCGGCATTGGACGTGGCGATGATGATGGTGTTGCGGAAATCGGTCTTCACACCCCGCGCGTCGTGCAGCACGCCCTCGTCGAGCACCTGGAGGAACAGGTTGAGGACGGAGGGGTGCGCCTTCTCGATCTCGTCGAAGAGGATGAGGGAGAACGGCTTGTCCTGCACGCGCTGCGCCAGGAAGCCCTCGCCCTTGCCGGAGGAAGGCGACCCGACGACGTCCAGCACCGAATCCGCGTGGCTGAATTCGTTCATGTCCAAACGAATGAGGGCGTTCGCGCTCCCGAAGTACTCCTCCGCCAGCACCTTTGCCGTGAGGGTCTTCCCTACGCCCGTCTGCCCCAGGAAGAGGAACGTCCCCAGCGGCTTCTGGCGCTCGTGGAGGTCCAGGCGGGCACGCTTGAGGGCGTTGGCCACCGCCTGCACCGCTTCCTCCTGCCCAACGATGCGCCCCGTCATGCGCCGCTCCAGTACCAAGAGGCGCTCGCGGTCATCATCGGACATCGCCTGCACGTTCATCTTGGCCTTGAGGGACACGGCGCCCCGCACGTCCGCCTCCAAGATCGTCTGATCCCCGCGCGAGCGCGCCCCTTCCCTGGCGTCCTCGTACACCTGCAACGCCACGGCCGGGAATGCTCCGCGCGAGGAGAGGTACCGCTTGCTGAGTTCCATGATGGCATGTGCTGCCTTGTACGTCAGACGGGGCCCGCCCTGGCTGAAGGCGCGCGCCATGAGCGTCCGCATCGTCTCGTTGTCATCGGCATCCTCCACGTCGATCTTCTCGAAGAGGCTGTCGATCTCGGGGTGGACTTTCACCGCGCCGTGGTAATCCTGCGTATCCACGATCCCCACCACGGAGAGGTTGCCCATCTGCAGGCACTTGAGGAGCACCGTCTGCAAGCGTGCATTGCTCGCCTTGAGGAGCATAGCCAGGTCGCGGATGACGAGGATGATCCGCCCGGCGTTCTGCGCCTTGTAGAGCGCGTGGAGGAAGGCGCCGTCGGGGTCGCCGGTGCCGGAAAGGAGCTGTTCAGCGCGGAGATAGAGCACGCGACTGAAGGGGAGGTTCTGCTCCCGTTGCAGATCCTGCAGGATACCCAACGCATTCTCCGTCATGCGCCGCTTCCCCGCCCCGATGGGCCCCACGAGGAGCGCGTTGTTGCGCTGCGGACGGCAGAGGATGCGCAGGAATGCTTCGATCTTCCCGCGGTGAATGACCACGCTGTGCTCCCCTGTCTCCGCCGCCTCGTAGTGCACTTCCTGCGTCAGAACGTCCAAGGCGTGTGTATAACCCGCCACCCACGTCCGCCCGATGGATACCCCGCGGAGCGATGCAACCGACAGGGAGGGAGAGCGGCGGCGGAAGTGGTAGTGGAACGATTCCCACTGCAGCAATCCCTGCAGTTCCTCCTGGGGAAGACCGGCTCTCTCCAGCGCGTCACGGCAGGCATCCACCTGTCCCAAGCAGAGAGCGAGGATGAGCGGCGCGTCCACGCGCATTTCGCCAAGGGCGGGCAGCACTTCGGCTGCTGCTTTGAGGAACGCATGGATATCCATGGATGCATCCACGGCGGCTTGGCAGTCCTTGAGGAACACGTCGGGATCCAAACCGGCCTCCCGGAGGAAGAACCGCCCGCGCGTCGTGGACGCCGCAGCGCGGAGCAGACCCCCCATTGCCGTCTCCGGCTCCCCGATTTCCGCAACGAGTTCCCATCCCAACAGGTCCGCCGGATGTGCGGAATGCACGGGCAACGCGTCATTCTGGAGATTCTCCCGGATGAAGGCGTGCGCAACGTACCACAGCGCAACGGCCGCAGCGGCCATGAGGGAGATTGTCAGTGTATCCCGATCCCGCACGGCGAGGAGAACGGAGGGGACGAGGAGCGCCGCAACAGTCGCGCTGATCCCGATGGGGCCCAGGAGCACCTCCCGCAGACGCATCCCCGCGTAGGCGCGCGTGCCGATGAGCGGGAGTGTGGATGGCATCAGGGGAACAGGAGGAGGACGAACAGCGTTCCGTACCCGGCAATGAGAGCCAGCGGAAAGAGGAACCACGCGAGGAGGTACAGGAGGAAACCGCAGACGACGGCGAGGAGGATCACGATCCCCGCCGCGATGGTCACCAGACGGACCACCGCGCCAATGGAGCGCGTCACGACGTTGAAGACGAACGTCTCGAACAACGCGGAGAAGTTGAAGAAATTCTTAGGGTACGCGTCAGCGATGCTCTTCCACGGCGCGAAGAGCGTCCGCAGCAAAAACAGGATGGAGAGCGATTCCTGCACCGCCCCCACGTACGCGCGAAACGTGCGCAGAACCCGCAACGGATGCCCGACGAAGTACCATCCCAAAAAGAGCGGCAGCAGATGCACGGATGCCTCGGAATGCCCTTTGGAAAGGCCGGAATCCGTCATGGAGAATGATATGAGTGTACACAATGATTATACCATATTTTTAATGACTCAGCAATTATGACACCTGGAAGGAAGGACGGTACACCACGAAGCACCCCCGCGGGGGTGCTTCGTTCGACAGGGAGTACTCTGCTCACTCCACGCCCCGCTGACCCAGGAGAATACTCGAAAGCCTGGAGAAGAACGCATAATCACTCGTGCCAACCTCGCCGCTACCATCCACATCCAGCGTCGCGTCATTGGTCCCCCATGCCCTGCCTAACTTGAACATGGCAACCAGCGCCTCATGGACGGTAAGCTTCCCATCCGCATTGCCATCGATGGCGGTGAACGCGCGTTCCAGCGGCCCTACCGTACACGTGGCGGAACATGCGTCGCCATCGACCGTATTCTTGTCATCACACTGTTCACCGGTCAAAGCCGTTCCGCTGAAACCGGCGAGAAAACGCTCTATGAGTCTGATGTCATAGAAGTTCTCAAAGCGTCCATTATCGTCAACATCGTACGCGGCATTCTGTGCCGCTACAAAGGATGCGATTGCCTCAGGCGTTGTTCGGGTTGCATTCTTGCCCACTGCGCCGTCTATGAGTTCCCGTCCCCGGAAGCCAAAGTAGTGCCGTTTGATGAGGATACCATCGGTGAGGGCTTCAGCCTTTCCATCGGCATCCACGTCGAGGTCTATGGATTTCATATAGTCGATCATGGCCTCGGGAGTCCTGCGCTTCGCGCCATCATCAATAAGGGTTTGCCTCCAGCCATCGCCGCACCGTCCGGTCTGGAGTTCGAGCATCTTGCATTGATTGCATCCGTCGCCATTGATCTGGTTTCCGTCGTCGCAATCCTCCCCCGCTTCTTTGATCCCGTTCCCGCATTCCGTTGGCTTTCCTTCGTACACAACGGAATTCACAACGGACTCCGGATACTCCACCCAAGTAAACAGCCTAGGTTCTCCTTCTCTCACTTCTACATCCGTCCATCCGATGTGACTCCCGGTTGGAGCATAATTCGTCTGCTCCGGATCATTGAATCGATCAAGCGCTACGAGTAATCTGGAACGTTGGGAAGCACTCATGTTTGGATCTGTAATCTCTGCTTCCAGGACAAATGTCGACTTCTCCCCAGGATTGATCTTAAACTCTTTAACACCATCCTTGCTGCAATGCGCATAAAATCTTCCTATGACCGTAGGTAAAATAGTCCGGCTGTTCTCCTCAAGAACCGTACACGAAATCTTCACCGTCGGATTAGCCTTATTGTAAAGACGGAAGGACTCTTTCTTGATGGCAACGTTGGTCACATTGACAGTGAATATCAAACCATCAAGCCAAACCGGGTTACGCCCGTTTTTCGTATTGTTATTCTCCGCGACGGTAAACGCGAACTGTGCAATCGGAGCGATGCCCATGGGGATGGGTGAACCATTCGCATCGGGGTTGGCATTGGTGATGGAGATGACTTTCGATAGGACGACGGTATGTGTGTCGGAGCGAATGTTTGTATTGGGTCCTGGCATGCTAGTCCCGATGAAGATTTCTCCTTCCGCGACACCGTTTCCGTCATTGGGCTTCAATGTGTTGGATGACTTGCTACCGATAGCCTCCACGTCCCGTACGAAGATGTTAATCTTCTCTCCGGAGACGGCACCTTCTGCATCCGTTTTCAGGCGCGGGCGGACGAGGATGGTATGCCTCTTATTCGGCTGAATGGTCAACGTTTGTGCCTGATTGTAAAAGCAAAATCCAGTGTCGCCGCACTCGCTGCCTCGCGTAGCTATCGCAAAGGCCGATTTTTCGCCTATCCTATACAGTTCCAACTTATCCACGGATTGCAGGGCCCCGTCCGCCACAAACCTAACGCGGGTGACTTCCACCGGTTCGTCAGTCGCGGCGAAATTCAGTCGGAGTATCGGATCCTCAAGTGTTCCGGCAAGCAGTTGCTGCGGGGGGATGGGGGGCGGATCCGTTGTGATGTAGAGGTTTCCCGTTCGTGCATTGGAGCTGCTCGATGACCCGCAACGATCGGGATTCATTGCGCAGTTCCAATCGGAATGTGAGCTGCTTGAACTGCCGCAACTTCCTCTACACTGCTCAAGCGTTATGGATTGACAGCCGCCTCCCATAGAGACGAAACACTGTTGACACCCATATCTCTCGCATCGATAGCCGATCTCATCACCTTGCGAGCTCCAGGAGCTGCTGCTGCTGAGGGGAGGAACGTCTTTTCGTATCACGCGCGCCGCGTCAGCCACAAGGTAGTATCCACCGACATTTTTGTCGGAAATGGAAACGACCAACGTGCCATTCTGCACATCGAAGATTCCCCGGCTCTCCCACCGCATGCCATCCATAAGCCTGGAAGGCGCCTTCCGTTGGTCGATTCGTGATACCGTGTTGCTCAGTCCATTCTGGATGCTGACAGTGACGTTACTGGCGAAAACGGCGTGCGGCGTCCATGCGAGGAACACCTCGTACCTTCCGCTTGCCAGATTCTGGAACGTCCAGGAAGCACCGATATTCGAGCGGACTTTTCCTAAATTGACGGTACCGTTCACCGCTCCTGTGTACCGATACGGTTTGGGGAGCCATGGGCCGGTCAATGCAAATCCATTTCCCGTGTCCTGGTTATCAATCGTGATGTCAATATGCTGCGGCAGAAAGACTTGGGCCGCCAAGCGCCCATGGATGCCCTGCTGCACCGCGAGGACTCCGAGCAAACTCATGAACAGCGCCGAGAGGGCCGCGGTTCGTACGGAACGGACTTTTGTCATGTGTGTGTTTGGAAGAAAGCAACTCGTATTATCTCACTTTATAATAAAATTGTCAATTATAATTTTGTGGCTTACGACAATCATTTCTTCACGATCGCTTCACTGATTACTCTTCAAAATGGATGCTCTTCGGTTTTTCTCGGGCAAATTGGGCGGCATTCATCCGCTATCCTGTCCTCCATGAAGATCGCTTTAGTTCACCCTTCGACTTCCCTGCTGACCATTATCCTTTCACCGAAGACAACCATGAAGAATCACTCGGAAACGCTCAGGGCAAGTTCACTCCATCTCCTATGAAAGTCGCCATCGTCCACGAATTACTGACAATGAGGGGCGGAGCCGAAAAGGTTCTGCGGATCTTCGCGGAAATGTTTCCGGACGCCCCCATCTACACGCTCCTCTACAACGAGCGGAAACTGGGCGACTGGTTCCCCCGCGAGCGCGTACGGACGAGCAGTGTGCAGAAGATCGCTGATCGCTTCCCGCTGGCCGCTCACCGCTACAACCATCACCGCTATCTGCGGAAGTTCCCGGCTGCCGTGGAGGCATGGGACTTCTCGGACTATGACCTCGTCCTCTCCGCGTCCTCCGCCTTCGCGCACGGCATCATCACGAACGGCAAGCCCAGGCACCTCTGCTACGTCCACTCCCCTGCCCGCTACCTGTGGGACCGCTCGCACGACGTGCTGGAACGCGCGGGGAAAGGACTGCTCGGACCGCTCAAGCGCCCGTACCTCTCCCGCACCTTCCACAAACTCCGGACGTGGGACGCCGAAGCAGCGGACCGCCCCGACCGCCTGGTGGCGGCATCCAAGACGGTCCAGCGCCGCATCGGCCTGTACTGGCACAGGGAGAGCACGGTAGTCACGCCCCCCATTGACGATTTCTGGCTGGATACTCCCCTTCCAAGCCTTAAGCCTCAAGCCGTAAGCCTTAAGCGCCAGTCTCCAGTCCCCAATCCCAAGTCCCTAGTCCCTAGTCCCTACTTCCTCGTCGCTTCCACCCTCGCCGCGTACAAGCGCATCGACCTCGCCATCGCCGCCGCGAATCGGCTCAAGGTCCCGCTGAAGATCGCGGGGGAAGGGCAGGACATGCGCCGCCTTCGCCCCCTCGCGGGACCCACGGTGGAGTTCCTGGGATACCGCTCGCAGGAGGAACTGCGGGATCTCTATGCCGGCGCCACGGCGACGATCTTCCCTGGTGACGAGGACTTCGGGCTCGTACCTCTCGAATCCCTGGCCAGCGGCACGCCGGTCATCGCGTACCGCACGGGAGGGGCGTTGGAGACGCTCACGGGAGACATCGCGGAGTTCTTCGATACCCCCACGGAAGAGGCGCTCGCCGCGGCAATGGAACGCGTGCAATCGCGGACATTTGACCCGGCACGGTGCCGGGAACGCGCTCGCCTCTTTTCGCGCGGGAAATTCGAGGCATCCATCCACAAGGAAATGGACGTTCTTCTCGGTCAGAGCTGAGCCGTATACACGTCGCATAACTGTAGATACTATGTTGCGCGTGTCCCTCACCCTCCTTGCGGCTTTCGGCCTCGTCGCCGTCCAATCCGGTGCACTCCCCACGCGCGCTTCGCTCCCGCCGCAGCGCCACGTGACGTACGCCAGCCCGCGGAGCATCCGCGCCGCCGCGCTCCAGCAGCGGCAGGAGCATGCCGAGCGCTCCCTCTACACCTATCCCGCTTCCCTCCAGCAACGCTACCGCAACAATGAGCATGGCTTTTTGGTCCGGTACCCCCAGGGATGGAAGGCGCAGGAAATGAAGCAGGAGAACTATGGCAAGCTCTCCTCCATCATCCTCTTCCTCTCGCCCCTCGAAGGGGAGAAGGATGTCTCCCGCGAGAACATCAACCTGGTCGTCGAGGAGCTCGCCCCCTCCCCGCAAACGCTCGAGGGATACACGGCGGCGGCCATCGCGCTCGAGCAGGAACTCTTCGATGAGTACACCCTCACTGCATCGCACGACCTGCAGATCGCAGGCCTCTCCGCGCACCGCATCACGTACACCGCGGCCGTGAACGGTGGCTCCACCACCGCCTTCGAACAGATTTGGTTCATCCGGGACGGCAAGGCGTACGTGTGGTCCCTCGCCGCGCTCCCCGAATCCTACGATCGCTACGCGCAGACGTTCCGGCTGATGCTGGACTCCCTCTCCTTCCGGATGTGAGCGGTTTATTGTGATATCTTTTGTGTACACTTTTTTTCATCAGAAATTCTTCTCCTGTATTACTAGTAAACCAGTTAACTAGTTCACTGGTGTACTGGTTTACTGGTTTCCACGTCGAAGACTAACAAGAATACATACGACAATCTCTCTCGAAGAAACGCATCAATTAGAAGAGAACGTTTTGCGCCCCTTGAGGGATCTCCCGTCCCAGTTTCTCGTACGCCTTCTTCGTCGCCACGCGTCCCTTGGGCGTCCGCTGGATGAACCCCTTCTGGAGGAGGAACGGTTCGTACACGCCCTCGATCGTCTCCTGCTCATCGGCCAGAACCGCGGCAATGGTGGAGAGCCCCACCGGGCCTCCGGCGAACATGTCCACAATCGTCTCCAGGATCCTGCGGTCCGTGGCGTCCAATCCCTCAGCATCAATGTCCAGCGCCTGGAGCGTCCGCTCCACGGCCTCCGTGTCCACGTCGTTCTTCCCCCCCACCTGTGCGTAGTCGCGCACGGAGCGGAGGAGCCGGTTAGCGATGCGCGGCGTGGCGCGGCTGGAGCACGCGATGCGGTTGGCGGCCCGGGGCTCCATGACCATCTTCAAGAAGCCGGCGGAACGCTCCACGATCTGCTGCATCTCGGGAAGGCCGTAGAACTCCAGCTTGAACTGGTGGAGGAACCTGTCCCGGAGCGGCGCGCTCACGGACCCCACCTTGGTGGTCGCCCCGATGAGCGTGAACGGCTTGAGGCGTAGTCGCATGGAACGCGCCGTGGGCCCCTTGCCGATCACGAGGTCGAGCGCGTACTCCTCCATCGCGGCGTAGAGCATCTCCTCCACGATGGGGCGGAGGCGGTGGACCTCGTCGATAAAGAGCGCATCGCCCTGCTGGAGGTTGGTGAGAATGGAGGCCAGGTCGCCGGGCTTCTCCAGTGCCGGCCCGCTCGTGATGCGTATCTGCGCCCCCATCTCCCGCGCCAGGATGTGCGCGAGGGTGGTCTTGCCCAACCCGGGAGGGCCGTGGAGCAGCGTGTGCCCGAGCGGCTCCTTGCGCGCCTTCGCCGCCTGGATGTGCATGAGCAAATGCCCCTTCACCTTGCTCTGGCCCACGTACTCCGCCAGGGTCTTGGGCCGGAGAGCCGCGTCCACCGCTGCCACCTCCTTGGGCTGGAGGACCGGGCTCACG
>CAZCWV010000017.1:0-16264 GCA_964502425.1 uncultured Candidatus Peribacteria bacterium | reverse complement strand
CAACGAATCAAGTGGATACCATGCAATGACAATGAATGATGAAGTGTGAATTGTGAATCATGCAAAATTCTTCATTCACTATTCAAGATTCATTTTCCCCCAAGTCTGTATCTAAAATTTCAAGATATCCCCATACTTCTGCTCCAGCCGTTCCTTCATCTGCCACAACTCCTCGATCATCTGCTCAAGCTGGGGACTGGAATCCGGCGTCTGCTTGCTGAGGTAGAAATCCGCAATGTGGCGGAGCAGGGTGGCGATGTTCACCATCTGAAAGTCCACTTGTTCACGTTCCTCGGCAGAGAGCGTCTCGTACGAGCCGGGATTGTAGAGCGTGTTAATCTCATACACGTTGATCTCCCCCTCGGTGATCATCCGTGAGATCGTTTTGACGAACGTGGTGTGGTGGTCCCCCATGGCGCCGGCTTGGGCCTCTCCCGCTTTCTTCTGCTTCTTTTCCGAAAGATCCTTGTGTTCGCCGTAGAGGGAGGTGAGGTCAGCCATCGCGGAAAGTATAGCACACGGAAGACGTGCCTGTTCCTGCCCTCCATGGTAGTGTACCAGTGTCCACCCATGGTTCGACCCTTCGCCCTCAGGGCAAGCTCCTCTCGCAACAGATGAAGCTCTCTACGCCCCTCGCTACCGTCCTCCGCACCACAAAGGACCACGTGAAGGCCCTGGAGGACATCGGCTTGCGCACGGTCTTTGACCTCCTGCTGTACCTCCCGCGCGCGCATGAGGACCTGAGCCAGATGCACACCATCGCATCCGCCCCCCTTGACCAGAAGGTGACAATCCGCGGAACGGCATCGCACCTCAAGCTCGTCCGCATCAGGGGAGGCAAGCAGATCGTGACGGCCAAGTTCATGGACACGGACGGCGACATCGTGGATGTTTCGTGGTTCAACCAGCCGCACATCATGCGGATGCTCCAGGACGGCGCCGATGTTGTCCTCACGGGAAAATTGCAGATCAAAGGTGCAAAGGTGGTCTTCCAAAGCCCGCAGTTTGAGAAGGGAGGGGAGCGGCCCCTCGTCCACAGCGGACGCCTGGTCCCGATCTATCCGCAGCACGACCTCATTAATACAAAGTGGCTCCGTGAAAAAATGCTCCTCATCAAAAATGCGATTTCAGAAATTCCGGAGACGCTGCCAGAGGAAGTTGTAGCAGAAGAGAAACTCGTCAGTCGCGCCGCTATGGTCCGCTCCCTCCACTATCCGGAAAAACCGGAGGAGGTGGAGAAAGCAATGGAGCGATTGGCGTTTGAACACATGTACAACCTTCAACGGGAAGCGCTCGAGCGGAAGCAACATTGGCAGGGTGCAACGCAATCAAGGTTACGGACGCCCATGGACGCCGAACTCATCCGCGCCCTCTTTGCCTCGCTCCACTTCACTCCCACGGCAAGCCAGAAGATCGCCATCTACGAGATTTTGCGCGACATGGAGAAGGACGTCCCGATGTCCCGCCTGCTTGAGGGGGACGTGGGCTCCGGCAAGACGCTCGTTGCGGTAAGCATTATGGCAAACGCCGTTCGCCACGGCGGGCAGTGCGCCCTCATGGTCCCAACGGAAGTGCTCGCCCGCCAGCATGCGGAGGGCATTACGCGGTTGCTCCTCACTTTCCATTCCTTCCTCCAATCGCAGCGGGACTATCCACGGGAAAATTTCCGCCTCCCAGTCGTCGCGCTCCTCACCGGTTCCACGCCGCGCGCCGAAGCCGATGAGATCAAGAGGAATTTGGCCGCGGGACTCGTAGACATCGTCATCGGCACGCATGCACTCATCGAGGAGACCGTGCGGTTCAGAGACCTCCGCCTCGTGATCGTGGACGAGCAACACCGCTTCGGCGTCGTGCAGCGTGAGCGGTTGAGGGAGAAGGGGAGCCCGCACTTCCTCTCCATGACCGCCACGCCCATCCCCCGCACGCTTGCCCTCACGGCGTACGGCGACCATGACTTGTCCGTCCTCCTGGAGAAACCCGGACGGCGACAACCGATCCACACGAAAGTTGTGTCACCCACCGACCGCCACGTAGTCGAGAAGTTCATAGACCACCAAATTGACGAAGGACGGCAGGTCTTCGTCATCTGCCCCCTCATCACCGAGAGCGACGAGCTCGCGGAAGTGCGGAACGTCGAGAACGAGACGAAGAGGCTCAAGGCGGCATTCCCCCGACGCCGCATCGCCATGCTGCACGGAAAGCTTCAGCCGCAGGAGAAGCAGGGAATCATGGCGGCATTCCGCGACCGGTCCTCCGACATCCTCGTCTCCACGTCCGTCATCGAAGTGGGCATCGACGTCCCCAACGCCACGCTGATCCTCATTGAGGGTGCAGAACGGTTCGGCCTCGCGCAACTTCACCAGTTGCGCGGCCGGGTTGGGCGCGGCGAGCACAAGAGCCACTGCTTCCTCTTCACCACGCAGGAAACCCAGGCGCAATCGATGCGCCTCAAGGCGATGGAGAAGTATGACTCAGGCTTCATGCTCGCGGAGATCGATTTGCGGATCCGCGGCCCCGGCGAGATCTTCGGCACACGCCAGAGCGGCGTCCCCGATTCCCTCCTCCAGAGCATGCTCAAGCCGGAGTTGATCGCGCGGGCGCGGCGGGCCGTGGAGAAGGCACTGTTCCCGGAGCGGCGGCGGGATGTGACGACGGCGCTTTGATACGGCTCCGCAATATACAGAACATTTATCAAGCCTTGTGAAACCTCACAAATATCGGCGTAGCTCCGCCGATATGGGGTGGTGTCATTGAGCAGGCATCCATGGTGTATATTAAAGCGAAGCCGTATGATGATCGTTTCTTGGCTTCAGGATCATCACAAAATGGATCTTCAGCGGCAATGATTGACTTCAACAATACCATCGGTACGATGACCGCGTGATCGTCTTTCTCCTCCTCGCGGGCATGATGATGCAGATGCCCATGGTGAGCATGGCCGAACCATGCGAGGCGGTTGTGAGCCAGAGATAACTTCCCCACTCACGGAACCCACCCTCGCAGGAAAGCGAGGTTTTTTATTCTTTCTCCCCCCCTCTTCCATGGTTAACCTTCTACAAATTCGTACCGGAGATGAGCAATCTGATCAATACGTGCTTGTCAGCCAGCAAGAAATTCCAAGAGGAATTACGGTAAAAGCCGATCCCGATGGCCTGTGCCATGCTGAAGGGGATCAATTGGAAGTGAGTAAGCTCATTCAAGGAAGAGCTGTATTCACTGCAAAAAAAGTGCAAGAAACGACACGCATAGAGCGTGGGGTATGATGCCCAACAACTTGAAACCCCTGTAGGTTTGGGTTCTCCTACAGGGGTTTTCTGCATACATAATTGCCTTCCTTCCACATTTCCACACTGGTAGACTACTTGAGCTGTTTCTCCCCGTTTCCCATGGCAGATCAGACGAACCCCCCGCAACCACCGCCTTCTCCTCCGCCACCCCGTCCCGGTGATGTCGTGCCGGACAGCGGCTTAGACCCCACGCAAGTGTTCGCTACACCCCCACCACCCCCGGGAGGCACAACCGGACAGCAGGCACAGACGAAGGGCGGAGCAGGGAACGCCGCCATGCCCCCGGTGAAGGATACGAGCCCGCCTCCGCCCCCCGTCGGGGTGCAGGCGACGAAGGAGATGGGCTACGACGACGAGGACATCAAGATCCTCACGCAAGTCGGCAATTTCCGCTTCGGGAGCATCTCCTCCACGCTGAACAACGCCGACATCGTCGTTCCCGCACATCCCGAAACGACGTTTGACGCCGATATGTTCCTCACGCTGCTTCGCGGCAGCATCTCGCTCACCCGCGACGAGAAGTGGCGCATCATTCAGGCCATCCCCAAGCTCAGCCAGTTCCAAATTGATGAGCTTCAGAAGATCCTTGTGGAGGAGAAGCAGAAGTTCTCGGAGCTCTCGCCTAAACACCTCCAGCAACTCATGAAGTTGGAGCAGAAGCACAGCGAGGACTGGAAGGACCTGCAGTCCATCATGCGGCAGAAGGGAGTGAAGCAAGAAGAAGCCTCACAGGTAGATGACATCCGCAAGCAGCTGGGACTGTAGGAGAGTATTTAGTGTTGATATCGCGAAGCGGTCTCTTCGTGGCTCATAATAGAACAACTGTTAAGAACGCTTGGTACAACAGAGAACGCGAAGTGGTATTACCTGATATTCACTGAGAACAACATGACGATAATGATGCCTAGGAGTATGAAGGAAAGCCCTAGGAGCGCGCCCCCCTTTGCGGCGCGGTAGACCGAGGAGAGCAGGAGAAAGAGAAAGACCGCCAGCGAGGCTTCTGCAAGCAACGGCGAGGTGAGGAATTCATCGACGAGTGGAATGCGGAAGGGAAGATCCTGCACGGCTTGGTATCCTCCGAAGGCATAGAGGACGAAGTACCATGCGAGCAACCATCCCGCATAGAGCCGCAGAGTGACCATGAGCGGTTCATAACGACGGACGGCACCTCCTTCCTGCCCGACCTGAAAAACCTCCTGCAGGCTCTCCGCGGCATCCTGTGCCTCGACTTCATCGGGAGCCGTATTCCAGCCGCTCTTCCCTGCCTGCTCATCGATCGTCGAGGAGGGCGTTGTCATGGAAAGGAAGGAATCAGTTGGCGGGAGTATCGTACGTCACGAGACTTGCCGTCATGTACGCAACGGCCTCGCGCAATACCTTCGGGGCGACAATTTGGAAGTGCCTGTCACCCGTCCAAGCCCTGTACCCAATGGTGAGATCGCCCGATGCCACCACGGAACCGTCGGTCACGCCGCCGGGGAGGGGGCCGCTCTCAAAGTTCACCTGCAACGGACCCTGGCCCAGGCTATCGATCTCCTGGCTGCTCACCTCCACGTGCCAAAGGTGCGATGCCGTAGTGCCGAAAGACTTGTACCACCAGTTCTTGTGCACGGAAATACAGAACCCGATGTGTGACGTGCAGTACTTCTGCGTCCACTGTGCCGCGTCCATGTTCGCACTTGCCATTGCCGTGGCTTCCGCTGAGGCCGTTGGAATGGATGCATCGGAGGATTCTTCTGAAGCTTGGGAACTCGCAGCGGCACTTGACGCCATCGATGCGACGGAGGAGGAGGAAGAGGAGGATGGGATGGCTGATGATGCTGAAGACGCCGATGACGAACTCGGCACTTGTGAAACCACGGAAGATGAAGAGGATTCTCCCAATGAAGAACTACTATCTTCGGAAGAAGAAGAAAGGGAAGAAAGATCTGCAATCACCGCCTCAACACGCGTGATGCGCATGATGTCCGCGTCTCCACGGAGCGTTTCCCTCACGGTGCCCATCACGCGAACTTCTTCGTTGAGATACATATCGAGGGTAACCGCATCGCTCTGGAGCAACAGGTACTGTCCCTCCCCAAGGGAAAGACGGTGCGTCCCTTCTTCCGGCATCGCTCCTTCCAAAGCCAGGAGGACGCCGCGGTAGGCAATCTCCTCAGAGACGGACACGCTGCTATCCGAGAACGGCGGCGAAGAGGACTCCTGCACGCCTTCCTGTGGTGTCATTGGCGTACAGGACGCCAAGAGGACAGTAAGGACCACTGCAAGGGAACTCGGCTTGCGGATAGTCATAAAGAAGAGGGGAGGAATCAGTTGGCGAGAGCCTCATCAATGGCTGTTTTGAATGTCTCAAACGGACGGGCTCCCGTGAGGAGCTGTGACTTCTTAGTACGATTGTCCAGGAGGACATTACCCGGCGTTCCCGTAATGCCGCCTCGCGCCCCCTCCTGCACTTGCGTATTGATCGCGTCGGCGTACGTCCCGCCGTCGTAGCACTCCGTGAACCGCTGCTCATCCACTCCCAAACCTATCACGATACCCTGGATATCCGTCAATGCCACTCCTTGGGGCTTCGTTTCGTCATAGAGGGCATCGGTGAAGTCCCAGAAAAGATCATTCCCACCCACTGCCGCCACACATTCAGCAGCCTCCGACTTCTTCTTCGCATCGGGATGCAATTGCTCAAGCGGGAAATGACGGTACACAATGTTCACGTCGTTTCCGTATTCATCCAAGATCTGTGCGAGCGTGGGATGGTGTCGCTTTGAAAACGGACAATCGTAATCCGAGTATGTAATAAATGAGAGCCGAGCGTCTTTGTTCCCGCGAACGTGATCATCATTGGAGACATCTGGGACGGACGCCGTAGGCGCCGCACTGGAAATCACCTGTGGGATGGGATCCTGAACCACAGGGGCTCGTACCGGAAGGCGGCCACCGACAGTCGCCGCGGAGTACCCGATAATGATTCCGAAAAGCCCCAAGGAAACGGAGAACCAAATGTTCTGTCGCGATTGCGGAGTGTTGCTCATGCTGAACGTGGGTAAATAGCGCCAAAAAGAAGTGCACGAATCATACGTGAACACGCTCTTTGGTGCCAGAAGATGTTTTGACATCCGCGTGATACGTTTTCTGCTCTTTGAAACATTTCCCTGCCCGTGCGGCAAGCGGGCATTTCAAGAAAAACTGCATAGCGTTCACTTCGTGGCTCGTGTACGCGCAAAGGCTAAGATTCTTGGTTTCTCTGAGAACGCGAAGTCAGATCATAAACCGCGCCACGCCAATTCTTCCGCCTTTGCGTACGTGTCCCGAACCGATTTAGGGATGCTCGAATATCGCGACCGGATGACATTACTGTTCTGCACACCATCCGCATAGCGAACAACGTGCAACCATGCTATTTCATTCTTCCGGACGGGTGCCCCCAGAACTGCCAGAATATCAGGCGTTGTATTCGTTGAAAAATACGGGCCCCGCAATGCAACACTGCGTCCATCCGGGGCACCGTAGACGTTAACGTATGCTTCAAATCCCTTTGCGTACGCCTGCAGGAGAAGGTAGTTCCCCGTGTCATTGACGAAAACCAAATCCTGCTGCTTTGGGTAGACGGTTGCATCGATGCCGACGCCGTACTTTGCATAGTACGTCACGTAGAGACTATGGTTTGCGCGTTCGACGATTGGCATTCCTGCATTGAGCGCGGCCCTGTACACGGTTGTTGCCACTTGGCAAATACCGCCCCCGGGTGAAGAGATGAGATCCTTGCCATTGAAGATGACCAGCGCGTCTTCCCAGCCACCCGGAACGTTCATATCGTTCACGGCCCGATTGAAGGAGAAGGATTCACCCGGCGGAATGATGACATTGTGGATGAGCTCGTGGAGGCCCTTCCGGACATTGCTAATACGTCCCTGTCCCGATCCCGCAAAGTTTGACCGTCCCGTAGCGAGAAGAGTGAGCGGGCCCAAATTCACGCCCCCCTGATTGATGAACATCCCCTGCGTCGCAGTGACGGGAAGCGTTACGCCGGTTTGTGAAATTGCAAGGAGGGTGGAACGAAGTTCCTTCGCCGCGCTTCCTTCATCCACCACATAGCCCGGTTCTGCCCTCCCGCTCGTGACAGCATAGAGCACTCCGTGGTCTTCCTTCGTTCCAAGGAGGAACGTATCAATGGGCGCGACAATATCGGATGGCATGGATAACTGGAGCGTGCGGCCGATCATGTCGGCGTTAAAATCAAAGGATAATTCCTTCGCGTCGAAATCCGGCTGCACCCAAAACGGATACGCCGATGCGGACACCGTCCATGGCTCAAAATACGTTCCGTCATCCGCATCCCACTGCACGGTGAGGGAGCGGCCCCGAAGGATATTCCTCTGCTGCAACCCGCGTGCAACTTCTGCCAACGGATATGTTTTTCCATGGTTTTTCTTTATTCTTTGCATGAGCCGATGTGCTTGATTGAGAAGTGTCGGAGAAATGGGAAGGTTCTCATGCAATGAGGCACGGGAACCAACAACGCTGCCCATCCATGCAAAGGTGACGTCCGATCGGCGACCAGCTGATGCGATCGTGACGCTCACAACCAGGAGAGGCAAGATCACGCTCAGAGGCATGTGCCGGAGAGGACGCCGTAGGGGGCGGCGTTTGCGCTTGCGCATAAGGTTTGTATTTATTTTATATTGTACTACATATTGTAGTATTGGTCAAGTCTTTGCGCGGAACTCCATCATGTACGACAACCCTCTTCTACGAAGCTGGCGACCGTAGGCATGCTGAAAACGATACGGTGCATATCTGCGGCATCCCGCCCTACTTCTACCGTCCCATCCGTCACGAATTCACCCGTAATCACTTCTTCCAACTCAACGGTACCCCTCACTGCCTTTGCCAGCTCATGCGCAAGAGAGAGCATGAGACCGGGGATGCCCCCGACGGCACGCTGCTGCGGCCCGGAAGAGTCTCCTTCTCCACGTGCAGCGAGAACGGGAAGAAGGAAGGACGAGCGAAACGTCCAGACCATAGTACGCTGCTGCATGGATCCTTCTATGAAGATCTTCAGTTCCGTGCCCCTTGGCTGTTCCAGGAAAATGCTGAGAATAACCCTGAAGATCAATTCAAGAAGGTGCCGGTCGCCATGAAGATAGATACGCGGGGCATGTACATGGAGTTTGAGATGCGACGGCATGCCGATGCTCTCCCGTGCAGAATGCAGAAGGTCCGTGATACACACGTCCTGCATATGGAGAGCAAACGATCGTTCCTCCATTTTGGTTATGAGCAGCATGGACTCCAACGCCGTCGTGAGCACTTTCGTATTGTCGTACACGTGGTCAACGAGATGCATCTGTTCCTTTGTTAGCGAACCCCCAGCCCCCCTCCTAAGACGTCCGCACGCCCAGCGGATTGCCGTGAGGGGACTCCGCAACCCGTGGCTCTCGAGGAAGAGCACTTTCATCACGTCCTGTGCCTGAACTTCACGACGCTTGCTCTTCATGGAAAAACGGCAAAAGTCATACGTACTTCTGAAGTTTCGACCATAGATCCTCCTCATCCATGTCGCTCTTAATGAAATAATCCTTTGCGCCGAGCTTTTTGCATTTCTCACTATCCAAGTAATCGCTTAGGTTACTGAGAATGACAACGGGGAAATCGTACGAACGTTCACGGATAAAGCTCAGCACCGCATACCCGTCGCGCTTTGGCATGAGCAAATCCAGAAGGAGAAGGTGTGGCTGCTCCTGTTCAATGGACTCCATTGCTTCCTCGCCATTGCTCGCTTCACGAACATCCACCCCATGTTCCACCAAGCTTAAGCGAATGGTTTCCCGCAAGAACTGATCGTCTTCAACGAGAAGGACGGTCTTGGGCATAACACGGAAGGTAAAGGGACCGGAAGTCGATAGGACACGTGCACGATATACCATCAGGAGAACAGAGCCAACGTCTTCGAGCTCTTATTGAGTGTGGCCATGACCGCTTCGTTCCCGTTCCTCCTCCAACCACTTCTTGAGCGTCTTGAGGAATTCCTTCCGCTTCTGACGCATCGTCTCAGGAAGGGCTGCCACGAGCCTCCTCTTATGCTCATCAATCGGCTCTTCGACGGGGAACGTCTCTTCCACGGCAACAGACAACGGGGTGTCCTCAAGACCGTCCCATGCATGAACGGGGAATCCGAGGGACTCAAGCGGTCCGTCGTATGTGGCATCCACCGTCACCCAACGATTGCCGATATGCACCTTGAGAAAATCGTGAAAACCGGTGATCTTCACTCCGCGAAACGCCATGAGTGCTTCCGGCCAGGGATTGATCGGCAAGCGGGAAAAATCATGCCGCGCCCAGTATTGCCTCACATCGTACCCGAGGGATGAGAGGACCATCTTGAGGAGCAAATGCTTCCCCTTACCGGTCCCGCGGTTGCGCTCAATCACAGCGGACGGGCTGGGGGAATTGGGACTGCCATATGGGATATCCCGTATGGAGAGGTAGGCGCACACGAGCCGTTCCTGCGGCGAGAGACACTTGAGACACCCTGCGAGATTCTGGAACTGCGCTGCTGAATCACCCTGCATGAGCCCATTGTATCGGGATGAGGAGAGGCCGACCAGCAGGAGCCCGCTTTTTTAAGCCGTTTTCCCCTTTTGCCCAGCCAGGATCGAGCGTAGGATTCCCCGGAACATTCTCCAGAAACATGGACGATGCACTTCTGCAGACCGTCGACGGCCTTCTCGGATCGAAGAGCGACGTGGAGCTCCGTCGCATGTTGTTATTGCACGATCCCCCCGTCATTGCGGACATTATTGACCACATTTGGCATGGAAAGAGAAAAATCTTCTCACTCCTTCCACCGGAAGTTCAGGCGGAAGTGACCCTCATTCTCTCCGAATCCAGCAGGCATTCCGTCATGAGCCGTCTGACGGATCACACCATCGCCCGATTCCTCCACTTCCTCAACGAGGACGACGCAACGGATATTCTCCAGCAACTTCCCCGCCGCCGTCATCCGCACGTCCTTGGCAAGATGAAGGACGACCGCCGGAAGCTCATTGAGAAACTTCTCACGTTTGGTCCTGAGACCGCGGGAGGCCTCATGGACTTGAACTTCATGGAAGTGGAAGCGGAAGCGGTTATCCCCGTCGTCTCCGCTGCCGTTCAGGAGTACGCCCGCCAGCACCATCGCCAAATTCCCGTGGTGCTGCTCAGGACCCAGAAGGGAATCGCCTGGATCGCTTCCCGCACGCTACTTACCGCCTCCAGCCACGCGCAAGTTGGAGCCGTTGCGCAATCCATCCCCGTGTTCCATTACAGCGCAGACCGCGAGCAAGTCCTCGAGCAAATGGGGAGGGGAGGGACGGACATCGCGTGCGTGGAGGATGACCACCAGAAAATCATTGGGGTAATCCACCTCAATGACTTGCTCTGGGTAGCCAAGGAAGTTGCGAGTGAAGACGTATACCTCCTCGGCGGCGTGGGGCCCTTGGAAACTGGTTATCTGGAATCAAAACTTAGCACCATCTGGCGCAAGCGCGTCGTGTGGCTTTCGGTACTCTTTATCGCCGAACTTTTCACGTTCACCGCTCTCGCACGTTTTGAAGCGTCAATTGCCGCCATCACCGCGCTTGCGCTCTTCGTTCCCCTCACGATCTCCACGGGAGGGAACAGTGGATCACAAGCTGCAACGCTCATCACCCGTGCCATGGCGCTCGGCGACGTGACGCCGAGTGACTGGTTCCGCGTTCTCCGCCGTGAACTCATCATGGGATTAGCGCTCGGCGTCGCGCTCGGCGCCGTAGCCTTCGTGCGCGCTTCGCTCACGCCCCAGTCCATCCTCGGTATCGCCAACCGGTGGGCGCTCGGCCTCGTCGTAGCGCTCTCCGTAGGAACCATCTGCCTGTGGGGCACCATCGTCGGATCCATGCTGCCCATAGTGTTCAAACGGTTCGGAGTCGATCCCGGCTACGCCTCCAGCCCCTTCGTCGCCACGTTCGTGGACGTCACCGGCATCGTCATCTACTTCTCCATCGCCAACGTCTTCATCATCGGGTAAAACCCCAGAAACGCGACTATCCAAAGCGCCTCCATCCTGCGGACTCCAGCATTATCAAACAATTGATGGTTGCACTATGTTGATACTTCATGCCAAGAGTGTTAGTTTGATAGACCTGACTGCGAGGTCAGGACAACGAAGGAAATTCGGTTCTTTCACATTCAGAAGGAGGCATCCTATGCCGGCATTCTCTCTCATAAAACAGGAAAACTCATTGGATGATCCGAAATCACACTGCATGTTTCAGCATTCCGCGACAAGACCTCTCGTAAATACCGAAGCGGCTGTCGCTGCGTTTGGAGAGGCAGCTATCCTAATATGTCTCACCATGCTGCAGCAGGTGGCTCGAGAGCAGAACGACCTTGATTCCTTGCAGGTCTTCGAGAAGGTTGGTACCGATGAACAATTGTGGTTCATAGAAGACGAACAGGATGGAGGTGTAATCACGGCAATGCTGCCTTCTGATTACTGAAGGCAATGCAGCAATCATGGTCTGATAATAGACTGGCATGCATTGCCTCCATCTCAGTCGAACCGAATTCGCACTCAGCGGCAGTTCAAACGATGAACCGCCGCTTTTTTATCGCGATGCAATGATCATCAGTACACCATTCACACACTTGTCTGTGCAGCCAAAATACAGTGCGCCTTTCCTCTCATGGTAGCGCATGCACAATCATGTCCGCAGTGCTATACTCCACGCATACGTGGATAAACGCCTCGCCATACTCATCATCAGCGACCACAGTGACCCCATGGCCCCCCCGGGAGGAGAGCAAACGGGCGGCCAGAACGTCTATGTGCACAACCTGGCATCGCGGCTCGCGGAGAAGCACTGCGACGTGCATGTTTTCACCCGCCTCAACGACCCCCGACGCCCGCTGAAGGAAAAATCGCCCGATGGGTACACGGTCTTCCGTATCCCCTTGGGACCGGAAGGTTTCCTCCCCAAGGAGGAATTTGCGCGCTACGTGCCTTCATTCGTCCAGCAAATCCGCGCGCATGCCGACCGCTTCTCTTACGACGTCATCCACAGCCATTACTGGCTTTCCGGTCTCTGTGCCATCGCCATCAAGGAGAGCCACGGGATCCCCGTCGTCCACATGTTCCACTCCCTGGGGAAAATCAAGCACAGGACGCTGCGCGGCATCGACGAACGCTACCAAAAGGAACGCGAGGAAGCGGAGATGCGCATCGTCGCGAACGCGGACCGCATTATCGCGGAGAGCAACGACGAGCGCATAAACCTCGGCAAGCTGTACCAAGCGGATCCAGACCGTATAACTGTTATCCCAGCCGGCGTGGATATCCGTCACTTCAGCCCCGCACTAAAGGAACCCGCGCGCAAAGAACTAGACTTGCGTGAGCGGCATGTGATTCTGTACGTCGGCCGCTTTGTTGCGCAGAAGGGATTGCCCACGCTCCTCCACGCCTACGCAATGCTCCGCTCTTTGCTGACGGAGAAAGAGCGGGACGAGACGGTACTGATACTCGTGGGAGGAAATATCAACCAGAAGACGGAAAAGGAAAGCCGCATCCAGAAGAAAATACGGTTCCTCATGGAGACGTACAACCTTTCGCCGGCGATCCACATGGCCGACCATGTGCCCAATGCAAAGCTGCCACACTACTACCATGCGGCGGATTTTTGCGTGGTTCCGTCGCGCTACGAGCCATTCGGCATTGTTTCGCTGGAAGCCATGGCCTGCGGCCGACCGGTGATCGCTTCGTTCGTGGGAGGTATGAAGAACACGGTCCGCAACCTCTACACCGGTTTCCACGCCCGCCAGGGGTCGGTGACGGACTTCGCCTACAAGATGCGTATTTTGCTGCAGAATCCCGCCCTCTGCGACCTCCTGGGTGCACAGGCGCGCGACCATGTCACGGAAAATTACAGTTGGGACCGCGTGAGCGACGATGTCCTCGCGTGCTATCATGCGACCATCAACCGTGGTTGAAGCCCACACCTCACCCGGCTATGAACACGCACTTGAACTCCTGCGGCGCTGTGTCACGCCGGATGGTTTTTTAGCTTCCACGACACCGCAAGAGAACTATAAGCGCGTTTGGTCGCGCGACGGCGTCGTGATGGGTCTCGCAGGGCTCCTGACGGATGACACAACCTTGCATCAATCGTTCTTCGACACCTTGCGAACCCTCAAGGAGAACCAAGGACCGCATGGGGAAATACCCAGCAATGTGGATCCTTCGACGAAGAACGTAAGCTACGGCGGTAACACGGGGCGCGTGGATGCGGGTCTCTGGTACGTCATCGGATGCGGCGCCTACTGGCGGCACACACAGGATAAACATTTCTTACAGACCGTTTTACCCAGCATCGAGGCAATCACCTTCCTGCTCGGCGCATGGGAGTACAACAACCGCGGCCTCCTCTACGTTCCGGAGACGGGGGATTGGAGCGACGAATACATCCAGCATGGGTACGTCCTGTACGACGAGCTCCTCTACTGGCGTGCGCTTTCAGAAGTCGCCGGTATGTACGGCGCTCTACGCCATGCCGGTTTTGATACTGTGACGAAGAAGCTTCATGCTCTCCGGAATCTCATCATCGACAACTATCGTTTCTCCGACGAGGCGTGCGCCCAAGGCGGCGCACATGCCTACCACCCCATCCTCTACCGGAAGGGTTGCGCGGAGGCGGTGGCAGGCAGGCAGTTCTGGCTCTCGTACTTTTCTCCCATGGGGTACGGCGTCCGGTTTGACGCACTAGCCAACATCTTCGTCTCCCTCTTCGGCATCGCAAACGCGGAGCAGAGCGACCGCGTGGACGCGTACGTCGCCGACGTTGTGACGGACCAGCCATCCATGCTGCTTCCTGCCTTCCACCCCGTAATCGGCCCCAGTGATCCCGCATGGGACAACCTGCAGGTCTCCTGTTGGAACGCGTTCAAGAACGGCCCCTACGAGTACCAGAACGGCGGCCTGTGGCCATACGTCACCGGTTGCTACGTGGCGGATCTCGCCCGCCGGGGGAAGAAAGATCTTGCACGGCGCTACCTCGAAGGCATCGACCGCGCCAACGCGCTCGACGCGGGGGGAAAGGAATGGGGCTTCTACGAGTACCACCATGGCAAGGACCGCACTCCCAAAGGCACACGCCACCAGGGATGGAGCGCGGCTGCTTCGGTCATAGGACACCATGCGCTCCAGGACCATTTTTTCCTTTGAGTACCATGGATTTCCAGCGCATCCTGCTCGCCACCGACCTTGACCGCACGTTGCTCCCCAACGGTCTGCAGGAAGAATCTCCCGGCGCCCGCGAACGTTTCCGCTCGCTCGTCGGTCACGAGGAAATCATCCTCATCTACGTCTCCGGACGGAGCGAAGATCTGATCCGCGAGTCCATCGCAACGTTCAACATCCCGCTCCCCGCGTACGCCATCGGCGACGTTGGCACCACGATTTTCCGGACGGGAACCGGAGCCTGGACTCCTCTCCGCACGTGGAGTGATACCATCGCGCGCGATTGGCATGGGAAGAGCTGGCGCGATCTCCACGCGCTCGTGGGGAACATTGATACACTCACGCTCCAGGAATTGTCGAAACAGAACACCAGCAAGCTCAGTTACTACGCCCCGCCGGACACGGACCGCGCGCGGCTCTTTCCGATCCTGCGTCACCGCCTGGAAGGGGAGGGGATCGCGGCATCTCTCGTCTGGAGCATAGACGAAATGCAGGGGACGGGGTTACTCGACGTCCTCCCCGTTTCCGCCTCCAAGCTCAGCGCGCTGCAATTCCTCCGGGAACATTTGGGCATTCCCGAGCGCCGGACGGTGTTCTGCGGCGACAGCGGAAATGATCTCCCAGTCCTCACGAGCGGCATGCAATCCGTCCTCGTGGCAAACGCCGATAAAGAGGTACGCGCGGAAGCTCTCCGCGTTCTTGTGATGCAAGATAAGTCATCTTGTCTCTACGCGGCACGTGGGGGCTTCCTGGGCATGAACGGCAACTACGCAGCGGGCATCCTGGAAGGAGTCGCTTCCTTCTTCCCGGAAACACGGACATGGATGGAAACGTGACACGATCGCACTCCAATCGGGGGGACCTTCCCTGGTCTCTTTTCCCTTAAGCGTTACAGGATAACGCGCCGGATCGCTTGACGAAAATGAGAGGATAATCATCCATCGAATCGCATCGCCTAGCGGATCTTGACAATGGAACACCATGCAGTAGCATGCCGTCCTTCCCACACTCTTCCATGTCAGAACACAATGCCGAAAGCTGCCCTTCACATCCCAATCCACTGTGGAAACGCGCAATGGAATGTTTGAAAAATGGGAACCAGACTGAAGCCCTTCAATTAGCAGCCACAGCCCGACAACACCTTGGCTACGTCGATGAGAAATTTGCGAAAATCATCCCTGGAATTCTAGAAGGAGACCAGACGGATCCGGTCATTGTCGTTCCTCCGTATCAAGAGCAAAGCCAAACGGAGGATACTATCGATTCATCGCGATGAGGGAACGGTGGCCCAGGCCAGCCCGGCTTCACTGCGCCACGCCGGGGCCTCAAACAAACCATCCGGACGATGCCCGAAGGACGGAGACGAATGGTGGCCCAGGCCAGAGTCGAACTGGCTACGCCTGCCTCTTCAGGGCAGCGCTCTACCGATGAGCTACCGGGCCATATCAGCGCTGTGTAGTGTAATCAAGTCCATTCGTTATCTCAATGGACATTTCTCATGGGATTAGGGGTGGATTTTCCTATGAGTATTTGTACAATTCGACTGCTTTCGACCGGTTGGGGCCTGCCCCGTACCGATGCGAACCGCGTTCATTCCCAATATTGGCTGATATACTCACACGAAGAACACTGAGATATCGCATCTGGTACGGGGCTGTAGCTCAGCTGATAGAGCGCTGCATTCGCATTGCAGAGGTCAGGGGTTTAAATCCCCTCAGCTCCACCA
>CAZCWV010000016.1:0-16548 GCA_964502425.1 uncultured Candidatus Peribacteria bacterium | reverse complement strand
TGGCCGAGTGGTCGAAGGCGCGCGACTCGAAATCGCGTAACCCCCAAAAGGGGTTCGAGGGTTCGAATCCCTCTCCCACCGCCATGGAGTAGAGCTCGTTCCACTCGCCCACTACATGGCAAGCCAACCGCCTCGAACCGTGAGGGGGGGGGATGAGAAGTTTACCCCGAGCGACGAGAGAGCGGAGCGAACAAGGAGCCGAGGGGAATCCCTCTCCCACCGCCACCACGGGCACCCGACCGTTTCGCCTCCAAGCTACAAATACCTCGACGCAGCCAAGTTCAAACCACACCAGGTTTTCTCTCATCCGTAGATCCCATCAAAACATCAAAAGAGGAAGTAATTACGACATCCCCCAAGGAGCAACTTCTATTGCCACAATATTCTGAGCGAAATTGAACGAAGCGGCGGCCAAGACGTTGCCGATATCTTCTTCATTTCGTGAAAGAATAAAAATGCGGCGGTTCGGAACATGTCCTGCCTTCTGCAACCATGCCTGGACCTTTCGCAAGTACGAAGCCGAATAGTACGGTTGATCCTCAGGATGCATGCGTTCCAAAAACTCTTTGTCATCGAGCAATTCGAATTCATCGAAGATGACAATCGCATCCTTCGGCAGGATATGGCTTTCTTCGTTCATGTCTTTGTAGTAGTGGACATCCATGCCATGTCTCCGTAGAAAAGGCATCAGTTTGTTCGTGACAAAGTACGTTTTTCCCGCGTCTCTCCTGCCAACCAAGAGAATGTTTTGACGCCTTTCCAGAGCTGAAAGAATTTTCTTGGGCAGGGATTCCCTGCTGGATTGTATACGTGATGAATGGTACTGACGTGTGATCCGTTCAATGAATACGTGCTTTCCTCGCAAATACAACTTTCGGTCTTCAGGATACTTCACGGCTAACTCTTTCTTGAGCTTTGCGTATTGTTCCCGTAAAGACGCAGCACTTCTGAGTGCGGCGCGAAAGGCAATGCAATCGTTCCACAACTTGCCTCCTTTATGGGTGAGGTGGAGGTAAAATTTTCGATCTTTCTCAGTTCCAAATACCCAGAGAACCCTGTCAGGTACACCCTGCGGTCCCCGCTCCTCGTATCCCAAATCCATCAGGAATGGCCTCATAGCGCTGAGTTCAATTGCCTGGTCGATGCCAAGAACAATATCAATGATCGGCTTTGCTGGCACGAAAGGAATTGCCGTGCTTCCAATGTGCTCAATGGTGACAGCATTGTTTCTCATTCCTTCCACCAAACGTTCTTTCTCTTTCTGGAATAACTTATGCCATTTCGAATGGTGCGCTGCCAGCCGAACAGTACCTCTTTGAAGTCCAAGCATGCATATACATTATCAGGAAAGCCCATGACCGTGCCACCCTCGTATTTTTTGAATTCCCACCCTCAAAAACCTTGTCTGGGACCCAGAATAATTTTGTGAGACTGCCCCTCTCCGCAATTGGATTCGCATCCAACGGAAGATCACGCATGTTTTGCACGACTGATGCTAGTTTTTTGAGATGAAATCCCCTGTACAGTATCTCCCGATGCTCCCCCGACCTTTCCCCCTCCTCTGCATCGCCCTCTTGGGGCTTGCCCTTTCCGCGTGCTCCCTCCCGTCCGAGGGGACAACGGCGGAAACGTCCTCCGGGTCTGTCGTCCGCTTCGTGGGAATCAGCGTGGGGACGCTCCTCACGCCTCCCGAGGAACTCGACTTCCGCGACCGCTTCGCCGCAACCGACCGCGATCTCGTGGGCGTGGTGGAGCTGGCCCCGTCGCCGCAGCGCCGGGAAGTGCGTGCGCTCTGGTACGCGCCGGATGAGCGCATGCCGCTCCTGGGCAGTACGACCGTATTGGTGGAACCCGACGCCTTTCTCACCCGCCTCAGCCTCTCCAATCCAAATGATTGGAAACCGACGTCCGTGCTCCTCCGCGTGAGCGTGCACCCAGCAGGCAAACAGGTTGTGCTCGGCACCGGCAGCCTGCGCTTCTTCTGCGGAATGGAGGAAGGGGAGATCACGCAGTATCTGGAAGAGGAGCGGGCGTGGCGGTTGCGCGCCGCGGAAGGCGAAGAATCGCTGCCGCTCACCGGAGCCGCGGAACTGGAACTGTTGGACCTCGCCAAGGAGTATCTCCGCGCGACTGCCCCTCTCCTCGCGATGCGCCACGACATCAACGGCGACGCTCTGCAGGAATACCTCTTCCTCGACACGCGCGGCGAGGCCCCCTTCCATGTCTCCCGCGATCCCGCCGTCCTCCTCCGTGCATACACCCGTCAGTTTGCAATGCTGAGCGACCGCGGCGTGCCGCTGCTCCTCCTGCGGGAAGAGGAAGGTGAGCGCGTCCTGCGCACCCAAGGGTGGCCGCTGGGGGAAGCGCCGCCGATCGGTGCTTCGGTGACCCTGCGCATCGCCCCGTCGCTGCGCTTCACGCTTGCGTGGACCGAAGAGGGGAAAAATTGCACCATCGAACTCGTCCCGCGCGAGAACGGTTTCCGCCGGGACGGCGCTACCACCTGCAGCGAACCGGAGGTTGTTGTAGCGCCGCCCCAACCGTCGCGCCTTCAGCGGCTGCTGCAGCTGTGGCCGTTCTGAACAATGGAAAATTGGAAATGGGAAATACAGAAATGCAAAAAGGAAAATGAGCAGCATTTCCCATTTCCAATTTCTTCATTTTCAATTTCCCGAAAGCATCCCTGTCCTCTTCGTAGGTTCAACGAAAGGAAGCCCCAGCGCCTCGTAGATCTCTTCCTCTTCCCTGTCCGCGATGACCTTCTCCCCCGCGAAGAGCCCGTACTCGTTGAGCTTCCATCCCTTCTGGATCGCCCGCTTGCGAAGCGCGATGTTATGCTCCTTGTCCCCCGTGAAGTAGAGGAGCGCGGCGCCCCACTGGTCCGGCGCAACGAAGCGGACGTCCACGCGCAAACCCGAGCGCAAATCGAACGAGACCTTGGTGCCGCCGTGGGCAATCACCCGGGCGACGATGGGAAGCATGGCAACGGCATCCGCCACCTCTTTCGTCTCCTTCCCAACCACGACGATGTCCACGTCCCCCACGGTCTCCTTGCGGCGGCGGAACGACCCCGCGGCGGCCACGCGTTCCACCCCGGGAACCTTTGCGAGTCTCTTGAGCAGCGCCGCCACGTCATCCTCCACGTCCTTGCGGGGGAACCGGCGTGACCGTGCTTGCACGTTCCGCGCGTTCTCCAAAATCTTCTTCTCCATGATCTCCGAGAAGCGTGGCAGACTACGAATCTTGCCCGCCTCGGCGGCCTTGATGAGGTCCGACACATTTTGCACGCCTAATTCTTTCTGCAGAACCCGCGCGCGCTTGGGGCCCAGATCATCCACCATGAGGAGATCGGGGGAGAGCCCTCCTTGCTGCGCAATCAGGCCATCCAGCGCCTTGATCCTCCCCGTCTCACGATGCTCCATGATCTTCCCCGCAATCGCCTCGCCGATGCCCGGCAGTTCCATCAACTCCTTCTCGCTCTTGAACGTTGCGATGTCCTGCGGCAAATCCTCAATGACTTTGGCCGCTTTGAAATACGCCGCGGGCTTGAACGCTTCGCCTTGCTCCTGAAGCAAGACACCGATCTGACGCAACAAATTCGCAACGAGTGCATTCTTCCGCATATCAGATAGGAGAACAATGCGTCACCTTGAGCGCGGCCGAAGGGTGGCGAAGGAGCATCGCGACGGTCCGATTGGACCCTGACGCCGTCTTCGACTCGCTCTTGGACATGGGAAAATAATTGTACCAGTTCTTGCGCACGATGACCTGCTTTTAAGGGTTGGCCCGGGCGCTGCGAGCGCCCGGGCCAATGTCAGCTTTTGCCTCTTCAGGTTAATTCAGAGCAAGGACGCCGGAGAAACGGGCTCGGGCATCTCCGTTGTAGACGCCCTTCGATCGCTTCAAGAGCTGTCGCCGTTTGCAATGCAAACGACATACCTCCTCAAAACAAGTAGGCTTGAGCTTCTTGTCTCGACCACCTTGCGAACGAGCTTTCCGCTCTACGAGGATGGCAACATTTTGCCGCTTCCGTGCAGCAACCCAGTGTTGCGCCCGTCGCAAACCACGCTTCCCACGTCCATCCAATTCCTGAACTAAAACCTGCGTGTTGTCCATTACAACATCTCCACAGCTGACAGGAACCTGCCGCATCTATTCGACTTTCCTAAGCCGAATACTTCCTCCGAAGAAGAAGCAAGGATGCTCCTTTTGAAAAGAATAAAGGCAGGTCTCCATGCGCAATGATGGCAAAGACCGAATGACGAGAAATCTGCTCCCAATATTAGGTGGAGTCGGACCCGGGACAAGTCCCAGGTCCGACTCGTACGTCAGGTCCGATCAGGAGAGATCAGACCATAGAAAGTTCGGAAACCTCTTCATGTCCCGATGTGGACCCAATGTTCGGACATCGACCATTATCAAGTCGACATCGTACGCAATCCCTACAACGAGGGAGGGGATCAACCTGGGTCTTGAGGACCGTACGAATTGCTCGTCGATCCCCCGGGGGAACTTCCGCAAGCATTACCCTCGACAAACTCACTTGTTCCCCATGCCAAATTTGCTTCCACTGATCCAACATCACAGGTCTCCTAAGTGAACACAGGTCAGCGCCATTTGCTGACCGCCTCTTCCCGCACAGCGGACCGGAATCCTCCGGTCCCTTTTATATCCATTTCTGTCGAGAAGCAGGTTTCTCATCACTACTACACAATGGTTCCAAAGAACGCGGGTGGCGCACCACGGGGAACGCGAATGTCGACTATAGAAGTCATGTTATGTTAACTTTTGTCAACTTGTCAAGGAAGCGGGTGTACCGCTGCAGCAAGACGCGAGTGGAAGCGGATAACTCACATTCCTCTGTTTGTTGTTTCTGTTCCACCTCACCCCCTAACCCCTCTCCTTCCCCATTTGTTCTCGCCCGATGTACGAGAGAACTCTGATCATTTCTGAGCGAGGAGAGGGGGATGTATGTTGTATTGTTTATTGAACATGCGTATGGTTCTTCCATGGACAAAGAACAGCATCGAATGGGAAGAGGAACCTTCGCTCGGCTGATGCGGAAGAATATGACGCCATCGGAACAGTGGCTTTGGAAGGTATTGTGAAACCGACGCCAAGTTCCCATAGGGTCGTACACTGTTGATTTCCTTTGCGCGGGAAATCGGCTGGTCATTGAACTCGACGGTCCGATCCATGACCGCCTTGAACAGACAGAGTTCGACAGGAACCGAGATGAGTGCCTACGAGAGCTGGGATACCGCACGCTACGGTTCAAGAATGAAGAAGTAATGGAGCATCTTCCATCGGTCCTCCATCGTATCGATACGGCGCTCTTTCATGCGCAACAAACAGAAACATCCCCCCTTCTCCGCAATCCAACACAAAGGAAACCAGGGGCATACGTTCAATGCTCCAATAATGAGGACGGAGAAGGGGGCAAGGGGGATGAGGCTATGTCCCTTCCTGCCAACTGCCCAGGTACTTCTTCTGCTCCTCCGTGAGCTCGTCAATGGCGAGGCCCATCACCTCGAGCTGCGTGCGGGAGATGAAGTCATCAATCTCCGGCGGGAGCGTGATGACCACGGGCTTCATCTTTCCCTTGTTCTTCACGAGGTACTCGCACGCCAGCGCCTGGCCGCAGAAGGAGAGACTCATCACTTCACTGGGATGGCCTTCAGCGGAAGCAAGATTTACCAGCCGCCCCTCTCCCGCGAGGTAAATGACCCTGCCGGAGGGGAGCTGATACTCATCGAGGTAGTGCCGGACGCGGCGCTTGGACTTTGCTTTCTTCTCCAGGCCGGCCAGGTCTATCTCGCAGTCGAAGTGGCCGGAGTTGGCCAGCACCGCGCCATCCTTCATCTTCTCCATGTGCGAAACGTTAATCACGTGGATGTCGCCCGTGACGGTGACGAAGATGTCGCCCCACACGGCGGCATCGTCCATCTTCATGACCAAATGGCCGTCCATGGCCGCCTGCATCGCCTTGAACGCGTCCACTTCCGTGACGATGACGCGCGCGCCCAGCCCCTCCGCCCGCATCGCCACGCCCTTGCCGCAGCTCCCGTAC
Organism: uncultured Candidatus Peribacteria bacterium; assembly: GCA_964502425.1. Lineage (GTDB taxonomy): Bacteria > Patescibacteriota > Gracilibacteria > Peribacterales > Peribacteraceae > CAIKAD01. Next base: position 10,478 of record CAZCWV010000016.1, on the reverse strand, counting down.
CCGGCGACGACCACGGTCTTCCCCGCCACGAGGATGTTGGTGGAGCGCAGGATACCGTCGAACGTGGATTGCCCCGTGCCGTAGTAGTTATCGAAGAGGTGCTTGGTCTTGTTGTCGTTGACGGCGATCATGGGGACTCCTCGCACCCGCCGATGAGGCCGGAGAGGAGTTCGGGGTGCTTGGTATGGAGGAGCGTGACGAGGTCGCAGCCGTCGTCGATGGTGATGTGGGGCTTCGTGGCAAGGACCTCTTCGAGATACTTGTAATAATCCTCCTTCGTCTCGACCTTGTACGCCCAGACCTCAACGCCCTTCTCCTCCGCGAGCGCGGCGGCGATATCATCCTGCGTACTCAGAGGATTGCATCCCGTTATGGCTACCTGCGCCCCGCCCGCCACGAGCGTACGAACGAGCACGCCGGTCTCCTTGGTCACATGGAGCGCCATGCCGATGGTGAGTCCCGTGAACGGCTTCTCCTTGGAGAAACGATCACGCACCTTGAGCAGCGCGCCCATGCGCTTCTCGGCGATCTCCAGGTTCAGACGGCCTTGCGCGGCCAAAGAGGGGTCTTTGATAGAGGACATAATAATAAAGTAGCAGAGAATGCCCTCCGTAGCGAACTGCGTTCTTTCGTTATTTGGTCACTTCGTTATTTCGTATTGTCGAGTGAAGACGCAAACAAAATAACGAAATAACGAGCAAACGAAGTAACGAAACTATGTCACCCATCCCATCAGTAACACCCTCTCACGGTAAGGCGGGAAGCGCCTCCCCGTACGTCGTCTCCGCCCGTCCCATGACGTCATTGAGGTCAATCTTGTCCATGAGCGTCCCTTCCTGCTCCACCACAAACGACGCGAGCGAAGCGCCAAGCATGCAGCACTGCCTGATCGGCCACTTGGCGGACAATCCCGTGAGGAGGCCGGCGCGGAATGCGTCGCCGGCGCCGGTAGGGTTCATGGTCTTCTCGGGCTTGCACGCGGGGAGCACGTGCTGTCCTTTGGGGGTATAGGCGGTAAAGCCATCCTCCGACTGCGTGATGACGAGAAACGGCGCATGCTCCAGGAACTGCTCGACGGAGAAGGATGTGCGCTTGCTGATGAGGCCCCACTCGTAGGCATTGGCGATGACGCCTGCGGAATTGTCGATGGCGCGCACCAGCTCCTCCTCCGAAAGCGCCATCACCTGCTGGCCGGGATCGAAGAGATAGGGAACGGCATACTGCTTGCACCAGGCCGACGCTTGCACCATCACGCGGGCGTCGCGGGGCGCGATGATCGCCATGCTGACGTCGTCCCGTTCCTCGGAGAGGTCGGGGAAGGTGCCCGCGGCGTCGGCGCCGGGATGATAGAACGTGATTTGGTGCTCATGCGAATCCGTAGCCACGATGGCCGTGGATGTGGCGTGGGCGCGCTGCACCTCCACGCGGTTCGTCGCGATGCCCCGTTCTTCCAGCAACGCCGTGTACGTGCCGCCGTCATGCCCCACCGTGCCGACGAGGAGAGGATCTTGATTGAGGAGCTTGAGATTCCAGGCGATGTTCGCACCCGTCCCCCCGTGGTGCCGCGCGAAGCGGCTGGTGACGAAGGCCATGGAGAGCTCGTCCAGATGCGAGGGATCCACGGCGTCCGGAAAGGACCCGTCGTACTGGAGGAGGAGGTCGTAAGCGATGGAACCGGAGACGAGGATCTTCATAGCCGGGATAGTGTGCCTGGTATGGGGGCATATGGCAAAGAATGCCGAGGATTCCGAAGATTCCGAGGATTCCGAGGAAGCATCAATAGTAAGCGCCCGATTGTGCTTTGCCCCCTATCCTCGGCATCGTTGGCATCCTCGGAATCCTCGGCATCCGCTGTTCTTGTGATACACTCGCTGTATGAAAATTGCTGTTGTTGGGACAGGATATGTCGGCTTAGTGAGTGCAGCCTGCTTCGCGGAACTGGGACACACCGTCGTGGGCGTGGATATCGACGAGAAGAAGATCGCCACCCTCAAGAGTGGCAAGAGCACGATATTCGAACCGGAATTGGAACCGCTGATCCAGCGCGGGCTCGCGAGCGGCCACCTGTCTTTCACCACGGACCTCAAGGCGACCCTCCCTGACGTGGAGATCGTCTTCTCGGCCGTCGCCACGCCACCGGGGGAGGGCTACAAGGCCGACCTGCGCGCGGTGTTCACCGTGGCAGAAACCGTGGCGAAGAACGCCGCGAAGGACCTCCTCTTCGTGAATAAGTCCACCGTCCCCGTGGGCACGGGACAGAAGTGCGAGGAGAAGATCACGCAGATTCTCAAGGATCGCGGCGTTGCATTCTCCATCCCCGTGATCTCCAACCCCGAGTTCCTCCGCGAGGGCTTGGCGGTACCCGATACCCTCACGCCCGACCGGATCGTGGTGGGCATCAACCCTTCGACGGGCTCAGGGCAGGCGGGATTCTCCAAGGCGCGGGAAATGATGGAGGAGCTCTACCGGCCGCTGACCCGCGTGGGCCGCCCCCTCCTCTTCATGAGCCGCGAGAGCGCAGAGATCGTGAAGTATGCCAGTAACGCCTTCCTTGCCACCAAGATCTCCTTCATCAACATGCTTACGGAGTTCACGGAGAAGACTGGCGCCAACATCCGCGATATTGCCGCGGGACTCGGCCTCGACCAACGCATCGGACCCAAGTTCCTCCATGCCGGCATCGGCTACGGCGGAAGCTGCTTCCCCAAGGACGTCAAAGCCCTGCTCCAGACGGCCAAAGAACACGGCGTCACCTTCGACATCGTGGAAGCCACGGACCGCATCAACACGCGCCAGCGCTTCCGCTTCTTCGAAAAAGTCCTCAAGGCGCTCCCCCCCAAGGCAAACGTTGCGCTGTGGGGGCTCAGCTTCAAGCCCCGCACCGACGACATGCGCGAGGCGCCGAGCCTGGACTTGATCCCTCTGCTTCTCAAGGCCGGCCACGCCGTCACGGCCTTCGACCCCGCCGCGGAAGAGAACACCCGCAAATTCTTCCCGAAGGAAATCCGCTACGCTGTTTCACCCCTGGAAGCCGCAACCGGCGCCGACGCCGTGATTCTCCTCACCGAGTGGGACATGTTCCGCGGTATTGATCTGAAGGAGGTGAAGAAGGCGATGAAGGGGAAGGATCTTTTTGATGGGAGGAACGTGTACGAGCCGTCCGAAGTACGCGAGGCCGGGCTTGTCTATCATGGCATTGGGATCGGAACTGAGCTTTAAGCGGTAAGCGGTAAGCGGTAAGCTGGTTCTATGATGAACATGCCATTCCAGAAACTGCAGATTTGGCAAAAAGGCTTACGGCTGGTGAAGGATCTCTATGAGCTGACTCGAACTTTTCCCAAGGAGGAATTGTATGGATTGACTTCACAGATGAGGCGGGCAGCCGTTTCGATCCCCGCAAATATCGCCGAAGGCAGCCAGAGGACTTCGGAAAAGGAATTTGCCCATTTCGTATTGATCGCGAAGGGCTCTCTCGCGGAACTTCACACATTCATCTACATCGCATCGGAAATGCACTACATCACGAAGGCGCAAGCGAATACTATGATTGCCTCCATTGAAGAACTTGACCGCATGATTCGTTCTTTCCACTTGCAACTTACCGCTTAAGTCTTACCGCTTACGTCTTACGTCTTCTCTGATACGATCTTCTCCTCCCCTTACCATGAAAATACTCTTAACAGGCGCTGCCGGCTTCATCGGCTTCCATACGGCGCAGAAGCTCCTCGCGCGCGGCGATGAAGTTCTTGGCTACGATAACTTCAGCCCTTACTACGACCCCAAACTCAAGGAAGCGCGCGCGGTGCAGCTGGAGGGGAAGAAGGGATTCCGGATGGTCCGCGCGGATATTCTGGACCGGAAGGCGCTGAAGGATGCGATGGCGGGTTGCGACCGCGTGTGCCACCTGGCCGCCCTCGCCGGCGTTCGATACGCGTTTGACCACCCCGATGAGTACATCGACATCAACATCCGCGGGTTCTTCAACGTCCTGGACGAAGTGCGGTTGCAGAAAATCCCCGGCCTCATCTACGCCTCCTCGAGCTCGGTGTACGGCGGGAACGAGAAGCTGCCGTGTTCCGAAGAGGACCGCACGGATGATCCTCTCTCGCTCTATGGACAGAACAAGAAGGACAATGAACTGATGGCCCACGCCTACCACAGCCTCTACGGCACACCCGTCACGGGGCTGCGCTTCTTCACCGTCTACGGCCCATGGGGCCGGCCCGACATGGCGCTCTTCCTCTTCACCGATGCCCTCCTGCACAACCGTTCCTTGCAGATCTTCGGCGAGGGCAAAATGCAGCGCGACTTCACGTACGTGGACGACATCGCGGACGGGATCATCGCGTCCATCGACAAGAACTTCCCCGAAGAAGTGTTCAACCTGGGATGCGGACGGAAGGAGGAACTGATGGACTACGTGAAGATGGTGGAGACGAGCTGCAGCCAGGAAGCCAAGAAGGACTTCCTCCCCATGCAGCCGGGAGACGTAAAGGCCACGCTCGCGGACATCGAGAAGGCGCGGACGATGCTCGGCTACGAGCCCAAGACTACGATCAAGGAAGGCGTGCCGAAGTTCGTCGAGTGGTACCGGGAGTACTACAAGATTTGATTGTTTGGACTTGTCCGAGCACTTGTTCCGTAAACGCAGATCCACATCTGCGCCTTCTAAATGATCCTCAAGAAAGCGGCGCGATACGGCTATGCCATATCGCGCCTGGTGGTTCGTTATCCGCTTCCATCGGACGTGAGCCGGACGGGCGGCACCTCACCTTTGTAACAGTGCACCACCACATCATGAACCGAGATGGGCATCCACCCCTTGAGTGTCCCCAAATGGAATCCGGGCTCGGAATACATGAACTGATTGAAAGGAAAGTCGGGAAGCTTCATGTCATGAAGCTCAGCATAACGCTTCACTTCTCCCCCGAATACGTATCGGATGAGAAGCCGTAACGATGGCGAGCCAAGGGGCTCACCGTCATCATCGACCATGATCGTACCTTCCCAAATCTCCACGCCGGTGGCGTCCGACGCCATGACCAGTTCCCTGTAATCGGGCTCTGGCAACGACACTTCCCGGATTTGGGCTCCGAGAATCTTTGCAATCCAATAGCGTCTCAATTTCATGGCATTCTCCTTGCCTGTGAAAGAAAAAAGACCAACGAACCACTGATAACAAAATACAATGACCAGCATATTGTGTCAATGACAGGTCACCGCATAAGACAGTCAAAGGATCTCACTCCCTCACCCACACCTCCACCGGAAGGCCGGGGAGCGGCGTCCAGCCCTCGCGTTCCACGTCCTCGCACGCCTCCAGGCACACCACCGCCTGCGCGTCGCGGAGGAGGGAGGGATGGTACCGGCGCACGGAGAAGGGGCTCTCGTACTGCCAGTCGTGGCCGAACGCGCCCGCGATGAGCACGTCTCCCTGCCTGCCCCCATCCGCCACGGCCTGCATCACGGCGCGGGACGGCCCCGGCGCGAACGCCGGTGGAAAGAGCCCGAAGCAGAGCATCGTGATGAGGGCGAGGGGAGAAAGGAGGGGAAGGGGGTTCGGCCACGCGTGACGCATGAAGGAGATGGCGCCCGCGATGAGGAGCGGCGTGAAAAGGATGGCGTAGTAGAAGTGGAAGGAGACGAAGAGATACGCCGCCACGAGCGCCAAGCTCAGGAACTCCGCCCGCCGCCGCCCCATGGCGATGCCGGCCACGCCGATGATGCTGATGAGGACGCTCCCCCCGACGCTCCACGCCTGGAAGAGGGAGACGGCCTTGGCGGAGACGGTGAGGGACGCGTTGAGCGTTCCCGCGCTGAGAAAACTCGCGAGGACCGCGGGCTCCGCGAGAGCGAAGAGAAACGCGACGGGCAGCGGAGCCAAGACGTAGAGCGCCTTCTGCCACCGGGGAATGGAAAGGGACCAAAAGAGCGCGGCCACGATGGGCAGGTACAGCACCGCCTGATACGCAGTGAGAAGCGAGACGAGCCACAGGAGCGCCGCGCCCAGTGCGTGCCACGCGCTCCAGTGATCGGCTTTCCGTCGCGCGTGGGAGAGGAGCGCGAGGAAGACGAGCCCCTGCAGGGTGGTGAGCGGCGCCATCATGATGGAACCGGCTTGCAGGACGACGGCTGCGCAGAGGAGCCATGCGAGGGACAACGCAATGCGCTGGTCATGATTGAGACCGCTTGCCGTGAACCGGAGCTGCCCGGTGGCTCTCGATACATCCGAGGCGACAGGTTCACGGCGCGCCATCCAGAGCACGAGCCATGCCCCCTGCACGACGAGCGATGCGAAAACAACTCTCCAGAAGAATTCCTGGAGCGGCATCCATGCCGTCTGCGCGAGGAGAAACCGGACGAGAGGCGGGTGCGGGTACGGGATGTTGAGGAGGTACTTGGCCTCGTCGGTGCGGACGCCGCCCAGAGCCTGCATCCCGGCGAGGAGAAGTGCATAGACTTCCAACCCAAGGGCGATGATCAGTGTGCGCATGGACGGAGTTCGGACGTGGCGAAGGAGAGCGTGAAGCACGCGGGGGGGAAGGGAAGGCGGCGGTGTTCCTGGTGCATGAACGTGATCCCCGTCGGCGTCACCTCGCGCAGCTCCATATCGGAGAGGAGCCATCCCTGCTCCGTGGAAATCTGCCGCAACGCCACCTCGGTTTTGTCCCGCACGGCGGCATCGAGGTAGAGCGGGCTGATCCGCAACGCGCGCACCGCGGGAAAGGTTGCGATAACGACGACCGCGAGGAGGTAGAGGAGGCCGTGGAGCGCGTGCGCGGGATGCTTCATTAGACGAGAGGTCGGACGTGCCGGCTGAACGTGCGCCGGACCAGCGCACCGAGGAGGGACGCGAGGAACTGCGCCTGCACGCGCAGCGAGAGCTTGCTCGCGCCGGCGGTCCGCGTCTGGAAGGTGTAGGGGATTTCCACGGCCGGCGTCCCGGCGGGAAGGTTCACGAGCACGTCGAAGAGGATCTTGAAGCCGCGAGGATGCAGGGCGGAACGTATTGCCTGGAACGCCCCGCGCTCCACGGCGAAGAACCCGCTCATAGGATCTTGGACCTTCACGCGGCACAGGGCGATGGAGAGGCGCGTGGCGAGGCGGCTCAAGAGCCGGCGGCGTTCGTCCCACTCCCCCACGCTCCCGCCCGGCACGTAGCGCGACCCCACCGCGATACCGCCCTTCTCCTTCACCGCGGCGTAGAGACGGGGGAGGATGGCGAGATCGTGTTGGCCGTCGGCGTCCGCCACGGCGAGGACGTCGCCCTTCGCCGCCGCAAAACCTTCCACAACCGCGGAAGAGAGCCCGCGCCTGCCTACGCGCCGGATGACGCGCACGCGCGCATCGGCCGCGGCCATTGCCACGGCCACCTTCCACGTCCCGTCCGGCGAATCGTCATCCACCACGATGATCTCGTACGGCAGGTCCTTGAGGATCCCCGCCCGCCGCGGGAGGAGCAGCGGCAGGTTCTCGGCCTCGTTGTAGGTGGGGAGGATGAGGGAGAGCATGGAGAATATAGTGTAGCGGGTGGGGAGTGAGACTGTCAGGTTCCGCAATAGGATGCCGAAGATTCCGATGACGCCGACGATGCCGACGAACGGCCGCTACCCCTTGAGGAACGTTCTATGAAGTGCGTTCCTCGGAATCTTCGGAATCTTCGGCATCGTCGGCATCCTTTGCCAGATCCCATCACAACGGGCACACTATCCGTGCATGAAGATCCTCGTCACCGGTTCATCAGGGACCATCGGCACGCGGCTGTGCGAGAAGCTGCTCGCGCGCGGCGACACAGTGATGGGCGTGGATTGGGTGGCGAACAAGTGGCAAGAGAGCGTGGAAGCCGTGACCCAGCACGTTGATCTGCGGGATGAAGAGGAGGTGGAGGAATTGGAACTGCCGGAGGATATCGACGCCGTCGTCCACCTGGCCGCCAACGCGCGCGTGTACGAGCTCGTGGAGCATCCCGAGCGCGCGCGGGACAACTTCGTCACGCTCTTCAACACGCTGGAGCTGGCGCGGAAGAGGGAGATCCCCCGCTTCTTCTTCGCTTCCTCCCGCGAGGGGTACGGGAACATACATGTGGACCAATACACCGAGGATCTCGTGCGTGTGGAAAACTGCGAGAGCCCCTACACCGCGAGCAAGATCGGCGGGGAAGCGCTCGTGGAAGCCTACACGCGCTGCTACGGGATCGACCATATCATCTTCCGCTTCAGCAACGTCTACGGGATGTACGACGATTCCGTGCGCGTGGTTCCGCTCTTCATCCGCCTGGCACGGAAGGACGAGCCGCTCACGATCTTCGGCAAAGAGAAGTGCCTGGACTTCACGTACATTGACGACACCGTCGACGGCATCATCCGGGCAATCGACAACTTCGACGCGGCGAAGAACGGGACGTACAACATCGCCTACGGAGAGGGGACGACCATCGTGCACCTCGCCGAGCGCATCAAGGAACTGCTCGGGAGCTCCTCCCCCCTCACCGTCGGGGAGCCGCGCACGGGCGAGGTGGTCCGCTACGTCGCGGACATCACCAAGGCAAGACAAACACTGGGATACGACCCCGAGGTGCCGTTCGAAGAGGGGATCGGGAGGACGGTGGAGTGGTATGGCGAACACCTACTGTCCTGACGTGCTGAGCGCGCTCCGCCACGCATGGCGCCCGGGAAAGCAATACCCATACCATGGCTTGCGGGGAAAGCTTCTCTTGTTCCAACATGTGCTCCTGCGACTGTTTCCCCGTGGCTTTTTGCGGCAATTGAATATCATCCCTTTCGTGAAACATGCCTACGGCCTGCAGTCGGATGAGGAGTTCTTGAAAGGATATCGGGAATCCCAGGGACGGTATGAAGGACAATGGCAAACGCGTCCCCGCGCCACACGCGAAGACGTGGAGCACTTCTACACGGAACATGACGGCGACATCTGGAGGCAAGCCTACCTGAGCCGCCACGACGAGAGCTACAAGCGGAAAATGCTCTGGGCGTACCACGCCCTGCTCCGCTCGGACGCTACCAAGAACGATCCAGTACTGGACTACGGATGCGGTGCTGGAGCGCTCTGTACACTCCTCTCCCGCAAGGAGTACGTAGGGGTGGAAGCCGCAGACATCCCTTTCTCTCCCCTCGACTTCGTGCGGAAGGAAATGGCGTCGCACCTGGCGGGCGTCCACGCGCGAGGCGCAAGAACAGCGCCCCGCCGTCTTCCGGTTACTCGAAGGAACGTGTGACACGCTCAAGACGGAGGCTCTCTTTCACAAGCTGCCGTAAAGACGCAAGAACAATTCGGCTAGATGATATCCGTATGGTGTGGTATACTATAACCTATGTTTCACACAAATATGCATATTCATAATAGAACGCGAAGGCCGGATATATTCAGCAGGCATCGATTATGTTTTTTCGAAAGTCAACAGCCACAGGAACAGGGACAGGGGCAGCAGAATCAAAAGATCGAACTACAAATGGAGCCTATACCTGCCGAGAATTATCTCGCGCAGGAACTCGAAAAGAATACAAAAAAGTTCACGGGCTCTCTAGCATTGATACAAAGCCAGATCCCTTTGGAGAGCGAGGAATTTCATATACTCGTCGGCATGCTTAATCAAGCCATCGAGGATACGTTCAAGCCATATAGCAGACTGAATTTTACTGTATCCGATGCATCGGTAAAAGAAGGGGCAATCAACAAATGGTCCAAGGCAAATTCTGACCTCCAAAACCTGAAGGGCATCTACAGCCTTGTCCTGAGAGATGGACACTTTTCTGAAGTAGTGGATCCAAGTATTCGCGGCCCCCTCGTACGTCTCATGGAGAAAGCAAATGCTCTCAGCAGGTCTGTTGTTGCCGACTTGATTCTTGGGAATGACTTTCAGGACCACCTCCTGCAACTGAACTCTTTCGTACAAAAGGAATTGAGTCAGATTGAAGACGCCAACATAAGGCAAAAAGTTGCTACACAGTGGTTCGAGCGCCAGATGACTGCAACAGTGAAGGGATACAGGTTGTCATTTGAGGGCAGCCAAGTGGCTATTGAGAAAACGAATGCGCAACCCCAATAACATCTTCGAACGAATCCCGTAAAGAAAGATGCCCTTTGGTTTTGCCTGTTCTGTCCGCAGGCTCAGGCTCGCGAATGCTTCGGTGCCCTCACTTCTTCTCCTCGTGATACTCCTCCTCAAGATTGACCTCCCATAAATTCGATTTATCCGTCCGCCCCGCCACGATGTTGTCCACCGCCAGCATCGCCGTGAGCATGGAGTGGTCCTGGTTGTTGTAGCGGTGCATGCCGTTGCGGCCGACGAGGAAGAGGTTGGGGATGGCGTCCGTGTACGCGCGGACGACGGAGAGCTGGTCGTAGCTCCCGAAGTACGCGGGGTAGGCCTTGGGGACGCGGAGGACGCAGGCATCGAGCACGTCCTCCTTCCGGAGGAAGCTGATCTTCTCCATCTCCGCGACGCCGAGATCGATCAT
>CAZCWV010000015.1:0-16771 GCA_964502425.1 uncultured Candidatus Peribacteria bacterium | reverse complement strand
AACGGGGTTTGGATCTCGGATTGTACGGAGGGACGGACGTGCAGACAATGAAGTTTACTGCTTTGTCGAGGCTCAAACCGGCCGCTCGAGGAGGAGCGTTACGGGCCCGTCATTGGTGAGCGCGACCTGCATGGAGGCACCGAAAACACCGGTTTCTACCTTTTTGACCTCCAAGGAACGCATTTTCTGTATAAAATAGTTATACAATCTCTCCCCCTCCTCCGAAGCGGCTGCCCGGGTGTAGCCCGGCCGCCCCGCCAGAGGGAACTGGGAAATGACCAGAACATCCCCTCCCACGTCGAGGAGCGACTGGTCGTTGATCTTCCCATCGGGACCATCGAAGAGTCGCAATCCACAGACCTTCTCCGCGAGCCAGTCTGCTTGTGCTTCTGCATCTCCGCGCATGACACAGAGGAAGAGAAGGTATCCCCTGCCGATCTTCCCCACGGCGTTCCCATCGACGGAAACGACCGCACTGGTAACACGCTGGAGGAGGATGCGCATGCACCCATGATACTCCGCCCACCTTCCTCTCCATGGGATGCCTGCTCCGCCCAACTCTGTCCACTCTCTGCCACGTCGCCTTGACATTGGGCGATTGACCAGTAAACTCTTTACGTCCGAAGACCGAGGGCACAAGGCCGCAGGCCGAAATAAGCCCCTCCGAGGAATACAGCATCGGTCACTCGGCCCCGGCTTGGTGCTTCGTGCCGTGTTCCTCGCTGGTCTCCCGGACATTGGAAAGGGAGACCTTTCCATATACGCTCCTCTCCCTCACCCTCCCCTCATGGCACTCACCCGCGCACAGAAGGCCGAGCAACTCCAGGAGCTCAAGGAAAAGATGTCCAAGGCTCAATCGGTGATCTTCACGCACTACATCGGTCTCACCGTCGGCAACGTGAGCGACCTGCGCAAGAAGCTCCGGGCAGGGGGTGCGGAGATGAAGGTGGCCAAGAAGACCCTCATGAGCCTGGCCGCCAAGGAGCAGGGATTGCCGGAACTGCCGGAAACGATGATGGACGGTCCCGTGGCCTGCATTTTCAGCTACGACGACCCGATCACGGGCGCGCAGATCGCCTTCGGCTACGGGAAGGACCACCCGCAGGTCTCCTTCGTCGGCGGCATCTTCGAAGGGAAGCTCCTCTCCCAATCCGACGCCACCACGCTCGCACAGATCCCCGGCCGCCAGGTCCTCCTGGCGCAGTTTGCGGGGATGATCCGCTCCCCGCTCACGGCGTTTGCCAGCATGTGCTCCTCGCCGCTCTCCGGCTTCGCCCGCGCGATGGCCGAGTACGCAAAGAAGAAGGAATCCGCCCCGGCCGCGTAGCATCCATTTTCCATTTTCCATTTTTTCATTTCTTCATTCCCCTTCCCCACCATGGCCGACAGAACCCTTTCCGCCGACGAGCAGGCAGTGATCTCCGCACTGGAGAAGCTCAACGTCATCCAGGTCAATAACGTCGTGAAGTACATGGAAGAGACGTACGGCATTTCCGCAGCCGCCCCCGTGGCCGTTGCGGCAGCCCCCGCCGGCGCCGCAGGCGGTGCCGCTGAAGAGGAGAAGTCCTCATTCAACGTGGAGCTCACCGATTCCGGCGCGCAGAAGATCGCCGTGATCAAGGTAGTCCGCGAGATCACGGGCCTCCCGCTCGGCGAAGCCAAGGCCAAGGTCGACACCCCGCCCCAGGTGCTCAAGGAAGGCGTCCCCACCGACGAGGCGAAGAAAATGAAGGAGAAGCTCGAGGCCGCCGGCGCCAAGGTCACCCTCAAATAAGTTTCAGGTTCACATGTTGCAGGTTACAGGTTTGGAACAGTCCAGCCTGTAACCTGTTAACCTGAAACCTGCAACTATTGGCCATAACACCAAACATTGACATACAGCCTCGTAACCCCTACAGTAGACGCAGCAAGTCCTTCACACCCCGGTCAAACAGCCTGGAAGAAGGAACCTGCGACCTTTATTCTTTTTTCTCCTTTCTATGGCTGACCAGCAGCTACAGTGCCGCGATTGCGGCGGTTCCTTCACTTTCACGGAAGGTGAGCAGGAATTTTATACTTCCCGTGGCCTCAGCGCCCCCAGCGCTGCAAGGACTGTCGTCAGAAGCGCAAGAACGACCGTCTTGCGACCCGGCAGATGTTCCCCGCAGTGTGCGCCAAGTGTGGCAACCAGTGCGAGGTTCCCTTCAAGCCGCGCCCTGTTGAGGAAGGCGGCAAGCCCGTCCTCTGCAAGGACTGTTTCTTCAAGGAGAAGGACGCGATGTAAGAGGTTGCGTACGACGCACTCCACGTTTCGCCTTCAAAAGCCCCGCCCGCAAGGACGGGGTTTTTCGTGAGGACGGCTTGGTTTGGCATCCCTACACTATCCACGATGGCCATCCCGCCGAAACACCGCTACCTCGAACTCGACCTCCTCCGCACGGCGGCGATCCTCCTGATGGTGGTCTACCATGCGGCCTTCGACCTCTCCGTATTCTTCGACGTCCCTCTCGATCCCCTCTCCGGCGGCTGGCTCATCCTCCAGAGAATCACCGCCAACCTCTTCCTCCTGCTCGTAGGCATGAGCTTCGCCGTATCGTACGGCCGGATGGAAGCGCGGGAGGCATCGCGGAAGGAGATCTATGGGAAATACGGGCGGCGGGGCTTCTCCGTGATCCTCTGCGCCATGCTCGTGACGCTCGTGACATTCGTTGCTCTTGGAGACATGTACATCCGCTTCGGCGTACTCCATTTGATCGGCACGGGGATCATCATCCTACCCTTCGTGATGCCCCTGCGCGAAGGGAACGTCCTTCTCGCGGCATTGATATTCCTGATCGGAACCATGACAGGAACCGCACCGGATGGATTCGGATCGTTCCTCCTGCCCATGGGCTGGATACCCCCGGGATTCCAATCGGCCGATTACTTTCCAATCGTTCCCTGGATGGGGACGATCCTCATCGGAACGGCGGTGGGGAATCTCCTCTACAACCGCGGGTGGCTGCGATGGCATTTGCCGGATCATCGCTTGACGCGGATCGTGACGGAACCGGGGCGGCACGCACTGGTGATCTACCTGGTGCATCAGCCGGTTCTCCTCCTGGTTTTGTGGTTGGTTGTTGGACGTGGATGAGACGCAAGATTTTGCGTCTCTACACAATGACCGTCGGCATCTTCGGCGTCCTCGGCATCCTCCCTCCACCACCAATAACTTCCACCAGCCCTACACATCCTCTACAATCCACCCCGATGTCCTTCAAGACGCGTCGGATCGGTGGGGAACGGCCTCCTCGCCGCTTTCCTTGGCAGAGAATGATTGCCGTAGCCTTCGCAGTCGCCTCTCCCCTGCTCGGGGTATTCCGCCTGTGGCGCGGAAAGCACGAGGAGGACGCGCGGCATGCTTCCCGGGTGCGGTTCCTCAAGCGCACGCTCACCGTGCTCCTTGCGATCCTGCTCTCGCTCCTGCTGCTCGCAGGCGTCCTCAAAGGCCTCATTGCCCTCAACATCCTCAACATCAAGAACGTTCTGGGGGCGGTGTCGGTGGAACTGCCGAAAGACGGGAACGGCTACACGAATTTCCTGCTCCTCGGCAAAGGTGATGATGACCACGACGGTATTGACCTCACGGACACAATGATGGTGACGAGTATCGATCCTAAGACCAATAGCGCCGTGATGCTCTCCGTCCCGCGTGACCTCTACGTGCGGTCGGCAAACATGGGGCAAGGTCGCATCAACACCCTCTACCGCGACAGGAAATCCCGGCTCCGGTGGGAGGGAATGGCGAAGGAGGAGGCCTCACAACTCGCCCTGCGGGAACTGATGGATGAAGTGGGAAGCAAGCTGGATGTGGAGATTCACCATGCCGTGATAGTGAACTTCACGGGCTTCGTGCAGGCCGTGGACGCACTGGGGGGGATTGAAGTGGAAGTACCCTACGACATCGTGGATACGCAATACCCCGGCCCCAACTGGACGTACGAGACCTTCCGAATCACCGCCGGCCCCGCGCATTTGGACGGCGAGACGGCCCTCAAGTACGCGCGCAGCCGCCATACCACCAGTGACTTCGGACGCAGCGCACGCCAGCAGCAGATCATCCAGGCATTGGGGGAACGGGCCAAGACAATCGGCATCATCCGCAGCCCACGGAAGGTCGTCGCGCTCCTCCAGATCCTCTCGGCGAACGTGGAGACCACGATGACCGGCCAGGAACTTCTGGGTGCCGCCAAGATGGGGGAGGAGCTGGACCGCTCGCGGCTCGTGAGCATGCAGCTCAAGGACGGCAACCCCTCCTACACCAATTTCGCCCAGCCGGGCGGATTCCTCTACACCCCGCCGCGGGAGCAGTTCGGGGGAGCGGCCGTGCTCCTGCCGGTTCCCGCCCGGGACGGAGACACGGACGGGTGGGGACAAATCCGCGCCTTCACGAAGCTCCTCCTACAGGCGCGCACGCTGTACCTCAGCCATCCCCGTGTTGTCGTCCTCAACGCGGGCGCACGGACGGGCCTCGCCAGCAGGCTTGCCGGTGAGCTCATCGCATACGGTTTCGACGTACAGGATGTGGGCAACGCTTCCATGCCCAAACAGGACGTCTCCCTCGTCGCCCCCCTCACGGATGTAGACCGCCCCGCCGCCGCCTTCTTCTCCACCCTCCTCGACCTCCCCCTCGAGGAAGCCCCCATGACGCTCCCGCTGGAGGATCGGGACCAGGTGACGATCATCCTCGGGAAGACCTACGCCTTCACGCCCTTCGAGACGCTACTGAAACAAACAGCGGCTTCTTCTTCATCTTCCCTATGAGAGGAAAAAGATGTCAGGATGCCTAGAATCCTTGTGATCCTGTTTTTCTGATACATTCCCTGTATTCTTGATGCCCTGGATCCTTGGCTCCTTGCCCCTATGACGCCACGAGAGATCATCGCCGAAGCTTGGGCCATCACGGTACGGGAGAAATCCCTCAGGCGCTGGGGCGTCTTCTCCTCCCTCTTCGAGACCCTCCTCACGGCCAAGCTCATTTCGTACCAGACGTACTTCCTCTGGGAGTGGTGGCACGGGACGCTCGGCGGCTTCTTTGACGTGGAGCTCCTCCTCTACAGGAGTACACCCCATTGGTTCTTCTGGACGTTCGTGGGCACGTTCATTTTCCTCTTCACCATCGAGCTCTTCATCCCCAGCCTCGCCAAGGGCGCCATCATCGGCCTGGCCGCCAAATCCTACCAGCGGGAACCGGTGAAGGGCGGCCTGGTGCTGGCCATCTACAACTTCTTCCCGATGTTCGCGCTCCACGAGCTCTTCGTCCTCTCCGGCCTCGCCACCACCATCACCATCATCTCGCTCCTCCTCCGCTACGCCAGCGGCGACGTGAAGTTCTTCATGGCCGGTTTCGTCGTCTTCGTCTGGATCCTCAGCAATATCCTCAAATTCCTTTCCAGCTTTGCGGAGCCCGCCGTGGTGGTCAACCGCCTGGGGATCTTTGCGGCCATCGGCGCCAGCTTCAAGCTCCTCCTGAGCTACCTGACCCACGTGATGTTCCTCTGGCTCCTCCTCTTCGTCATCACCATCCGCATCGCCTTCAACGTCCTCGTGGCGCTGCTCATCCCCTCCATAGCGCTCGGCATCGGCCTCCTCTTCGCCAACATCCTCTCCCCTATGGCCGTCATCTCCCTCTCCACGGGCATCGGTCTCCTCCTCATCCTCGCCGCCAGCTACTTCTTCGCCTACCTCCACGTCTTCAAGGAAGCGGTGTGGACGGTGACGTACTTCGAGCTGAAGAAGCACAAGGATTTGGTCGTGATTGAAGGGTAAAGAGGATGCCGATGATGCCAACGATGCCGAGGATTCCGAGGAATAACCCAACATCGCTCAGAATGGTCAAGATCGACCGATCCTCGGCATCATCGGATTCCTCGGCATCTTCGGCATCCTCGAGATCGTGGTATCAATACTCTGCTAGTAAATACCGATCCGTTTCCTCAAAACCCAGCGACTCATACAATCGCAACGCCGGAACGTTCGTCTCTGCCGTGAAGAGGATCATCGTTTCGATCCCCCGGTCAAAACAGGACCGGCACAGCGCGCTGACGCATTGCCGACCGTAGCCGAGGCGACGGAAGTCGGGATGCGTGACGACGCCGCCGATTTTGGCGTAATGCTTTGAATAACCGGAAACGGATGCCTTGGACACAACCGTGTTTCCATCACGGATAATGAACGTGTAAGCCGGGATAACTCGGCTGCGCTCCTCCGCCGTCACTGCTCCTGCTTCCGGAAATGCATGGAGAACACGTTGGAGCAACGCTATACCATCAACATCAGCCTCTCCGGCTTGTTCCGCAATGCCGCCAGCGGGACGAAAGCGCTCCCGCGGCAGGAAGAGAACGATGGACGGCTGCGTCTTTCGTGGCGCCATGCCGTGGGCACGCAACCACTCCACCGCAGGCTCCGCATACCGCGCAAACCCCATCACGATGCGAATCCCGTGATGCACGGACATCATGGCATCGACCAGCGGACCGATGAACGCCACATCTTCCGCGTGCACCGTGAAGGATTGCCATCGCCCGAAGAAGACCGCCACCCCCGTCATCCTCTCGCCCTCAAATGATCCCACGTATCGGTTCTCCCCGAAGGGTTCCGGCTTGTTGAAGCTCTCGATCACCAGAACGAGCTCCGCCTCATGCCTGTAGGCATACGCGAGGATAGCTTCGCGGTCCGATGGTCCGAGGGGGCGGATCATGAGTCTATTGTAGCGGCGATGCGGGAATCGCCATGGCTCCCGATCCCCAATCGAACGCCCCCACAACAAAAGATATTGGCCCTCGCCACAAGGGGGATCGACGACAAGCCGTTGACTGTGTACATCCGTACACCTATCATGGTGGACGACCGTTCCCCTCCCCTCCTAATGACCTCCAACCTCACGCCGCACCAACGGACCGTCCTGGGCTACATACGCGAGTTCCAGGCCAAGCGGGGCTACTCGCCCTCGCTCGCGGACCTGGCCATCGCCTTCGGCGTGCGCAGCAAGAACGCCGTGGCCAAGGTGGTCAACGCCCTCACGCGGGCCAAGCAGATCGAGAAGGACCCTAAGGGACGCATTAAGATCCTGGAGCAGGAGCACACGGAGCACATCCCTCTCACGCTGCCGCTCTTCGGCCCCATCGCCGCCGGCTTCGCGGCGCCCGTGGAGGAGCAAGCGGAGGAAACCGTGACGCTGGAAGAGTTCCTCGTGCGCGACAAGGCCTCCACGTTTCTCCTGCGCGTCAAAGGCGACAGCATGATCGACGCGAGCATCAACGAGGGCGACATGGTCATCGTGGAACGTGGCGCGGAACCGCGGGTGGGCGACATCGTCGTGGGGATATTGGACGGGGAATTCACGCTCAAGCGGCTCATGAAGGACAAAGGAAAATATTACCTGCAGGCCGAGAACCCCAAGTACCCTGATCTCTACGCCATGGATGAGTTGCAGGTGGCCGGCGTGGTGCGGAGCATGATCCGGAAGTATGGACGGTAACTCGCGTATTTCGTAGTACGTATTACGTATTTCGTATGGCACACGACAGCGGCAAACAACAAGAAGGAAGGATACGTTCATTCACAGACTTGCGGGTATGGAAAGAGGGGCGCAAGTTGGTCCAGATGATTTACGACATCACGCGCCACTTCCCTCCGGAAGAAAAATTCGGGCTTGCTTCCCAATTACAACGGGCAGTAGTTTCCGTTACCTCCAATATCGCAGAAGGCTTTGCCAAGAGGACAATGCGTGAGAAGAGGCAATTCTTCAATACGTCCCTCAGTTCGCTAATGGAAACACAGAATCAGTTGGTCATTTCTCATGACATTGGGTACGTATCTTCAGAAAAGTTCACGACGGCCGCGGCACAAACCGTCGTCGTCAGCAAGATGTTGAATGGTCTCTGGCGGACGGCAAAAGACAAAGCGCAGTGAATACGTACTACGAGATACGCAATACGAAATACGACTATGATTATACATGTCGACGCCGACGCCTTCTTCGCCTCCGTCCTCGTCCGGCAGCAACCTTCCCTGCGCGGCAAGCCGCTCCTGGCCCTCGGCATGGGCGGCGGCTGCGTGATCGCCGCAAGCTACGAAGCCAAGGCAAAGGGCGTGAAAACGGGAATGCGGCTGAAAGATGCGCTCCAGCTCGTCCCTGGCGCCTTGCGCCTCCCCTCTGACTTCCGCGAAACAGGACTGGCCTCGCAGCAGATCGAATCCGTCCTCCGCGAGATCTGCCCCGTGGTGGAGCAGATGTCCATCGATGAATGGTTCCTCGACCTCCAAACGGTCACCGGCGGAATGCCGCCCTCCCTGACTGCCTTCGCCGACCGCTTGCGGAAGGACATCCTCGCGCGCGTGGGCCTCTCCATGTCCGTCGGCATCGCCCCCTCCAAGCTCCTGGCGAAGATGGCCAGTGAATACAGAAAGCCGGGGGGAGTAACCGTTCTCTTCAACCCCTCCCTCGTCTCCCTCTCCCCCGACCCCTCCCCCGGGGGGGGAGGGGCGAAATCCATGTTGCAGTCAAAGCCTCTCGCAAGGGAGGAAGCTATTGGATATTGCGGGGAAGGGTTAGGGGTGAGGGAATTCCTCCGCGACCGTCCCACCGCCGCCATCCCCGGCATCGGCCCAAGACGTCAGACTCACTGTGAATCGGAGGGATGGGTGACGGCATGGGACATCGCCAAGGCGCCCGCGGACAAGATCCAGAAGCTCTTCGGGCGTCCGGGACTGGACATGCAGCGGGAACTCCTGGGAGAACGCGTCTTCGCCGTACGGGAAGAGGCCGCACCGCAGCAATCCATCTCCCGGGCACGGAGCTTCCCGGCAGAGGGCAACGAGGACTTCCTGTGGGCCCACGTGCTCCGGCACCTGGAGTACATCGTCCTCAAGATGCGCCGAAGGCGGCAATCAGCTACAGGCGTCTCCGTGTGGCTCCGGGACGCTTCCTTCGCCTACCGCAGCACCCACTGCTCCCTCCCCCGCCCCATGGACACCGAGGAGGCCCTGCAGCCCTTCGTGCGACGTTGCTTCCATGAACTCCACAGGCGGAACGGGAAGTACACGCAGACGGGGCTGGCGCTCTGGAAGCTCACCCCCGGCGGCACGCGCCAGTTCTCGCTCTTCGAGGACCCAAAACGGGCCCTGAACGAGGAAGGGCTGCAGCAATCCCTGGACGTACTTCACGAGAAGTACGGCCGCAACACCGTCACGCGCGGATCGGCGCTGCGGGTGAAGAGTGGTTCGACTTCGCGCACCACAGGCGGGATGAGGAGGGGGCTTGATCTGCCTATTTACGAATGATGGCCTCCCTGTTCAAGATGAATATGGGTGATTCCCGCGAGCTCCACCCACTTCTGACATATCACGCAGGCATAGGAATGGCCAGAGAGATACAACTGCGCGCCCTTCAGCAAGGCAAGCTCTTCCGTCGTAAAAAGCTCTCGGACCAACGCAAGGGTCGGCTCCACCGTCGCAATGCATTGCTCAAAATCCGCGGGATCCCTCCCCGGACGAACATCGAGGATAGCGGCTATTTCCGCGTGGACGGGACGGGAGAGCTCGTAGCCCTGGCCGGTGGGGAGCGCCATTCGCTGGCAGGCATCAGGCGTAATGCCCACGTCGCGCGGCACACCGCTGCACCTGCAGCTATTCCACCCCCTGCCGATCACCATGCCATCCTTGACTACCACGGCCCCCAGCTTCCGCTTGGCGCAATTGCTCCGACCGGTGAGGGACTGTGCAGCCGCGAAGAATGGTTCCATGGCCTGTTGCGGAAGGCATTCAAGAAAGAAAAACCAGACGCTCTTCGATCTTCCTCACCTTCTCCCGCATCTCCGCCACTTTCTCCCGCTCCCCCTCCACCACCGCTGCCGGCGCGCGAGTGATGAAGTCCTTGTTCTGTAATCGCAGCTCCGTAGACGCAATGATCTTCTCCAGATGCTCCTTCTCCTTCGTCAGATTCATCTTCTCCTTCTCCAGGTCGATCAACCCCTCCAGAGACAAGTGGATCTCGATGTCCGGAAGGAAAGCGGAGACGACGTTCTCCAATTTCCGCGGCTTCTTCTCCACGGTGAGTTCTCCCACGCGCGCGAGGCGCTTGATGTGGCCAGCTTCCTCCTCGAGAAGCGCTGCGTGCTCTTTTGTGAACACAATTGTGTGCACATTCTTCCCCTGTTCGATATTCTGTTCGCCGCGTATCTTGCGGATGGTCGTGATCACGTCCACGAGGACCTGGAAGTCCCGCTGCGCCTTGGCGTCCTTCAGCTTCTTGGTGACGGCCGGCCACGGTTCCCTGATGAGCATCCCCGAACCCTCCGGCTTCAATTGTCCCCACAACTCCTCCGTGACGAACGGCATATACGGATGCAGGAGGGTGAGGAGTGTCCGCAAGACGTGGACGAGCACCCTGACGTTCGCCTCCCCCTTGGAAAGCTCCAAGTACCAATCGCAGAAGGTATCCCACACGAAACCGTACAGCCTGTCTCCCGCTTCGCTCAACCGGTACGCCTGAAGGCTCTCCGTCACGTCCGCAACCAGATCCTGAAGGGCCGAAAGGATAGCTCGGTCGGCTAAAGACACATCATTTCCCATTTTCAATTTTCCATTTTCAATTCTCTGCGGATCGAGATGAGCTTGCTCACATTGCAGCAGAACAAATCGCGACGCATTCCACAGCTTATTCACGAAATTCCGGTACCCCCCGATCTTCTCCTCGTAGAGCCGCGAATCCGCCCCGGGGCTCTGCCCGACGATCATGGAGAGCCGCAGTGCGTCCGCGCCGTACTTTGGGATGATGTCGAGGGGATCGATCATGGTCTCAGGGTCGCTCTTGCTCATCTTCTTCCCCTCCCGCGTCCGCACGAGGCCGTGGAGGTACACCACCTCAAACGGCACGTCCCCCGTGGCGTAGGTGGTCATGAGAATCATCCGGGCGACCCAGAAGAAGAGGATATCGTAGCCGGTTTCCATTACCTGCGTGGGGTGGAACTTCTGGAAATCGGGGCTCTTCTTCAGGAGATCCTCAAGCGACAGGGAATGATCCTCCGCGAGCGCGGGATCGATGAGCGTGCTCCACGTCCACAATCCGGAGGAGAACCACGTATCGAGCGTATCCGTATCCTGCACCATGGAACCGCCGCAGACGGAACAACGTTCCACGGACGTGACGGACGCAACCATGTTCACGTGTTGCCCCGCGTGCTGATCACTGGCCACTGACCTCTGACCGCTGTCATCTGACCGCTTGTCCGAGCCGATATCAACTGCCAGTTGCTCCGAGCAATAATAAACGGGCACCCTATGCCCCCACCAGATCTGGCGGCTGATGCACCAGTCACGGAGGTTGTCGATCCAGTGGAAGTACACTTTGGAGAACCGTTCGGGGATGATTTGGATGAGCTTGGTCCGTACCACCTCCTGCATGATCTGCTTGAGGCTCAGCTTCTTGCGCTTCCAAAGAACAACGGGCTTGTTGACATCAATGAACCACTGCTCCTTGATCTGCGGCTCCACAACGCCCTTCCCGCGGTAGCTCACGGCCACGCGGTGGACGTAGTCCGCATCCACGTGGACGAGGAGACCCTTCTGCTTGAGCTTCTCCACCACCTTCGGCCGCGCCTCCTCGATGGGCAACCCTGCGAATTCCCCCGCGATGGGCAGCAGCTTGCCGTCGAACCCGATGATCTGCTCCTTCTGGAGACCGTGGCGCTCCGCGAGGTCGAAATCCACATGGTCGTGCCACGGGGTGATGGTCATCACGCCCGTACCGAACGCGGGGTCGATGACCTTGTCCTTGACCACCGTGGCCGTGACGGGACCGTTGATCCACTCCGCCGTGAACGTGTCGCCATCCTTGAACTGCTTGTAACGCTCGTCATCCGGATGCATCACCACGTATTTATCGCCGAACTTCGTCTCCGGGCGCGAGGTAGAGATCTGGAACGGGCCGTACTGGAACGTGTAGAACGGCGCTTTCTCGTCAATGTACTCGATCTCGTCGTCCGAAACCGTCGTCTGCATCTTGGGGTCCCAGTTGACGATGCGGTGGCCGCGGTAGATGAGCCCGTCGCCGTACATCTTCACGAAGACCTCGTTGACGCAGCGGTTGAGGATGGGGTCCAAGGTATATCGTTCGCGCGACCAATCGCAGCTTGCGCCCATCTTCCGGATCTGGGACCGGATCGTATCCTGGCTCTTGGCCACGAACTCCGCGATCCGCCGCACCAGCTCCTCGCGCCCCAGGGAAGCGCGGGGATCGGGAATCCCCTCCTCCTGCTGGATCTTCTTGATCACCACGCTCTCGGTGGCGATGGCGGCGTGGTCCGTGCCCGGCACCCATAGCGCCTCCTTGCCGCGCATACGCTGGAAGCGGATGAAGACGTCCTCCAACGCCAGCATGACGGCGTGGCCGAGGTGCAGCTGCCCCGTGGCGTTGGGCGGCGGCATGGACACGGTAAAGGGCTCTTTGTTGCTGCCTGCATCCGCCTTGAAGGCTCCGGACTCCTCCCACATCTGGTAGATGCGGTCTTCCACGGCCTTGGGGTCGTAAGACTTCGGTAAGGACATTGGTGAGGAGTGTACTACAGGAAGGCACGAACTCGAAAATTGTTCAGGAGGCAGGCAAAGGGATTGACGGTGCGTGAAGAAATCTGAACAATGCTCCCGCTGCTCCATTGTGGAGCAGTCTGACGGGTTCACCCCCGTCGGTTCCCCGTTCCTTTTGGCCGATCGCAAAAAGGAGAATCCTATGCGCGATCAATTTTTGGCCCCTCGCGCCAGCCCAGCCGCTAAGAAGAACGTGGCGAAGCGACTCCGCGCGACTGCGGGCCGAAGAAGCGAGGTACTGGCGTGAAGATCCCGGAAGAAAGAACACTCGGAAGGAGGATCATTCAAGCCAAATGGGTAGGCGACAGGATCCGTGCCTGAAGACCTGCCGCCCGCAACCCACCTCCTTCAGGCCAAACACCAAGCCGCTGCCTGCCATTGCACGCAGCGGCTCCTTTCGTATGTTACGATCTCTTGACCAGAAACACTGCCTCACTACAATCCTCCCGCTGTTCCAGCGTGGAGCAGTCTGACGGGTTCACCCCCGTCGGTTCCCCGTTCCTTAGTTTAGGAGGATAACTCCCATGCGCCGCCTGTTGGTTGCCCGAGCCAGTCCTGCTCTAAAAAGAAAGCAGGAGATGACGTGAAAAACGGGGTCGACAAGACCGTGAGGAGTGTACTACAGGAAGGCACGAACTCGAAAATTGTTCAGGAGGCAGGCAAAGGGATTGACGGTGCGTGAAGAAATCTGAACAATCCTCCCACTGCTCCACGGTGGAGCAGGATGACAGGCGTTTCCTGTCAGTTCCCGTTCCTTGGTCCCGGTTCAGGAGACATCCTATGGGCCGACTAGTTCTGTGCCTCCGCGCCAGCCCTGCCAAGAAGATAGCAGAGCAAGAAGCGAAGGCGAAGATGCAAAGGAGGACGGCGACGTGAGAACGTCCGCTAGCTTTGTGAGGGTTCCTCACGCCGTCTGTGAGCGGCGATAGGGCTCTGACAGGCTCCTAGAACCTATCGCCTTCTCTCCGCCAACCAAGGAGCCAGCCGTTGTACGCTCACGCGTACAACGGCTTTCGTTCGTATGTCAGGATGCCTTGACCATCTCCCTCCGGAAGCACAATACTGGTACTGCGTTGTTCTTTGCAGACGGTTGCTCCGAGGGAACAGAAACAGTCCGTCTGCTTCATATCTGAAGCCATTGCAGGAAAGGAGTTATTCCATGCGCCGTTGGCTTCTCGTTCTCGTCTCGAAGGTTTACGCCAAATAAGACCCCGAGCAGGGTTGAAAGCAGCGACCCGGGATCCCAGCGGTCCCGGGCAACGAGCTACCTTCACTCCATGACGAGAAGTGCATGCGGCAGGCTACGGACCGCATGCACAAGTAACCCGGGCAACGACGAGAAGGGAGAGGCCCGTAGCCGGCTTCTCCCAATTTTTTCCGTGAGGATCCCCTTGCCATGGTGTAACACTTTTGTTACACTATAGCCATGCCCACCTCCAAGAAACGCATGAATCTCAGCCTTCCCCCGGACATCGAACGCGCACTGGCGCTGCTCGCGAAGCGCGACGAAGTTCCGCAGGCGACGAAGGCGCTCTACCTCCTCCGCCTGGCGCTGGAAATTGAGGAAGATGACATGTTGAACGCGCTTGCTGCCGAGAGGGATACCGGGAAAGCAGCGTTCGTTTCGCACACGAAAGCATGGCGGTAACCTTCCGGCTCCTCTACCAGCGAGAAGTCGTGGAACAGGATATCCCCCGCCTCTCCAAGGCCGATACCTCCCGCATACGACGCGCCATTGAAACAAAGCTGACGGCATCTCCGGAAGTGTTCGGCAAACCCCTCCGGCGTTCACTCAAAGGATATCGTGCGCTGCGGGTGGGAGATTTTCGCATCGTGTTCCGTATCGAGGGACGGGCGGTGAAGATCTTCCTGATTGCACACCGGTCCGTCGTCTACGAGCGCTATCGGGAAAGATTCTGACAACAAAAAAACGACCGCCGTTTCGGGCGGTCATTTCAGTGGATGAAAGAGCGAGTACTTTCACCGCCTTTCGGCGTTGAAGCCGGATAGTTATACAGAAGCGGTTTGGCAGATGCAAGGGATTCTTTCCGTGGGGAAAATCCTGTCCAATTCCTCGCATCCTCGCCGGACAACTGGAATACTACCGTCATGAATAGGGCACAAGCCTCATGGGAGCTCATCAAGCAGGACCGCATGTCGGATCCGGGCGGAAGCAATACCGTACTGGAGTACGCGGGCGACGTTGCCGTAAAAACGCATGATGTCGTCTCCAATATCCTCCCCAGCCTCCTCACGCCCATTGACCAGAACAGCTACGAAGTCGTAGACCGCACCAGCCCCATCTCCGCAACTACCCAGAGGGTGCGCTCCACGCTCAAAGCACGCTGGTTCCGCAAAGGCAATCCCCTCAATCTCGTCGCCAAAGGCGTGACTGCCGTTACGGAACTGCCGGATGGCATCATCAGTGACGCGGCGCACCTCTTCCACGGGGGAAGAGGGAAAGTGCTCCGTACCGCCGCCTGACCATGTCCCCCATCGAAGGTCCAACGGAGGCCGTGGCCGATTTCTTCGGCGCTGAAGTTGCAGGATACTCGATACTTCAATTGACGGTGGTTGCCTTCGCTGTGGCGGGCGTGATCGGCGGATTGCGCTGGGCGTACAACAAGGCCCTCGGCACAACCTGACGCCCCCTTCCCCCCTCGGTTTCTTCCCAGAACCAGGAACCGCACCCAGGAACGGGTGCGTCTCGTTCGTATGCATCCTCGGCATCGTCGGCATCGCTTGCCCTTCCGAAGCTCGCAAGCGAAGGAGGGTCGGCATCCCCCAGAAAGAAGAATGACGTATACTCACTCCGTCCCCCCTATGCCCCTCTTTGATTTCCAATGCGGCCAGTGCGGAAGGGTGTTTGAGTTCCAACGCCCCTTCGGGAGCAAGACGCGCCCCGCGTGCCCCTCCTGCAAGAGCAAGAGAACCGAAAAACTCATGACGCCGCCCGTCATCCAGTTCAAGGGAAAAGGCTTCTACAAGACCGATAGTTCCCCCTCCCCCCCACCCCCCTCCCCCCCTTCGGCAAGCTCAGGGCAAGCTGGGAGAGGGGGAGACGCCCCAAAGAAGACGAAGAAGAAACCCCAGCCTCCGGCCTGTGGCGGGGGAGCGTGCGCAACCTGTCCGGCAGCCGAGTAACGCTTCAGCGCCTTCCCCGAGAGCTGGAAGACGTCCTCATTTCCCAGCGGCAGGCGCCGGAGCAGCCATCTCCGCCGGCGCGGTTGCCGTCGTCGCAATCCTCGCCCCGGTCCATCCTGCCGTTCCCGCACACGCCCTCCGACGAACACGTGGCAGAGCAGCCGTCTCCGCTGTACGGATTGCCGTCGTCGCACTCCTCGCCGCCGGCAACGACCTTGTCGCCACAACGGGGCAAGCGGCAGGTCGTACTGCAGAAATCACTGTCGTCTCCATCCCCGTCGTCGCACTCCTCGCTGATCTGGGTAATCCCGTCACCGCACGTCTCCGTACGGCAGGTCCTGGAGCAGCCGTCGTTATCGTGGGGGTTCCCATCGTCGCACTCCTCACGCCCATCCACCTTCTTGTTCCCACAGAGATTCTCGAAAGCACAGTGATCGGAGCAGCCGTCCCCGCTCACCGTATTCCCGTCGTCGCACTGTTCGCCCGATTCCACCTTCTCATTACCGCACGCTTCGATCTTGCAGTATCCGGAACAGCCGTCGCCGCTCTCGAGGTTCCGGTCGTCGCACTCCTCGCCCCCATCCAGGACGCCGTCGCCGCAGTACTCCAGGCGGCAACTGGCTGAGCAACCGTCATTCTCCTTCCTGTTGCCGTCCTCACACTGCTCAAACCGGCTCAGGATGCCATCGCCGCAGTACTCCAGGCGGCAGGTGGCGCTGCACCCGTCGCCGCTTCGCCTGTTGCCATCGTCGCAGTCCTCGGGCTCCTGCCAGATACGATCCCCGCACTGAGAGGGAACCGGCGCCACGCGGTGCATAACCGCGCCGATGTACTGCGAGGCACTCACGCCGTACAGCGAGAGGGAGGACGCCACAAAGACGACGGCGAGGATGTGGAGACGGAGGTGTGTGTTTTCCATATACTGATATTATACAATATATTGATGAATATGTGAAGATACTGATCGTGGCTTGTCTATGCGATAAGTTACAGGTTCACAGGTTACAGGATCATCCATGAG
>CAZCWV010000014.1:2356-17267 GCA_964502425.1 uncultured Candidatus Peribacteria bacterium | reverse complement strand
CACCATGATCATCCTCGAAAACATCAGGAACGCCCTCGGCGCCATCGGCAGCAACAAGATGCGGTCCGCGCTCACGATGCTCGGGATCATCATCGGCGTGACGTCGGTGGTCCTCATGATCGCCATCGGGGAAGGGACGCAGCGCGGCGTCACGGAGCGCATCCAGAGCCTGGGGACCAACCTCCTCACCGTCTCGCCCGGGAGCCCCACGCAGACCAACGTACGCTTCGGTGGCGGAAGTTCCACGCTCACCGTGGAGGACGCGGACGCCATCCGCGGGAACGTGGAAGGCTTGAGCGGCATCGCGCCGGAAGTGAGCAGCCGCATGCAAGCCATCGCCGGATCGTTGAACATGTCCACGAGCATCGTGGGGACCGTCTCGGACTACACCACTGTCCGGAATGCGGCCGTGGCCGCGGGCAGCTTCATCACGCAGGCGCACGTCGATGCCATGGAGAAGGTGGCCGTTTTGGGATCGGAAGTGGTGTCCACGCTCTTCCCCGGCGACCCGAACCCGCTGGGCAAGGATCTCCGCATCCAGAACCACATCTTCACCGTGATCGGCGTGATGGAATCCAAAGGCCAGCAGGGAATGCAGAACCAGGACAGCATGGTCATCATCCCCCTCACCACGATGTTGAAGCGGGTAACGGGGCAGGATACCGTCAGCTCCATCAACGTGTCGGTGGAGGATCCGGAGGGCATGGAGCGCGCGCAGGCGGAGATCACGGCGGTGCTCCTCAACGCCCACGCCATCACGGACACGGCGGACCAGGACTTCACGGTCCTCAACCAGGCGGACGCCGTGGAGACGCTCAACGAGGTGACCCGCATCTTCACGCTCCTCCTCGGCGGCATCGCGGCCATCTCGCTCCTCGTGGGCGGCATCGGCGTGATGAACATCATGCTCGTCTCGGTGACGGAGCGCACGCGCGAGATCGGCATCCGCAAGGCCATCGGCGCGCGGCGGCGCGATATTCTTACACAGTTCCTCGTGGAGTCCGTGGTGCTGAGCGTGTTGGGCGGCGTCATCGGCATCCTCATCGCCTTCCTCGGCGCCTGGATCGTACGCGCGGCGTTCAGCCTCGACGCCGTGATCTCCACGGGATCGCTTCTCCTCGCCTTCCTCTTCTCCATGGGCGTGGGTGTCTGCTTCGGGATGCTGCCGGCGTACAAGGCGGCGACGTTGAAGCCGATCCAGGCGTTGCGTTATGAATGATGATGCCCTGCGGGGCGGAAGGTGCGAGAAGTTGCGGGTCGAACCCTTCGATTTCCCTCAGGGCAGGGACCCGCTCTGGGGGATGATCCCGCTCTGGTTGTTGATGAGAGCAGGTCTTCGACCTGCAGCCTGATGAAACCTAGACTTGATGAGAAGCGCCTTCACCCAAGCGCGAATTTCTCGTAGTGGAGACGCCGCCCCGGCACTCCCAACGCCCGCAGCGCGGGAAGGAGGCTCCGCAGCATGGGCGCGGGACCGCACAGGTAGACGTCGCGGTCGGCGACATCCGGCGCCAAGCGCTTGATCCCCTCCGCATCCAGACGGCCATGCTCCATCGCTGAAATCGGATCCTCGCTGAGGACGTGGACGATGCGGACGTTCTTTCCCGCCGCAATGCGCTCCAACTCCCCGCGGAAAACGATGTCCGCCTCCGTCCGGTTGGCATAGAGGAGCACGCAGTCCCTCCCCTCCCCCGCCATCTCCTCCAGGAGCGACCGGATGGGCGTGATGCCGATACCCCCCGCGATGAAGAGGACCTTGGTGGACGGGGCGGCGGCTTCCTTGGTGAACGTGCCGTACGGCCCGTCAATGACGACGGGGGCGCCGGGCGGGATGGAAGGGATGCGCCGCGTAAAATCCCCGAGCGCCTTCACCGTCACGCGGAGGGAAGCGCCGTCCGGCGCCCGCGAGAGGGAGAAGGGGTGCGCCTCCCACCAGAAACCGCGCGCGAGGAAGCGCAGGATCATGAATTGACCCGGACGGACGGCGAAGTCCTGCAGGCGCATGCCCACGATGATGACCGAAGTGACGCCGGGTGTCTCGGACAGTACCCGCTCCACCGTGAACCGGTGGCGGAAGAAGAGCGCGACGGGGCGCGCGAAGCGGAAGAGGATTTGGCTTCCCAGGACCGCGGTGTAGAGGAAGAGCCAGTAGCCGCGGAACGCCAGTTGCTGCAAATCCGTCCCCAGCTCCATCTGGTGCGCGAACGCCAGGAAGAGCGCCACGTACGCGAGGAGGTGGACGAGGTACCAGTGCTCGTACCGCAACCGCCGCCGCACGATGACCACGGACGTGACAATGATGAGGATGAAGAGGACGATGCCTATGGCAGCCTGCAGGATGTCGTCATGACCTAAAAATCCGAGGAACTGCGGCACAAAGGCAATGCCGTTGGACCCCGCGTATCCCGCAGTGAGCAGCACCGGATGCGCGAGGATGAATACCATGGCCAGTATCCCGGTAACATGATGGAAGCGGGAGAGACGGTCGAGCCCGAACGCGCGCTCCAACCAGGGCAACCGCCCCAGCGTGAAGAACTGGAGGAGGAGGATGAATGCTGCGCCCAACCCCGCCAGGCGGCCGAGCGCGACGAGCACGGATGGCAACCCCTGCGCGAGCAGATCACCGGATCCGCTCCACCAGAACCAGGCGATGACGAGGACATTCACCCCGAGGACCGTGTGCCAGAAGAGACGGAGGGGACGACGCATGAGGGGAGAATACCGAAGGGCGCACGGGAAGCGGAAGGGATGGTTGTGGATGACGATTGCCACGGGAGGCCTCTTGTCTGATAGAATCCTTTCCTGATTCTCCCCATATCCCTTGCCGTTTTCCCACACCGACCACCGTCCCGGCTTCACCTCCCTCGAGGTGATCCTCACTGTCGTGATCATCGGAGTCCTCGCCACCTTCACCTTCTCGCTCTCCCTCCGGTTCACGCAGAAGCACAACCTCTCCAATGGCTCCGTCTTGGTCACCCAGGCGCTCGCCCGCGCGCGCTCACTGGCGCTCTCCGGAACGCGGGACTCCCCATGGGGATACTCCGTGGAGCACGGCGTCATCTACCAGGGGCGGACGTTCGCGATGCGCGACCCCGCCTTCGACGAGGAATTCTTTTTGCCCCCCGACATTGAAAAAACAGGTCTGGCCGACGTGTCTTTTTCGCCTCTCATGGGTACGCCCAGTGCCTCCGGTACCATCGTGCTGTCGATCCCCGGCGAATCCCGCACCGTCGCCATCGCCGTGACGCCGGACGGGCTCGTGGAGGATGCTTCGGATCTCGTCACCGTGTGTAGCGCGGGGGAAACCATGCAAACGTCCCAGTCGTTGCTCCCGCAGCTGCTCGCCGCCGGCAACACGGAAGGACCGTGTGAGGGCTCCGTGGGAGGCGGGGGAAGTTCCGCCAGCGGCGGAGGGAGTTCCAGTGATCCGGTGACCGTGCGCGGCATGGTCCTGCTGGGTTCCTCACTCCCCGGCAGCCTCTCCCTCTCGGGGAACGCGCGCCTCACGGTGGCCACGGAAGGTTCCGTGCAGGTCAATTCCACCGACGCGGCAGCCGTCCAATTGGGCGGGAACGCCGTCCTCACCGTCCCCACCCTCATCATTGGCGGCACGCCGGGGTCGAGCGTGAGCGGGAACGCCTCCATCGTGGGCATGGTCTTGAACGGCGTCGCCCCCGTCACGGACCCCCTCGCGTCCCTCCCCATCCCCGTCCCGGCGGAGACACCATTCCCGCGCGCGCAGGTGGGCGGCAACACGACGCGCATCCTCGATCCGGGGACCTACGACGGCGGCATCAGCGTCAGTGGCAACGCCCTTGTCACGCTCAACCCGGGCACGTACTACCTGGACGGGGGACTCTCCGTCTCCGGCAACGGCAGGCTCATGGGCGCGGACGTGATGCTCTACTGTACCAACGGCGTCTTCAAGCTCAACGGCAACGGCGCCGTGTCGCTCACGCCGCGGACAGCGGGCCCCTACGAAGGCGTCACGTTCTTCCAGGACCGCGCCTCCACGCAGAACGTGCAAATCACCGGCAACGGCAACTTGAACCTCCAGGGGATTCTCTACGCGCGGGACGCGGGGTTCACCCTCTCGGGCAACGGCTCCTCGGACATGATCGGCACGGGCATCGTGGGGAGCTCCCTCGAGATCACGGGCAACGGGGCGTTCTGGATCCAGTAGGGGGCGTGACGGAAGCGTCTTTGAAACGGGGAACGGGATCACAGCTGCGTCTCGCAGCCGTTGTACGCCTCGCCGTCGCCGTCGATGTAACCGCTCGTGCACTGGTAGCCGCAGGTGCCGAAGATGCAGGTCGTCGTGGCATGGTTCCGCGTAGCGCACTTGTTCCCCACACCCCCGCAGTGGTCGACGTTCGTGAGGATGTCGATCTCGCAGCCGTCCCCCGCGCTCCCGTTGGCATCCGCCCATCCGCTCTCGCAGGACTCAAACCCGCATGCGCCCCCGATGCACGTGGCTTGGATGGCATGCGCGGGGACCTCACAGCGGGTCCCCGCCGCACCGCAATTCTCGAGGTCGTGCATCAGGTCCAGTTCGCACCCGTCCGCGGCGGCGCCGTTCCCGTCCGCCCACCCCTCCACGCACGTGTAACTGCACGCGCCGTTGGTGCACGTGGCGACCGTGGCATGCGGCGGGAGGGGGCAGTGCCGGCCGGCGACGCCGCAGTTGAGGGGATCCGTCCACACGTCGAGCTCGCACCCGTCGTCCTTGAGGCCGTTGCGGTCCACCCAACCGCTCTCGCAGGAGACGAGGGTGCAGAGGCCGCCGACACAGGCGACGGTGCCGGTGTGGGGGAAGCTGCAGGCATGCGTCACCGCGCCGCAATGTTGCAACGACGTGAGCAGCGACACCTCGCACCCGTCCGCCGCCGTGGTATTGACGTCCGCCCAGCCCGCCACGCATCCCTGTACCGCGCACGCGCCGGCCGTACACGCGGACACGGCATTGGGGAGCGTGCAGGGCCCGCATACGCTTGACGATGATGACGAAACGGAAGAACCGGTGGAAGACAGGGAGGAACTGGTGCCGCCGAGCGCGCGGGCGAGAACGGTAACGAGCGTCGCGCGGTTCACGCGGGAGTAGGGGGCGTACGTGCCGTCGGGGTTCCCCCGCATGATGCCGCGGTCCCGCACGGCGAGGATGGAAGTGGCGTACGGCGTCTGCGCCGTGACGTCCGGGAAGAGCACGTCATCCGGCGGAACGGATGCGGCGACGGTGAGGCCCATCGCCCGGGCGAGGAGGTACGCAATTTCGGCGCGCGCCGCGGGGACGTCGGGATGGAAGAGCTCCTCCGCAAACCCCTGGAGCCACCCCTCCTCCTGCGCGAGCGCCACGGACGCGAAGGAGAAGTGTGATGGAACGAGGTCGGGGAACGCGGGCGCGGCCGCGGGCTGCTTTCCGGCGGGGAGGAACGCGCGGACGAGCACGGTGACGAGTTGCGCGCGCGTCACGGGATCCGCCGCCCCAAAACGCCCGTCTTCGTATCCACGAACGATCCCCCGCCGCTGCATCTCTAACGCGGAGGAGAGCGCCCAGTCCGGAACCTGGTCCGCAAACCCCGGCGCCAGCACGTCCGCCCGCAGGAACGATGCGCGTGGCGGCGTACTGACGACGAGCAACGCCACGACGGCCACCAAGGTACCGAAGAATGCCAGAAGCTGCGGTCGGTGCACGGGAAGGCGGGGGAAGTTCCGTCAAGCGTACCCCTCCTGGAGGATCAAATCACTTGCCTGCCTGCCCTGATACCATTTTCCTGCCGTCCCTGCCCGTCCTGCAGGCGGGAGGCTGGCGGACGGCAGGGGGCCGTTCACGTCGTGGCCCGTAGAGGGATTCATACGGCTTCGCTTTATAAACACCATGAATACCTGCTCAATGACATCACCCCATACCGGCGTAGCTCCGCCGATATTTGTGAGGCTTCACGAGGTTTGATAGATGTTCTTTATCATGCGAAGCCGTATCAAAAGTAGCGCGAGTCCGAGGACCCGCGCTACGGTTGAAGGTTCGTGATGTATTTAGAGGATCTTTCCCTTGAACACCGCCTTCCGCATGCCCACGCCGCCGGCAACGACAGCCATCGGGATGAGGACGAGGAAGAGCCACAGGCCGTTCCCGCCGCCGACAATCGGCGAGAGGAAGGACGCTTCGAGCGCGGACGTGAAGGAGGAGACTCCGGTCTCGGGCAGCGCGACGGCCACCGGGAGCACGAGGGAGGAAACGGGGCCATCGGACTGCTGCACCTTGGCGGAAGCCACGATGGACGTGCCCGCGGGGACGGAGGAGAGGACGGTGGCGGAGAGGCGGAGTGCGCGCGTCTGGTTTGGCTGGAGATCCATCGTCCACGTGTAGGTCCGGCCATCATCCTGCCCGTGGTCGCCTCCTTCCACGGAGAGTTGGCTCGGGCTGTAGGAGAAGACAACCGTCACGTCTTGCCGCGTGACATCCGACGGGTTGTGGACACGGATCGTGATGGGGAACGTATCGCCGGGTTTGAGAATGGAGCGGTTGCTATCCACCGACACCCGCACGTTCTGGTTCGCGCCCGTCCGGCTGGATGACACGGACGAAGAACTGGAGGAGCGGGAGGAACGGGAGGAGGAGGACGAGCTTGCCGAGGACGTCTGGACGGGCGGGTAGTAGGAATGGGAGGAATCCCGGCGTTCGTAGTCGCCCGTGGGGCTCTCGCACCCCGGGTCTTCCATGTCGATGAGCTGGTCACGGTCGTTATCCACTTCGTCGGAACACTCCGGCGGCCTGGGCACGCAGCGGATCGCCGTGCGCCACGGGGCGCTCACGTTGTTGAGGGGCTGAGGATCGGTCAGCGTCCCCTCCGCGGAAACCTGAAAGGTGTACTCGATGTAGCTGCAACTGTCCTGATACGCCGAGCGCAGGACCAAGGGGAACGCGAACGGCTCATTCACCGGAAACTGGGGGAAAGAGCACGTCACGACACCGTCTTCCGCCGTACACCGGGAATCGGACGCCGCCCTCTCGAAGCTCAAGCCCAGAGGAATTTTAAGTTCCACGTTGACGTCCTCAGCGATGGCGGGCCCCGTGTTGAGGACGATGACTTCGAGTTCAATGGCACGCCCCCTATCGACTTCGCGCGGACCTTCCACGCGTACGCCGATATCAGCCGTGGTCGCGTCATTGATGGCGGATGCGACGGACGGGAGGACGAGGGTCGCCGCGCAAAGGATGCGGAAAGCGAGGAGGATGCGCTTGGACATGGGAGAAGAGGGGTAGAAAGGGGGATAGCATGACAAATTCATTGGACATCTGTCAAGAGCATGTGCTGCCTTATCCACTGCCTTTTCCGCCTCTTCCCACCAATCCAGCATTGCGAACGGAAATGGCAAAATATTGATGAATAATGATCGGCCAACCAAGTACCCGTGCATTTTGCATTTCTTCATTTTGCATTACACGACAAGCATCCCATCCCCGAACGAGAACAACCGGTACTTCTCCCCGATTGCGTGGCGGTAGAGCTCCAAAAGTTTCCCCCGTCCCGTGAACGCGGAGACGAGCATGATCAGGCTGGATTTCGGAACATGAAAATTCGTGATGAGCCCTGACACGAGCCGAAAAGTATATCCTTCTTTGATGAAGAGCCCCGTGGAGCCGGAAGGTTTGACGATCCTGCCGGACGCATCGCAGGAGGATTCCAGCGTCCGCACGACGGTGGTCCCAACGGCAATGATCGGCCGCCCTTCCCGCTTGGCCCTCTCGATGATCTGTGCCGTCCCCGGATGGATCTTGTACTCCTCGCGGTGGAGGATGTTCTTCTTCCACTGTTCCTCCGTGAGCGGCGCGAACGTCCCCAGGTGGACGTGGAGCGTAACGAAGACGACCTCGTGCCCCGCCTTCCGAAGTTGGCCGAGCAGGCGCTCGGTGAAGTGGAGTGACGCCGTGGGCGCGGCCACGGATCCTTCATCACGCGCGAAGACGGACTGGTACGCTTTTCGCTGGTCGGCAGGACTCAGCGGCGTGTCCTTGATGTAGGGGGGCAGCGGCATCTCGCCGATCTCCTCACAGGCCTCCATCCACCGCTCCGCGGGAAACGTGGGGAGGAGGAACCACTCGTTGCCATCCGAAGCATCCACGGTGAAACTGTGTCCCCCGGGGAGCGGGAGCATCTCGCCGATGTGGAGCTTCTTATCCGCGAGCGCGCGCAGGAGCTCCCCGGACCGCCCGAGGATGAGGAGTGAGACCATTCCACCGGCGGCGCCCTGCACCGCACCCCGGAGGGGGGCTGGTGCACGGGTGATCCGCCAGAGCGTGAGCTTGGCGGGAATGACTTTGGTCTCGTTGAAGACGAGGACGGACTGCGGGGGCAGATACTTTGCAAGGTCCCGAAAGGTGGTGTCCGTGGTTTCGCCCGTAGCGCGCCGGTAGACGAGGAGCCGCGCGCTATCCCGAGGATCCGCCGGCGCCCGGGCGATGCTCTCCCGGGGGAAGGGATAATCGTAGAGGCCGAGGATATCTCCGAAGGCGGCCATGGGGGACTATTGTGACACACATTCCGGCTTGAAACAGGAGGAGGAAGGGGCTGTAAGCGGGAAGCTGTAAGCGGGAAGATGAAAACGTACAGCTTACCGCTTATCGCTTATCACTCCCCCGACACTCCCAGCATCGGGCACCAAACACCCATCGTCCACAAACCGAATGTTTTTCATTGACTCTTCCCCGAACTGATCGGAGTTATCCGCCACCCTCTGCTACGATATCCCGACGATGCCCGAGGCGTCCTCTCCCACCGCTCCCCCCAAATCCAGGCGTTCCGCACAGGCCATGCCGCGCGCCGTCGCGGGGTACCTCGCCCCCGGCAGCGTCGCCAGGGCGTTCTTCGCCATTCTCGCCATCCTGCTCGGCGTGCTTCTCCTGTATCTCCTGCACGAGATCGTCCTCTTCGTCATCGTCAGCCTCTTCCTCGCAACGGTCATCGACCCCGGCGTGCGCCGCTTGGAAGCTTTCGGCATCCCCCGCAGCATCGCGGTGCTCATCCACTACGTGATCTTCCTGGGCGTCGCCTTCTTCCTCTTCCTCTCCCTCGTCCCGATCATGGCGGAGCAGCTCGCCGGCCTCGCCTCGCTCTCCACCTCGGAGCTGAGCCGGTTCCTCCTGCACCCCACGGTGTCGCTGCCCCTCCTGCCCGAGAGCCTCAACGCGCAACTCTCCCTCCTCCTCCAGACCACCCTGGAACAGCTCTCCATCCAAAAATTGCCCGACGCGCTGCGGGAGCTCTCCGCCACGCTCTCCACCTTCGCCTTCAGTTCCCTCCAAGTGGCCAAGGACGTAGCCACCTACACGGTGCGCTTCATCATCAAGACCGGCATCGTCCTCCTCCTCACGTTCTTCTTCGAGATGGAACGCGACCGCGCCTTCCCCTGGCTCCTGCAATTCCTCTCCCCCAACCAGCGGGTCTACGCCGAGCGGAAAGCGCAACTCATCTACGCCCGGCTCTCGCAGTGGGCCAAGGGGCAGCTGATCCTCTGCCTGATCATCGGCCTCCTGGTCTTCGCCATGCTCACGGTGCTGGGCATGCCCTACGCGCTCACGCTGGCCGTGCTTGCGGGCTTCACGGAGTTCATCCCATACGTGGGGCCCTTCATCGCCGCCGTGCCCTCCCTCCTCATCGCGCTCTCGCAGTGGGGCTTCACGTGGGCGCTCATTGTCGCGCTCTGCTACTACGCGGTGCAGTGGAGCGAGAACAACCTCATCGTGCCGTTCGTCATGCGCCGCGCGGTGGACGTCTCGCCCGTGGCCATCATCTTCGCGATGCTCGTGGGCGTCAGCTTCCCCTCCGTGCTCCATCCCGTCCTCGGCATCCTCCTCTCCATCCCCGCCGCCAGCATCATCGCCATCTTCCTGGATGACCTGCGGAGGAAATCCGGGAAGGAACGGAACGTCTGAACGGAGAAGCAAGGACCCTGTCTGATGTCGCACCATGCTTCCTTGATTATTCCCCAAAGAAGCAATCCAATTGCGTGACCTCCCCATGTCTCCTCCCGTATACTGTCCGTTACCTTCCTCCCCCCAACCATGACCGAAACGCACACCACCCCCAAGGACGTGTTCCTCCACCTCCTCGCCATCGCCATGCTCTACGCAAGCGTGACGAGCATCCTCACGCTCTTCTTCCAGTACATCAACGAGGCCTTCCCGGACATCCTCACCGAGTTCGGCTCCTACTCCTCCGGCGCCAACCTGGAACTCATCCGCACGGCCGCGGCCGCGCTCATCATCGTCTTCCCGGTCTACGTCCTCGTCATGTGGCTGCTGCAGCGCGACATCCGGGCGATCCCCGCCAAGGCCGACCTCTCCGTGCGGCGCTGGCTCGTCTACCTCACGCTCTTCCTCATGGCCCTCGTCATCATCATCGACCTCGTGACGCTCATGTACCACTTCCTCAGCGGGGAACTGACGATGCGCTTCCTCCTCAAGGTGTTCGCCGTCCTCGTGGTGGCCGCGGCGGTGTTCTGGTACGAACTGTGGGACCTGCGGAAGCATCCCGCGAAATCCCGCGTCCCCAAACGGAGCGCCATCATCGCCTCCGTCGTGATCGCGCTCACGGTCGTGGGCGGGTTCTTCATCATCGGCTCGCCGTTCAGCCAGCGGCTACAACGCCTCGACAACCGCCGCATCACCGACCTCCAGAACCTCCAGAGCCAGATCGTGGACTTCTGGATCAACAAGGACCGCCTCCCCTCCTCGGTGGACGAACTCCGCAACGAGCTCCAAGGCTACATCCCGCCCACGGATCCCGTCACCGCGGAAACCTACGAGTACCGCGCACTCACTCCCCTCTCGTTCGAGCTCTGTGCCACCTTCGCCTCCGCGCAGGATGAGAAAGACCTGGGCCGCGTCGCCTACAGCCCCATGGGGGAACCGGCGGGCGAACTGTGGACCCACGCCGCGGGACGCGCCTGCTTCGAACGGACGATAGATCCGGAACGCTACAACGAACAGCGGGCGTACAAGAGGGAAATGATGAATCCGATCTTGCCGTGAATTGCGTTGCGGGTTTCGGGTTACAGGTTTAAAGGTTACAGGTTACAAGTGAAAAGGTTGCAGGTTACAGGTTACAGGTTAAAAGGTTACAGGTTCCTGTGACAGGATCCATAACCTGAAACCTGTAACTTTCAAACCTTGAACTACTTCAACGGCTTCAAATAGCGGGAAGTATCCTCCGGGGGAGAAAAGAACCTGTCTTCGGCTCCCGTCTGGGGGAGAGGGGCAACGACGCGGATGCCGGTGGTGGCGACCACGGGTGCGGCGAGGGACGGCGCGCTGACCTGCGCGATCGTGGTGGCGATCTCGCCCTCCGCGGTCCCCTGCCGTACGGCGACACTGTAGGTGAATGTGCGGATCTCGTCCGGCGCGATCGATGGGATGTTCCAAGTGATCGTGTTGCCGGACGTCCTGCCGTCTTCGGCGTTGATGAGGAGGAGCTCCACGGGGAGCATCGCCTGCACCAAAACGTCGGTGAGGGCGGCGGCGGCGGTGTTGCGCACCGTGACGGTGTAGCGCACGCGGGATCCCGCCTGGCGCTCCGTCTGGTCCGCCTGCTGCACGATGACGATGGCACCCTGCGGCTGGGGAGACTCCGAAGAGGAGGAACGGGAAGCGTCGAGAGAAAGGGAGGAGATGGAGGAGGAGGAGGAGGAGGAGGAGGAGACTGGAACGGAATCCCCGAGGAAGAAGGAGTACCCGGAATTGTCCGAAGAGGAGGAGGAAGAGGAGGAGGAGGAGGAGGAAGAGGAGGAGGAGGAGGAGAAGGAGGATTCCACCTCTTGCACGGACGGCTGGGACGGCCCCACCCGCACTTCGTACTGGCTGGCAACGGGCTCCTGCAAGTTTTCCGCGCGCAGGCTCGCCACCGTCCGCACCACTTCACCTTCCGCAAGAGTGTCGCTGAGCCTCACGCGGTACGACAGCGTGATGCTCTCGTCCGCAGCGACCACGGGAATTCCCCAGCGGATGCGCTGGTCATCGCCCTCGCCTCCGGGCGCGTCCATGAGCGTGAACTTCTGGAGCGGGAAGGTGACGACCACCTCCACGTTCCGCATCTGGATCAGCGTGGTATTGCGTATCACCACCAAGTACGACACCTCCTCCCCGGGCTGTGCGGCCACCTTGTCGCCCGTCATGGAGAGGAGACCCGCTCCATCCTCCGGCGCAATGCTATTCGCCACCCCCCCCGTATCGGTGAGAACGGATCCCGTCCCGCGGCGCGTGGGCACGCAGGATGCCAACGAGAGGGAGAGCACGAG
Source organism: uncultured Candidatus Peribacteria bacterium (assembly GCA_964502425.1). Classification (GTDB taxonomy): domain Bacteria; phylum Patescibacteriota; class Gracilibacteria; order Peribacterales; family Peribacteraceae; genus CAIKAD01. The sequence goes on along the minus strand of CAZCWV010000014.1, from coordinate 4,973 downwards.
CACGAGCGTCGCGCCGGTAACCTTGGAGAGGAGGGTGTGATGGGTCATAAGGGGATAGTTGTACTACCTTTCCACTCAAATGTCAATTTTTGTGTGCATCTTCGTCTTCTCCACCGTTTCGTGGCGTAAAAGCCATTCCTTGCGCCAGGATCCCCACGCGTAGCCACCAACCCCTGCACCATTGTTCGTGGAAGTGGAAGCCACTGGGAACCCTCGTTGTCCTTTATGAGAGCTTCTGCGGAACAAGGTGCGGGGAATAATCCGGTGGCACGGAACGAGGATCGCGAGCGGGTTCTTCCCCACCGCACTGCCCAGCGCCCGCGCCGCCCCCGTCCGCCCGATGCGCGCCGCCGCTTCCCCGTACGTGAGCGTGGTACCGAACGGGACCGTGCGGAGCAGCCGCCAGACGCCCTTCTGGAACGCCGTGCCGGTGAACAGGAGGGGAAGATCGAACGTCCGCCGCCGCCCGGCGAAGTATTCTTCCAGTTGGCGGATACATGCGCGGAGATGGAACGGAATCGGGCCATCGTTCCCCCGGCGCCCCCCGAAGCGCACCCCCGTGATCCCCTCCTCCGTTGCGGTGATCGTCAGAAAACCGATGGGGGAATCAACGCGCGCGGTATGTAGCGGGAGAGGCATAGGACTTGATTGTTCTCCCTCACGATCTCTCGTACACCCCCACGAGCGTCGCTTCTGCAACGACGTGCCCCTCCATCGCCCGCCGCAGGTCGTCCGCCGTGGCATCGGTCGTGAGGTCCGGCGCCGCGTCGAGCGCGTAGAGGGTGAAGACGTACCGGTGCGCGCCGGAGGGAGGACAGGGAGAAACGTACCCCTGCTCGCCCATGCTGTTACGCCCCTCCCGCACGCCGACGGGAAGGGAACCCGTCCCGATCTCCTGGTCCTGCGCCGTGATGTTCCACGCCGTCCAGTGGACGAAGTCGCCCGAGGGGGCGTCCGGATCGTTGACAATGAGGGCGAGGCTTGCGGCCCCTTCCGGGACGCCGCGGATGGCGAGGGGAGGCGGGAGGCCGGGGCCGTCGCAGGTGAACGACGCTGGCAGCGCGCTCCCGTCGGCGAACGCGGGGCTGGTGAGTTCCATGGCGGAGGAGGGAAGAGGCGCGGAGGAGGAAGCGTTTCCGCCCGTGGGAGCGCCCCCGCAGGACGCGAGGAGCGCGGCGGTGCCGATGATGGCGATCCACGGACGCATGATTCCCAATCGTACTACCGGCAACCTGCCGCCTTCAACCTTTTGATCAAGAATCACGGGGAGGGAACGCCGGCTCATCCTTCAATCACCACTCTCGCATCCATCTGCGATCCCATGAGGGAATTGCCGGTGACGCCGGTGAGGCGGAACTTGAACTCGCTCTCCCCCTCGTAGACGGAGTGCTTGATGAGCGGGATGGCGATGAGCTTCTTCATCTCGCCGGGCGCGAACGTGACGGAGCCGGACACGCGGTTGTAGTCCACCCCGTTCTGCGCGGTGTCATCCATGCACTCGTACGTCACGACGGCCGTGCCGCCCACCACGCCGACCCGCGCGATGGTGACGTACGCTATGCCGTCGCTGTTCAGGGCGCGGAACGTGGCAAGATCCATCTTGACGGTCCCGGACCCCGTGGTGATGCTCTCGTCATCCACGATCATGAGGACGGCGGAGGAGGGCGTACCGAGGACCGCGCCGCCCGTGGGGCTCTTGATCTGCATCGTGAGTTGCGCACTGCCGTCCGGCGCCGCGTTGTTCATGATACCCACCGTGAACGTCTTGGTGGCCTCGCCGGCGGCAAAGGCGAGTGTCCCGTTGTTGCGGTTGTAGTGGGTGGCGTTGACCGCCGAACCGTCCACCATCTCGTACTCCACCCCGGACGCTCCGGTGGTGGTCCCCGTGCGCACCACGGTGATGGTGGCCGTACCGCCATTCTCCATGACGTTGTACGCGCTCGCCGTAAAGGTGATGATTCCTCCCCCGTTGTCGGTCACGGTCCCCGTGCTGCTGCTACTGCTCGACCCGGCAGTCGTGCCGCCCTTCACGAGGGTGATGGTGGTCGTGGAAGGCGAGAGGAGTGTGGCGCCGTTCGTGGGATTGCTGAGCGTGAGGACGATGGTGCGGTTCCCCAACGCCGCGGCATTGCGGACGACGCGGGCGTAGATCGATTTGCTCGTCTCCTCCGCCTTAAATGTCAGCACGCCGCGCGTGGCGATGTAGTCCACGTTGGGAGTGGCCGTGCCCCCCGAGAGATCGTACGCAACGGACACCTCGCCCCGCGTCCCGCCCTCACGCATCACCAGGATACTGATGCTCGGCGCCAGGTCCGGAATGTTGTAATTCTCCTGCATGAAACGGAAGGACCCCACCGTGCGGTTGGCCGACGCGGCCGAGGAAGCGGCGGAAGAACGTGAGGAGGACGAGACGGCCGCCACGGATGAACTGGAGGATGATGTCGTTGCCGGAGGAAGAACGGAGGAAGAGGAGGACGTGATGATCGGGATGCCGTTCAACTCATTGCGCAACCGCTGGAGGAGGATTGCCACCTGCCCGCGCGTGACGTAGTCATTGGGACGGAACCTGCCGTCCTGGTACCCCTGGATGATGCCCAGCGCGTTCAGCTCCCCAACC
>CAZCWV010000014.1:0-2346 GCA_964502425.1 uncultured Candidatus Peribacteria bacterium | reverse complement strand
CAACCGCCTCATCGTAAAACACGCCGTAGGAGATATCCGGGAACACCGACGAACCGAGCAGACCGGCCGCGGCGCCGGACGTGAGGAGGACGCCGGCCGCGATACCGGCGAAGAACGTTGGCGTGAGGAAACGCGCGAGCAGCTTTCGCATACGGAAACAGGGGGAAAGACGGGATCCAGTATGCGGAATAGGCGGGGAACGATGCAATTGCGGTATTGCGCCATCGAATTCTCAATGTACTTTCCACGAATACCGTCACAAACCACTTCACCCCTCAACCTCCCCTTCTCCCGCGGGGCGGGAGAAGGAATGTTCTTGTTTCTGTTCTCCCTGCACAACACGCTCAATACACGAAAGAACCCACTCCAGAGAGCACAATACTTCAACGTTCAGGAACCGCAACACGCGGTATCCCGCTCGTTCCAGGAATTCCTGCCTTTTCATGTCCGAACGTAATTTGAAAGCATGAACGCTCCCGTCGATTTCGATGATGAGCTTCTGCTCTGCGCAGAAGAAATCCACGATGAACGGTCCGATAGGGACCTGTCTTCTGAACTTCCAGCCTCGAAACCGCCGCCCCCGCAGGGTTTTCCAGAGTAGGAGTTCAGGCTGGGTCATGGTTTGCCGCAGCCTCCGGGCATACCCGATGGTTTTTTTGAAGCGCTTGGAAGCAAGAAGCATAACAAAAACAACATACATCCCTTCTCCCCCGCAAAGGGAGAAGGTTAGGATGAGGGTTTACGTATCATTGACGATCTTCCTCAAACAGAAGCCACAAAGTAAGTTCTATGACCTGAGAGAACGCCTCCATTTTCACCATGAGAGCATCACCGCCGCTTCGTGCAATGACCCCCACGGATCCCCCGCGTGCTTCTCCACGAAACCCACCGCCCCCGCGGCAAGGAACGTCTCGCGCAAACCCTCCGCGGACGAAAAGCCGATGCAGCGGACCTGCGGCCGGACCGCCTGCAGTTCCCGGACGACTGCAAACCCCTGGAGCCCGCCCGAGAGCTCGCCATCCATGAGGACCACGTCCGGCGCCCGGGCGGTGATCGCCTTGGCCAGCGCTGCGGCATCTTCCCCGTGCGGCCGCAGGAAGAGCGCCCTGCCCTCCGTCGCGGCCATGAGCGGCGGGATGAAGGCGCGCAGGACGTCCTCGGAATCATCCACGAGCATCACCTTCTTCCCGCGTAGTGCTTCCATCCCCGATGGGACGGGTGGGAAGGCGGGGTAAGGGGCGGAGAGACCGACGCTCGCGAAGGCATTCTGGAGCGGATCGGCGCCGGATTGTGGCTGGGAAGGGATTATGGAAGGAAGTATAAAGAAGATTTTTTAAGCCCGCTCAATGGCTATTGACAACATGTGTATATCATATCATTGTGAATACATATGGAAGAAGATCGAAAATTGCTCCGGAAAGTTGTTCCACCTCGTTCCGATACCCTGATAGATATCAAAGAACGTGCTTTGTGTGACTTAATTAAACTTCAACAGCAAGTAATTGACCCTGAACGACGTAATCACATCAATACTTTATCATCTACAGTACGAAGACGTCTGTTTGAAATCATCGACCAGCAACGAAAGTCAATCACTAATCTCCGCTCGTCTCATGAAGCGATGCTGACGTTCCTCAGCAGAGAAGCACATGATTATTTTTCTCAGAATGAAGCAGCACGAGTCGTAAAGGATGAGATCATTCCAGGTATATTTTCTTATTGTTTCCAGGGAGAAGAACGAGCATTATTTTCTGCAATACAACATGTAAAGGCATGTGGCATCGAAGGCATGGATGAAACGATCATCACCCATGCTGTTCAAGAATGGGAGCAGAAACTCGGCACATCACTCACGCCTATAGACAGATATTGTGCAATCCTACCCGCTCTTCGTTCATTGTTACTCAAACATAACATTCTATTGCTACGTACGCACGATCGAGAAGGAACCGAAACTATTGGTATTGGGCAAATTGTTGGGAAAGCACAATATCAATATGCAAACGAACAATGCGAATCCTTTCTAGTGAATCAAGTATATCCACTCCACGTTCCATCAACATATACAGGACTTAGCGATAATAATTCCTGGCTCGCCATCGTTAACAACTATGCCTGCTTACAATGGGCGAATAAGATCTTTTCAGCAAAACAGATATTTGGACCAGAGAATTTCATTACTAGTATGGGGGACCGGTTAATGCGGGATTATCAGAATAATCGGACCATATTTGCTCAGTACATTGCCATGAGTACCCTCTGCCACGAAGTGCAGCATCAGATGAACGCTATAGAAAGAGCCTATGCTTCGGAGCAGCATGTTGGACAATTGAATTATGTAGAATA
>CAZCWV010000013.1:0-17661 GCA_964502425.1 uncultured Candidatus Peribacteria bacterium | reverse complement strand
AGATTACGCCTGCTTCTCCCGCATCTCTGCGGCGAGGGGGTCGGGAGTGCTCTTGGCCATGCCTGGCGCGGCGTGGACGTGCTTCGGCGCGACGTCCGCGAGCTCGCTTTCCACAACTTGCAGGATGAGGGCGATGGATTTGACGGCGTCGTCATTGGCCGGCACGAAGGCGGCGAAGAGATCCGGGTCGGCGTTGGAATCGCAGACGCCGAAGATGGGGATCTTGAGCTTAGCCGCTTCCAGCACCGCCACGCGGTCGCGGACGGCGTCCAGGATGAAGACGGCTTCCGGAAGGCCGGTCATGTGCGCCACGCCGGCGAGGGCTGTATCGAGCTTGGCGAGCTTCTTGCGCAACGCCATCTGTTCCTTCTTGGTGTACTTCTCCACCTCTCCCGTCTGGAACGAGCGCTGCAGGTCCAGGTAGTACTTCAGGCGGCGGCGGATCGTGCTCCAGTTGGTGAGGAGTCCGGGAATCCACTTTTTGGTCACCATCGGCTGGTTGAGGATCCCCGCTAGATGCTCGATGAAGGGGATGCTTTGCTGCTTCGTGGAGACGAAGAGGATGCCCTTTCCCTCGGCTTGCAGCTTCTTGAGCGCGGCGCACATGGTCTCCAGGCGCTGCCGCGTCTGTACGAGGTCGAAGATGTGGATTCCCTTGCGTGTGCCGTGCAGGTACGGCTTCATCTTGGGGTTCCACTTCTCCTTGCGGTGGCCGAAGTGGACGGCGCTCAGGAGCAGTTCTTTCTCGGAAGGGATAGGCATAGGGAAGTGAGGAAGGTGAGGAAAGGCAGGAAAGTGAGGAAGGGCAGGAAGGGTACCGGTGGTGCATGATCCTTGGGGCTTGGCTCCGACGTCCTTTCGCTCTTGTGCGCAGGCATCCCCGTAGGGATGAGGAACGCGGCGATCGGTCGGGGTTGCGTGGAGTTTATAGAGGAAAACCAGTATTCATGCAATGCATTCTGGGATTTCCCCGGGTGTTCTGCGTGATCGTAGAACGTCTTTCGTGGCTTAGGGAAGGGAAAATGTCGAAGGTTGATTCATAAAGTTTCGGGGAGTGTCTTTTGGGGGGATTCCTTTGATAGGATCATCGGCCCATGACGCAGCACGATCAAGCGGCACCGGCCACGAAGCAGGACATTGGTATGCTCATGGAGAGCATGGGGAAGTTGTATGTTGCGACGGAGCGGTGGAAAGACGAGTTGGTCGAGACGATGGAAGAGAAGATGGAAATAAAGAAAGAGGAGTCCTTACAAACAATGAAGAGGTACTTCGATGTGGCTGTTGAGAACATTCATCAAGAGATGCTGCATGCGAACCGCGAGGAAATCGAGGTTCTCAGAGATAGGAGTGAAGACCACGGGAAACGCATTCAGAAACTGGAATCCGTCGTTGGACTATCTGTCTGACGTACGGAGGTAGTCGAGCAGTGCGTCGATCGTCATGCGCTCCTGCTTGAGCGTATCCCGGTCGCGGATCGTCACGGTGTCCTTCTCCCCCTGCTTCGCATCCTCTCCCAGCGTCCCGAAGTCCACGGTGATGGCGCGGGGCGTCCCGATTTCATCCTGGCGCCGGTAGCGCTTGCCGATGGATCCCGTGATGTCGAAGTTGCAGACGAGGTCCGTTTCTTGAACAACTTTATTATACAATTCTTTTGCCTTACTGATCAGGTGATCCTTTTTCGACAGTGGGAGGATTGCGATGTCGTACGGCGCGATGTTCGCGGGGAGTTTCATGACGGTGCGGTCCTCCCCATTCGCGAGCTTCTCTTCGGTGTAGCACTCCAGCAGGACCGCGAGGACGGTGCGCGTGAGGCCGAACGTGGGCTCGATGACGTACGGGAGGAACTTGCGCGTAGGATCATCCGGATCGGTGAACTTGAGATCCTGGCCGGAGAATTTTTCATGTTGTGCGAGATCGTAATCCGCGCGGTTAGCGAGACCGTAGAGCTCGCCCCATCCCCAGGGGTACAGGTATTCGATGTCGATCGTGCGTGAACTGTAGAACGCGAGTTCCTCTTTGGAGTGTTCCCGAATACGGAGTCGTTCTTCCGAAAGTCCCAGGTCACGGCACCACTGCCACATTATCTTTTGCCATTCTTCGAAGAGGGGAGCTTCCGATCCCGGTTCCACGAAGTACTCAATCTCCATCTGCTGGAATTCCCGCGTGCGGAAGGTGAAGTTCCCGGGGGTGATTTCGTTGCGGAAGACCGTGCCAATTTGCGCTACACCAAAAGGCAAACGCATCCTCATGGTATCCACGATGCTCTTGAAATCCACGAACATCCCCTGCGCCGTTTCCGGCCGCAGATACACGAGAGCGGCATCGTCTTCCACCACGCCCTGGTGCGTCTGGAACATCATGTTGAACTTTTTCGCGGTCGCCCAGTCCACCTTACCGCAACTGGGACAGCGGATCTTCTCCGCCACGAGCATCGGCTGGATCTGTTGGAGCGTGAGAACCGAAACAGCCTCCACTCCCAATTTTTCCTCGAGCAGTTTGTCGCCGCGGAAGCGCGCTTTGCAGTTCTTGCAGTCCACGAGCGGGTCATTGAAGTTCTTCACGTGGCCGCTCGCCTCCCAGACCTTGGCGTTCATGAGAATGCCGCTCTCGAGCCCTACCATGTCGGGGCGTTGATGGACGAATCTCTTCCACCAGGCTTGTTGAATGCGGTTCTTCACCTCCACGCCCAGCGGGCCGTAGTCCCACGTGTTGGCGAGGCCTCCGTAAATTTCGGATCCGGGAAACACAAATCCCCGGCGCTTACAGAGGGAGACAATCGTGTCCAAGGAGGCGGCTGGCATCGGCGGCGAGCGTACCACAGGCAGCAGATGTCACCCAACCCTTCGCTTCGACAACGAATTTGACAATGATGTGCAATATTGCACGAAATACATGAGTATTTCCCCGGGATCCGTTGCGATGGCCGCCACTTCGAGAGCTGCGATGGGGGAGCCATCACCATTCCTCTGAAGGGGGCCAAACGTCGTAAAAACCAAGATCTTGCAGTAAGCGGCCAAATGGTTACAAAAACATAGGTTTCTTAAACTAGCAATATATTGTATAATATATTTACATACACCTATGGTCCTGCAGGCTTTCCTTCGGCAGGCTGCATCCATCGCAGAGACGGTCTTGGGTGCTGTTTCGCCGATGCTGTTCGGGTCGCTGGATTCCGCGGGGGGAGAAGGGTTCGGGGCTCTCGCGCTCCTGGGAATTTTCGTAGGATTCCTCATCCTCAGCGCCCTCCTCACGAGGGTGTGGATGGGGATCGTGAACGTGTCACTCATCGATGTGGAGTCGCTCGCCAGCATTGAGCGGCGTCAGCCGTACCTGCCGTCGCTGCGCACCATCATCCTCGGTCTTGTGGGCATGGTGGCGATGATCGTGGTCTCCATGCGGACGCTCGGTTCCATCGCGCCGTTCTCCGGGCCCGAGGGACGCGTGCGCGCGTTCATGGTCCTCGGCGGGATGGCCTTGGTGATGGGGATTCTGCTCCTCGTGTGGCGGGGGGCGAAGGAGTACGTCTTCGCCTGCATCAGCGGCACGCTCGTCAGCTTCATCCTCATCGCGTTCACGCGGGCGCTTCTCGGGGCCGACGCTCTCAACGACCCCATCATGATCACGCTGAGCGTGGTGGCCATCATCCTCGTGTGGAAATTCCTCTTTGGGCCGTGGGATGCCAACGTGAAGGCGATGGTGTTTGCGACGTTCATCTTCTGGATTGGGTACGACATGCTCTACCAGGAATCGCCGCAGGAGCGGGTGGCGCACCTCATCGCCATCGGCATCGCCGCGGTGCCGGCGGTGATCTGGTGCACGCTCTTCCTCCGGTACCACCGCGAACGGTTGAGCGTGGTGCTCCTCATGTTCCTCTCGGGGATGGTTTCCACGGTGCCGATTCTGTTCTACGACGCGCTGGTCAAGCGGCAGCTCGAGCTGCAATTCTTCGTGTTTCGCGTGGTGCCGGAGAGCTTCCACACCACGGTCCAGCAGACCATCAGCGCGGCGAGCGACGCGCCGCCGCTGCAAGTGACGCTTCTCTCGCTCTTCCTCACATTCGTCTTCGTCGGCCTCCTGGAGGAGGGGAGTAAGTACTGGGTGCTGCGGCGCAACGGCCAGCAATTCTTCTCCAGCATCGATGATGCCATGCAGTTGGCGATCATGGTGGCGATCGGTTTTGCCTTCGCGGAGAACATCACCTCCACGGGCTACTTCTTCAGCTTCGTGAAGGAGTTCCTCCAGCAGCCGCGGCCGGACTGGGCCGCATTCCTCGGCAACATCGCCGGACGCTCCATCCTCACGAGCATGGTGCACATCGTCTCCACCGGTTTGCTGGGGTACTTCCTCGGCGTCGCGTTCTTCCTGGATCCCGCGGTGCGGGACGCGCAGAAGAGTGGGCGCAAGTTCTGGACCGCGGATGGCAGCCATGCCCTCGTCGGACTCCAGAAGGAGTTCCACTTCCGCAGCGAGATGATCACGACGGGCGTGGTAGTCGCCACCGTCCTCCACGCCATCAGCAACTTCCTCGTCACGCTCCCCGACGTCCTCCCCGGTAACCCGCGCACCTTCGGCGAGCTCCTCCAAGCGCCGCCTGGCTCGCCGCTCCACTACGTTGCCCTTCTCCTCCTGCCCTCACTCCTCTACGTCGTGGGCGGGTTCTGGCTGCTCACCACGCTCTTCCTCCAGAAGGGCAACATGCAGGAGCGGGGGCATCTCGTTACGACTGACCTCTTTGTCGTCCAAGAATGAAACGCATCCTCTCCCCCAAAGGCTGGCTCACGCGCCGCGCTCTCATGGAAGAGCTCGGGGTCGCGCGGTCGACCATCGAACTGATGGTGGAGCGCTTCCGTGCCCAGGGACGTGATGTCGTGCAGAAATTCTGGAGCAAAGCGGGGCCGGCGACGTACATTGCACCCGATGCCATCCAGGCCATCCGCGCGCAAGTGCAGCGGGAGGCGCCGGAAGGCTGGGTCTCCTGCGCACAGTATGGAAGCGCATGGACGGACGTCGCGCGTTCCCTCTACGCCGCCCATCCGGAGTACTGCGAGTTCTACCGTGACGGGAAGAGCGGCCAGCTCTTCCTCCACTACGCGCAGCCGTTCCTGGAGAGGATGCAGAAGCTGATGGACGAGATGGAGTTCACGCTCCCGGAACAGGATATCCATGCCGAGGAATTACAGGTCCGGCTCGGGTTGGCGGGGGTCTTGCTCCAGGAGTACGAGGAAGACGGGACCATTGCAGCGGGAAGGGCGCGGGAAATCGTTGCGGACATTCGCGGGCAGCTTCGCAAGGGCATGGTGCAGGATTCCACGCGCCGGAAGCAAGCCATCAAGCGGGCGGCGGAAGCGCGGCGGGAACGGCGGAAGGAGGCTGGCGGCACCTTTGCGCAGGCGGCGTAAGCAAGGGCAATCTGAAGAAACCGAAGAAACTGAAGGTGCCGAAGAGGTGTCAGCGGATACTGGAACGGAGCTTTGTGAGAAGATAGCTCGTGCGTTGAATGTGATCATCGCAATGGTTGAAATCACGTTCTGTCATATACCCAAGATCCTTGGACAGTTGGCATTCGTAGTGGATCTCCTCCAAGGAAGCGGACGCTCGTTCGAAATAGTACGCACGTTCATGGTGTGACCGCTTCGCATTCCCTTCCGCGATGTTTATTGGCACACTTGAGCTCGCATTCCGCATCTGGGATACAAGACCGAATCGTTCGTGTGAGGGGAAGGATGATGTCAGTATGTAGATATAAGGGGAAAGACCATGTGCTTCACGCCATGCGATAAGTTTCTCGTAGGGACGAATATGCACATATCCATCGTGCAACAAAGGGGAATGGGCTTGAAGGTGATTGAAACGATTCCTTTTCTTTGAAGGTCATTTTAGCCCTAGCGCCTACGCAAAAATCGGTTCTGCCTCACCGTAGAACCCCTCGGCTTCTTTGGCTTCCTCGGTTTCCTCCATTTCAACGTCTTCCGATTGCGTTCCCCCTCCATCTTTCTCTACGATGCCAACCACTCTCCCCCTGATTGCCCGTATGTGTCTCCCCTGGCCCAGCCGTTCCTCCACGTTCTTCCGCCGTGCGGCTTCCGCTGCACTCGCCGTATCCCTCCTGCTGCAGGTGACGGCTGCGGGCGCCGCATCATCCGCCTCCTCTTCCTCCTCCGCGCCGGCGCAGACCGTGTCGCGCGGGAGTTTCCTGCGCGCGGCGATCAGCAGGCTGAACATCAAGCTGAAGAAAACCGGCGATATGCCGTACACCGGCATTCCGGCATCGCTGCTTCCCTACGCGCGCGCCGCGCAGGAACTCGGGGCGTTGTATCCCCTGGCTTCGGGGGACCGGATCAACATCGAGCGCGCCATCACGCGCGGGGAGGCGTTGGAGGTGCTCACGGCGCTGGCGCGGCAAACGCCCAAGGATGTCTTGGAGGACACGTTCACGGACGTCAAGACCGACGGGGCAAAGAAGGCGGCCGCGGTGGCGATCGAACGCCGGTGGATGCGTCCGTTCCGGAGTACGTTCTTCGGCTGGAACCGTCCCCTGACCCTCGCGCAGGAGAAAGCGCTTTTCCGGAACGCCACGGAGCGTGCGGGCGTGCAGGTGCTTCCCGGCCAGCAGATCCGGATCCAGATCAATACGGTATCTCCCTCCCTCCCCAAGGAGGAAATCCTGGACACCGTCTGGGATCTCATCCAGCGCGATTACCTCTACAAGGACAAGATCCAGAATACCGAAGCGGGGTACAGTTCCGTGGAAGGACTGGTGAAGAGCCTGGATGATCCCTACACCGTCTTCTACCGTCCCAGCTCCGCGCAGGAGTTCCAGACGCAGCTGAAGGGCGAGATCACGGGAATCGGCGCGCAGGTGGAGCAGAAGGACGGCATCCTCATCATCGTCGCGCCCGTCACGGGTTCGCCCGCCGAACGTGCGGGGCTGCTTGCGGGCGACGCGATCCTCTCCGTCAACGGGGAGTCGCTCACGGGCCTCTCCTACGAGGATGCCGTGAACAAGGTCCGCGGGCCCAAAGGGTCTGTCGCCAATCTCCACATCCGGCGGAACGGCAACGAGATGGATGTGTCTGTGACGCGGGACGTGGTCCGTATCGCGGATATGGAGGTAGGTGAGCAGGGCGGCATCGCCATCGTCACGCTCCACCAGTTCGGCCACTCCGTGAACAATGAATTCCGCAGCAAGATGAAGGAGGTTGCCGCCACGCAGCCGCGGGGAATCGTGCTCGACCTGCGGAACAACCCGGGCGGGCTCCTGGATGCCGCGGAGGTGGTGGTGAGCGCGTTCCTCCCCCTCCGGAGCACGTACGTCAAAATCCTTACGCCGAATCAAGAAACGGACGAGAAGACGCGGGGGGAGCCGATTTTCGCGGCTGCCCTGCCGGTCGTCGTCCTGGTCAACCGCGGCTCCGCGAGCGCCTCGGAAATCGTGGCGGGAGCCCTCCAAGACCACAAGCGCGCCACCGTCGTCGGCGAGAAGACCTTCGGCAAGGGCACGGTGCAGGAACTCGTGGAGTTCAACGACGGTTCCAGCCTCAAGATGACGATCGCGGAATGGCATACGCCCGGGGGGACGAAGATCGAAGGCATCGGCGTGGAGCCGAACATCACCGTTCCCGTCGACCTGACGCGCGACACGCAGCTCCTCCGCGCGCTCGATCTGCTCCGCTGAGAGTTTCCGTCCTGTTTCTTTTTCTTCCTTTCACCAGTAGAATGCAAAATGTAAAATTTGAAATGCAGAATGAAAGGAAATCATTTTGCATTTTGCATTTCTCATTTTGAATTTCTATGGAGTTCCTCCAGCAGACCATCGACATTCTCGTGCACCTCGACGTGTACCTCGATCTCATCATCGAAAAGTTCGGCTTGCTCACGTACCTCCTGCTCTTCGTCACCATTTTCTGCGAAACGGGACTCGTGGTGATGCCGTTTTTGCCGGGGGATTCCCTCCTCTTCGCGGCGGGCGCGTTTGCCGCCAAGGGGTCGCTCTCCGTCGCCGTCCTCTTCTTCCTCTTCGTCATTGCGGCCATCGTGGGGGATTCCCTCAATTACGCCATCGGCTCGTACGTGGGGCCCAAGCTCTTCGTGAAGAAATGGCGCATTCTCCGGCAGGACCACCTGGACCGCGCACACGCTTTCTACGAGCGCTACGGCGGCAAGGCCATCGTCTTCGCGCGGTTCATCCCCATTCTCCGTACCGTGGTGCCGTTCGTCGCCGGCGTGGGGCGGATGACGTACCCCTCCTTCGTCTACTACAACGTTCTCGGCGGACTCATCTGGGTCACGCTCTTCCTCTTCGGGGGCTACTTCTTCGGGAGCATCCGCTTCGTGGAGGAGAACTTCTCCATTGTCATCCTCGCCATCATCATCGTGTCCATCCTTCCGGCAGTGGTGGAGGTGACGCGGCAGTGGTTCTCCCATCGTCGCATTCCATCAGGAAAAATTCGCTAGGGAAAGATGCCGAGGATGCCAACGATGCCGAGGATATTCTATTCAAAGAGATCCGGGGAATGCAGCCTGACCTCTCCTCGGCATCTTCGGAATCCTCGGAATCCTCGGCATCCGTCAGACAGTGGTGTAACCTATCAACCGCTTTCCCGTAGAAATGGGTGGAACTGTTCCACTCGCTCCTTCCTCCCGGTTCCCGCCATGGCTCAGCCACCGGATTCTCCGTCTTCGGACCAGCATGCCGAAGAACTCGCGCTCATTCACACCTGCCAGCAGGGCGATTTGACGGCCTTCACGACGCTCTACGACGCGTACGTCACGCCCATCTACCGCTTCGTCTCCTACCGCACGTTCGACAGGCAACTCGCGGAGGACCTCACGAGCCAGACGTTCCTAAAAGCCATGGAAGGCATCCGCTCCTTCCGCGCCGACAGGGGGAACTTCGGCGCCTGGCTCTACCGCATCGCCCGCAACACGGTCACGGACCACTTCCGCGCGCACCGTTCCACCGAGGTCCTGGACGACACGTTCGACCCTCCCGCGGACGACGATGCCACGAAGGATGCCGGTGAGGCCGTGGCGCTCCGACAGGTGCGCAAGGAACTGGCCAAGCTCGATCCCCTCAAGCGCGACATCGTCCTGATGCGTCTGTGGGACGGGCTGAGCTACCGCGAGATCGCCGAGGTCACCGGCAAATCCGAGAACAACTGCAAGGTGATCTTCTGCCGCACGTTGGAATCCCTCCGTTCGCAATTCGGTCCCGGCATGATTGTCCTCCTCTTCCTTGCCTCCCTTCTCGACAGATCCAATTAACCAGTCAACTTTCCTTCCGTTCCCATGGACTTTCCGTCATCCCTCCCCTCCGGCTCCGTCACAACCCTCCTCGAAGAGCTCTACAGGATCGACCCGACCCTGCGGGACCACGAAGCCGAACTTGTCCCGCTCGTCGCAAAGCTCCTCAAGCACAAGCCGGACATCCGGCCGGACGAGCGGTTCGTCCAGGAATTGCGCGCGCAGCTCATGGCGCGGGCGCAGGAATCTTCCCATCCGTCCGCGACCGCGCGTCGCGGTTTCCCCTTCCTCACCATGCACACCCTCTCACGCCTCACGCCCGCCATCGCGGGCCTCCTCGTCGGCGTCCTCCTCGCCGTTCCCGCCACCTATCTCGTCCTCCGTCCGGAGAGCCTCTCCTCCTTCGTGAGGGGGGATGCCGACGGTACGGATTCCCTCTTCACCTACAGCATCCGTCCCGAGGCAACCAACCGCGCTTTCGGTGCCTTGGATGTCGCGTCCACCGTACCCCAGGGTCGCGGAGGCGGCGGAGGCGGAGGTGGGGACGTGGCGGCGGAGAGCGCCGCGCTCGATGCCCCTGCAACGTCCAAGCTCTATCCCCCCGAGTACCAGGAGTACGTCTTCCTCTATGAGGGCGAGTTCCCCGAGCTCCCCGCCACGGTCAACGTCCTCCAGCGCGAGAAGGCCATTTCCGCTCCCGCCGCATCATCCGTTCTCAAGAATTTTAATATTGGGATGGTGGACCTCGGGAGCTTCACCGACGCGCGGGTGGATGCCGTCAACTTTTCGCAGCGGCAGGAGTTCGGCTACATGTTCTACGTGTCCCTCCGCGAGGGGACCATCAGTATTTCCCAGGATTGGGAGCGGTGGCCGCATCCGGAATCCCGCTGCACGTCGGAGGAGTGCTACCAGCAATATCGTCCCACGCCGGCGGACGTCCCCTCCGACGGGAAAGCCGTGGAAATCGCGCAGGGATTCCTGCAGTCGCACGGCATCGATATTGCGCAGTACGGCGCTCCCGAGGTGGATAACAACTGGCGCAGGGAGTACGAGCGCATGGAGGACCAGCGGTACGCCTACGTCCCCGATTCGGTGCGCGTGGTCTTCCCCCTCCTCGTCGAAGGCGAGCCCGTGTACGACATGGGCGGCGGCAAGTCGGGGATCTCCGTGGGAGTGCATGTCAAGCACCTGCGCGTGAGTGACGTGTGGGGTATCCAGAACCAGACCTACGCGAGCTCCGCGTACGATGGCATCCAGGACCCCGAGACGATCCGCACGTACCTCAAGAACATGGAGAAGATGCCTGTTTCCGTCTTGGACCAGAACGACGGCGCCACGGTGAAGACCGTGGAGATCAAGCTCGGCGAGCCGAAGACCGGCTACATGCTCACGTACGTGCAGGATGGGACGCAGGGCAAGGAACTTCTCGTCCCTGCGCTCATCTTCCCCGTGCTGGATGTGCCCGAGGGCCAGTACTACTACTACTACCGCCAGTACATCACGGTGCCCCTTGCAGCGGAACTCCTGGGGAAGCAGGATGGGCGGTTGTACATGCAATGAGGACTGAAGAAACCGAGGAAGCCGAGGAATCCGAAGAAACCGAGGATACAGACGATTCCCCTGATACCGAGGTATGACCACACCTCGGTTTCTTCGGATGCGTCAGATTCTTCCCATTTCTAGCACGGTTGTATGTCAGCAGGAGGAATAGCCCACGCCCCTCGACAAAATTGTTGTTCGATGACCCTTGGCAGGAAAGGGGCGCTTCTGTAGCATGGATCGGCTCATTTGCTTCTCTTCTCTCGTATGCCTGGTTCCGTCGCGCAAGTCATCGGTGCTGTGGTCGATTGCACATTCCCCGGGGGGGAACAGCTCCCGTCCCTCTTCTCCGCGTTGAAGACGAAGGTCGGCAAGGAGGATTTGGTCCTCGAAGTACAGAACCACTTGGACGGCGGCATGGTCCGCACCATCGCCATGGGCGCAACGGACGGCTTGCAGCGCGGGACGTTGGTGGAAGATACTGGCGCGCCCATCTCGGTTCCCGTGGGGAAGGAGACGCTGGGGCGCATGTTCAACGTCCTTGGCGAACCCATCGACGGGATGCCTCCGGTGAAGACGAAGAAGCAGTACCCCATCCACCGCGCTCCTCCTCTTTTCTCGGAGCAGTCCACGGAGACGGAAATATTGGAGACGGGGATCAAGGTCATCGACCTCATCTGTCCGATTTTGAAAGGAGGGAAGGTCGGCTTGTTCGGTGGCGCGGGCGTGGGCAAGACCGTGGTCGTCAAGGAACTCATCCGCAACATTGCGGAGGAGCACAGCGGCCTCTCGGTCTTCGCCGGAGTAGGGGAGCGGAGCCGCGAGGGGAACGACCTTTACATGGAGATGAAGGAATCCGGCGTGCTGGAGAAGACGTCCCTCGTGTTCGGTCAGATGAACGAGCCGCCGGGGCCGCGCCTCCGCGTGGCGCTCGCGGGTCTCTCCATTGCCGAGTACTTCCGCGACGAGGAGCAGAAGGACGTCCTCCTCTTCATCGACAACATCTTCCGCTTCACGCAGGCGGGCTCCGAAGTCTCCGCTCTCCTCGGCCGCGTGCCCTCCGCCGTCGGCTACCAACCCACGCTCGCCACGGAAATGGGGCAGGTGCAGGAGCGCATCACGTCCACGAAGAAAGGTTGCATCACGTCGGTCCAAGCCATCTACGTCCCCGCGGACGACCTCACGGACCCCGCGCCGGCCACCACGTTCGGCCACCTGGATTCCACCATTGTTCTCACCCGCTCGCTCGCGGAGCTGGGCATCTACCCCGCCGTCGATCCTCTCGATTCCACTTCCACGATCCTCGCCCCGGACACCGTGGGTCAGGAGCACTACGACGTGGCGCGATCCGTGCAGCGCGTCCTCCAGCGCTACAAGGAGTTGCAGGACATCATCGCCATCCTCGGCATGGAAGAGCTCTCCGAGGAGGACAAGCGCGCCGTGCACCGCGCGCGCAAGATCCAGCGCTTCCTCTCGCAGCCCTTCTTCGTCGCCGAGGTCTTCACGGGCTTCCCCGGCAAGTTCGTCTCCATGAAGGAGACCGTCCGCTCGTTCAAGGCGATCCTCGACGGCGAACTGGACGACGTGCCGGAGCAGGCGTTCTACATGAAGGGGGGCATTGACGAGGTGAAGGCGTGACGTGAGGATGCCGAGGTTGCCGACGATGCCGATGATTCCGAGGAACTATCCCCCATCATCCTGATTCCTGACCGCTCTGATGCTCCACTTCCAACTTATCACGCCGGACAGAGTCCTCTATGAAGGCGATGCCGAATCGGTATCGCTGCCCACGCCGCAGGGCGAGATCACCGTCCTGCCGCACCATATTCCGCTCATCTCCATCGTGGTGCCCGGGTCCATCCTCGTGCGCGGCAAGGGGGAGGAGCACGTCTTCGCGGTGTCTCGGGGCGTGGTGGAGATCGACGGCCAGTCCCTCCGGATCCTCGCCGACACGGCGGACCGCGCGGACGAGTTGCAGGAGGAGGCTATCGAGAAAGCCAAGCAGGAGGCCGCGCGCCTGCAGAAGGAGAAGCGCGACGACGTGGAGGGCTTCGCGGAGGCCTCGGCCATCATGGAGCGCGAACTGGCCAAGCTCGCGGCGCTTCGCCGGAAGAAGGCGAGAGGCAAAACGCCGAGGATCGAGCAGTGATGCTCACCCTTGCGCTTTGACGATCAGGACGAGTACAGTGCTTTTCCTATGCAGGGGGACGATTCCCAACAACCGGCCACAAAGGGTGATGTCCAAACCGTGAAAGAGGATGTCCAAGCAGTGCAAGAGGACGTTCAGGCGGTGAATGGGGATCTGCGATTGGTGAAAGGGGAACTGAAGACGGACATTAAAGAGCTTCGGGTGGAACTCAAAGCAGAAATCAAAGAGCTTCGGGGGGAACTCAAAGCAGAAGCCAAAGAGCTTCGGCAAGACATGTACGCAATGGGCAAGGGCATCCATCAATCCATTGATGACGTGCTTGTGGTCCTGATCAACATTGATAAGCGTCTCACGGGTTCAGTCGGGGATCATGAGAAACGGATCACGAAGCTTGAGAAGCAGGTGGCTCTCGCTGCGTGATGCTTGTAAGCAGAGTTTTCCGGATATTTACCTTTGCAGAAAGGGAGGCAAGGCGATTTCGCCCTGCCCCCAGTTCCCCCTCCCACTGCATTATCTCATGGCTCTTACCGTTGCCATGAGCTCAGGCGTGAATTCCACGATTTCCGCAGCGTCGTAGGGTTTTGCCCTGAAATGCATCACCCGCCACAGAATTGCCATGTTCGAATCGTGGATGAGGATCAGACGGATGGCGGTGAAGATGCCATCCCGTTCATCCTGTGATATTTCGATCCAGTTACATTGTTGCTCTTTCCAGGATCGATAGAATCGATCGAGGTCGATGCCTATCGGGAAATCGAACTCGATGGCCTGCGTTCTTCGAGGCTTCACGATCTTCAAGGTGGCATGGAGGGGAATATCATCCTTCTGTACCACCCGAAGCCTGTGGGGCATATCTCCCCACAACACAGTGCGCGAATACGTTGGCATTGTGATTCTCCTTAATGAGTAGGGAGGGGGATCTGACCCCTCCGTGAAAGTGAAAGGGTCAAATGACTCCCTACGCGGGGATGTTAAAGAGCAAAGGCAATAGGGTACACTGTCCGTATGGCCGATCAATCCCCATTGGGTCCGTCGAACGTTAAGGAAGAACGCCTCCGCGACGCCCTTGCGCTCGCGGTGCGCCTCGTGTGGGATATGGGCTGGATTATCGCCATCCCCGCGGTCGCTCTCGGCTTCGGTGGGGCGTACCTGGACCGGTCGTTCGGGACGTCGCCCATCTTCATCCTCGTCGGGCTCGGTCTGGCGCTCGTCCTCTCTTTTCTTGGTGTGAAGAGGAAATTGAAGGAGATACTGGAAAAGCGCTTCTGAAAGACGAGATATCGACTACGGAGGGCATTGCACGATGCAGAAAGTTCAGTATGCTCAATGCATGGGTATTGATTCCCTCGGGGTGAGGTGTGATGTGTATGGTGTTGTTCAAGAGGCAGAACAGTTACTCCAGAATCTGGATGCAGGTTTGCAGCAGATAGATGCGTCCCTGAGCACCAAAGACAATCCACATTTTTCGACTGCGCTGGTGAAGATGTTGACAGTCTCGCGCTCTTCGGAAATATCAGATGATACGAGAGTGTCCTTCAGGCAGCAATTCATGACAAGCACTATCGAGGAGTTATTGGGAACAGTTGTATTTATTGAGGAAACACGTGAAGAAGTTCCAGGAATTCAGCTCCCCACTCAAGTTTCTCAGGCATGTTCGCGCGTGAGGGATACAATCCGAGATTTAGCAGAGAAAGGCATCATTGAAGCTTTGGAATGAATCACCGAAGGAATTTCCCATGGTTCGGTTCCCCTCACCACAAGTTTTCCATTCTCCATGGTTCGATTAGCCTCACCACAAGTTTTGCATTAGAATCCCCCCGCTATGGCCTCCGTCGAAGCTCCCACCCTCGCCTCCGAAACCATCGCCCACATCGGGTCGTTCGAGATCCGCAATACGCTCATCATGGCGTGGCTGGCGATGGCCGTGTTGATCATCGTGGCGCTCCTCACGCGGGCGACGAAGTACAAGGACGTGCCGGGGCGGTTCCAGAGCCTGATGGAGATGATCGTGGAGGGGTTCTTCAACTTCTTCGATTCCGTGGTGGGGGACCGCAAGCAGACGCGCGCGTTCTTCCCGCTCGTCACCACGATTTTCCTCTTCCTCGCCGTGGCCAACTGGATGGGGATCCTCCCGGGCGTCGGCTCCATCACCATTCTGGGGATGCACGAGGGGCACGAGGTGGCCATGCCCGTCTTCCGTTCCATGAATGCGGACGTGAATATGACGCTTGCCGTGGCCCTCATCTCCGTCATCACCACGCAGGTCTTTGGTGCGGCGATGCTCGGCATCCTCCCGTACGCGGGCAAGTACTTCGTGGCTCCTTGGAAGGATCCCATCGGCACGTTCATCGGGCTCCTGGAGCTTGTGGCGGAGTTCGCCAAGATCATCTCGTTCTCCTTCCGTCTCTTCGGCAACATCTTCGCCGGAGAGGTCCTCCTCGTCGTCATTTCCTTCCTCATGCCGTACGCGGCGCCCATCCCTTTTCTCGGGCTGGAGATCTTCGTGGGTTTCATCCAGGCGTTGGTCTTCTCCATGCTCACGCTCGTCTTCCTCAAGATGGCCGTGACGGCGCATGGGGGGCATGAGGAGCATGAGGGACAGGGGCATAGTCATGGACCGTTGGCGCATGAAGTGTTGGCTGGTTAACTGGTTAACTGGTTGCTGGGTAGACGGTTCCTCGTTCCTGGTTCCTTGTTTCAGGACAGGAACGCTGTTTTTGAGCAAATAATGTGAAAGATGGCACCATTTTGACCCTTGATTGCTTCTTGACGCATCCCTACACTCTTCGCGCAAATTTTCCCCTATCACTCCTACCCAATTCTTCTATGTCCACAACGACAGAAGTCGCGCAGGCAGCCGTCCAAGTGACCGGTGGCGGGGTCTTTTCCGACAAGAACGTCTTCGTGGCCGCCACGATGATCCTCGGGTCCATGATGCCCGCGTTCGCCATCGGCTGGATTTCCAGCAAGGCGATGGAGGCCATCGGCCGCAACCCGGAGGCTGCGTCCAAGATCCAGACCTCCCTGGTGCTCACGGTCGCGTTCGCCGAGGCCATCGCGATTTACTCACTGGTGGTTGCGTTGATCATCAAATTCGTGTGATCGTTTTTCGTTTCCTCGTTATCTCGTTATTTCGTCATCCAGGTAGAATCTTCTTGAATTTCATTCGAAATAACAGAATAACGAAAGAACGTTTGTTTCGACCAATCATCTCCTCCACCATTCTCATTCCATGGAATTATTAGAGAAGCTCGGCATCAACTGGGGCCTGCTCGCGGCGCAGATCGTCAACTTCGGCATTGTTGCCGGGGTGCTTACGTTGCTCGTCTATCGGCCGCTCCTGAACCTCATCGACAAGCGGACCGAAAGGATCCGCAAGTCCCTGGAGGACGTCAAAATGATCGAAGCGCAGAAGAAGGAGATGGAGGTGTTCAAGCAGGAGCAGATGAAGAAGATCGATGCCGAGGTGGGGGCGTTCCTCGAGCGCGGCAAGAAGGAGGCGGAGCAGACGCGACAGCAGCTCGTCGTCGCCGCGCAGCAGGAGGCCGACCGCATCCTCCAACGCGGGGAGCGGCAGCTCAAGGAGGAGCGCGAGCGTGTGCTGGGCGAGGTCCAGGGCAACGTGGCGAGCATGATCGTCCGTATGACGGAGAAGATCCTGGAGCGCGAGTGGACGCCCGCCGACCAGAAGAAGCGCATCGACGAGCTCACCAAGGAACTTTCCACGTCCTTCCAATGAAGATTTCCGCCGACGACATCGCGCGTTCCCTCATCGAGACCTGCAAGGGGCTCACGGAGGGGCAGTGCGCTGACGTTGTGGACGCGGCAATGGAGACGCTCCGCAAGCACGGCCTGGCGCGCGCCATCCGGTCGTTCCCGCGCACGGTGCGTCGCATGATGGAGAAGGAAGGCATGGTCTTTGCGGAACTCACCACGCCCGAAGAGAACACGGATGCCGACGCAGTCGCCGCCATCCTCGAAACCGTTTTCAAGAAGAAAGCCGCGCTCACCCGCAAGACCGATCCATCCCTGCTCGGGGGCGCCGTCCTCCAAGTCCGCGATGACCGCTTCGATGCCTCCGTACGCGGATCGCTATCGCGCCTCCAACGTTCCCTTTCGTCATCCGTTCCCGCATGAGGAGGACGGAAGATTTTCCGTCCCTACCGTCCTATCCCCCCCGCCGTTATGACGCTCAGTGATACATTGATCAAGACGCTCGAAGACCGCATCGGTACGTTCAAGAAGGACGTGGGCCACGAGCACGTGGGGACCGTCATCGAAGTGGGGGACGGTATCGCCAAGGTCTCCGGCCTCTCCCGCGTGGGGGCGGCGGAAATGCTGGATTTCGGCAACGGGGTGATGGGGAGCGCGTTGAACTTGGGCGAGGACGAGGTGGGAGCCATCATCCTGGGTGACTTTACCAAGATCCAGGCGGGGGACACGGTGAAGGCCACGGGCCAGATCCTCTCCGTCCCCGTGGGCGAGGAGCTCATTGGTCGCGTGGTGAGCCCGCTCGGCGAAGCCAAGGACGGCGGCGCCCCGATCTCGCGCACGAAGACCGCGCCGGTGGAGAAGATCGCTCCGCGCGTCATCGAGCGCCAGTCCGTCACCACGCCGCTCCAGACGGGGCTCGTGGCCATCGACGCCATGATCCCCATCGGCCGCGGCCAGCGCGAGCTCATCATCGGCGACCGCCAGACGGGCAAAACGGCCGTGGCGATCGACGCCAT